>NZ_JBBATF010000122.1:0-9313 GCF_040398885.1 Mycobacterium sp. | reverse complement strand
GCTCCGCCGCCGGCCGCGCTTGCCGCGGTGCCCGCGCCCGACGGGATGCGCGGTGACGTCGCCTCCCTGGCCGCTCTGCCCAGGCCGGGCGGCGGGGGCAGCGGTGCGGGGGCGGCCGCCGTCCAGGCCGCGCTGACCCGAATCGGCTCGCCCTACGTATGGGCCGCCGCCGGCCCGAGTGCCTTCGACTGCTCCGGTCTGGTGCAATGGGCCTTCCAGCAGGCCGGAGTGTTCCTGCCGCACTCGAGTTACGCCCTGGCGGCCGGTGGACAGCCGGTGCCGGTGGACCAGATGCAGCCCGGCGACGTCGTGACCCAGTACTTGGACGCCTCGCACGTAGGCATCTACGTCGGCGACGGGATGATGGTGCACGCCTCCACCTACGGCATTCCGGTCCGGGTGGAGTCGGTGCACAGCGCCCCGATCTACAACGTTCGTCGGTACTGACAGGTCGGCGGCCAGGTCGATCCTGGCCGCCGCCCTCGCCGTCCAGGCTGTGGCCGCGGCGATCCTGGTTGCCTCGCCACCGGTCGAGCGCAGCGCGCCGGCCCCCGCCCCGCGGACGATCGCGGCCCGGAGTCTCGGCGGCGCCCGCACCGATGCGCTGCTGGACAGGGTGCGCGGCGACCTCGACGAAGCCGTGACCGCCGTCGAACGGTTCTGGGGGACCGATTGGCCGCGCGAGATCGTCGTCGTCGCCACCGATTCGCCCGAACAGTTCGCGGCCCAGGCGCATCTGGACCCGCGCGGGGAATGGAAGGACATCGCCGCGGTGGCAGTCGCCGACGAGGTGGACCCCGGCAGTCGCAGGGCAGTCGGCCGGCGGATCGTCCTGGCGCCCGGAGCCTCGGCGATGTCCGACCAGGCTTTGCGAATCGTGTTGACCCACGAGCTTTTCCACCTCGCAGCCCGCGCGGACACTGCCCTGGACGCGCCACGTTGGCTCACCGAGGGCGTCGCCGACTTCGTCGCCCGCCCCGCCGCTCCGCTGCCCCCGGGCGCCGGCGCAGGGACGGCGCTGCCGTCGGACGCCGAACTCGACGGGCCGGACCGTTCGGGGGGATACGACCGGGCCTGGTGGTTCGCCCGGTTCGTCGCGGACACCTTCGGGGTCGACGGGCTGCGCCGGCTGTACACCCTGGCCTGCGGTCCCGGGCACGGCGACTTCGATCGGGCGGTCCGCGAGGCGTTCGACGTCGACCCCGCCGAGTTGCAGACCCGGTGGGCGGCCTGGCTGAGCAGATAGCCGCCGCGGGCCACCGTTAGCCTTATCGGCGATGACACGGATCCTGCTGGTCACCAACGACTTTCCGCCCCGCCGCGGCGGCATCCAGTCCTACCTGGAGCAGTTCGCCGACCGGCTGGCCGCCGCCGGTGAGCACCAACTCACCGTCTACGCGCCCCGCTGGAGGGACTCCGACGCCTACGACCGCGCTGCGCCCTACCGGATCGTCCGGCACCCGGGCACGCTGATGGTCCCCGGGCCCGGGGTCGAGCGCCGGATGCGGCGCCTCATCGGTGAGCACGGCATCGAGACGGTGTGGTTCGGCGCGGCAGCACCCCTGGCGCTGCTGGCGGACCGCGCCCGCGGGGCGGGCGCGGCGCGGGTCGTGGCCTGCACGCACGGGCATGAGGTGGGCTGGTCGATGCTGCCCGGCGCCCGGGCGGCGCTGCGGCGCATCGGCCACAACGCCGACGTCGTCACCTACGTCAGCCGCTACACCCGCGGCCGGTTCGCCGCGGCGTTCGGCCCGCGGGCCCAACTTGAACACCTGCCGCCCGGCGTGGACACCGACCGGTTCCGGCCGGACCCGGCGGCCCGCGCCGAACTGCGCGCCCGCTACGGCCTCGGTGAGCGTCCGGTGGTGGTGTGCATCTCCCGGCTGGTCCCGCGCAAGGGCCAGGACATGCTGATCAGGGCGCTGCCCGACATCCGGCGCCGGGTCGACGGTGCGGCGCTGGTCATCGTGGGGGGCGGCCCCTACGCCGAGGCCCTGCACCGGATGGCGCGGGAGGCGGGCGTCGGATCCGACGTCGTCTTCACCGCCGGGGTGCCGGCAGAGGAACTGCCGGCCCACTACGCGATGGGCGACGTGTTCGCGATGCCGTGCCGCACCCGGGGGGCGGGCCTGGATGTCGAGGGGCTCGGCATCGTCTTCCTGGAGGCCTCCGCCTCCGGCGTCGCGGTGGTGGCGGGCGACTCCGGGGGAGCGCCCGAAACGGTCCTCGAGGGCGAGACCGGCCGGGTGGTGGACGGGCGTTCCGGCGAACAGATCGCCGAGGTGATCGCCGGTCTGCTGGCCGACCCGGACCAAGCGCGCCGGATGGGCGCTGCCGGACGGTGCTGGATCGCCCGGGACTGGAGTTGGGACACCCACACCCAGCGGCTTTCCGACCTGCTTCGGGTCCCTCCGGTCCGTTCTTCGGGCTAGCGGTGTGCGAAGCTCTCCCGGTGAGCAGCATCCAGGTGGCTGACGAGACGTTCGTCGCCGCCGATCCCCGGGCGGTCGGCGCGGCGGTCGGGGACCGGTCCGGCTGGCGGCGCTGGTTTCCCGATCTGCTCCTGCAGGTCGTGGAGGACCGGGCCGATCGGGGCGTGCGGTGGACGGTCACCGGCCCGCTGACCGGGACCATGGAGGTGTGGCTGGAGCCGATGCTCGACGGGGTCCTGCTGCACTACCTACTGCATGCCGAGCCGTCCGGCGCGACGGCCCGGGAACTGGAGAAGATGGATCTCGCCGGGATGACGCACCGGCGCCGGGTAGCCGGCAAGCGGATGGCGTTCGAGGTCAAGAACCGCCTCGAGGCCGGACGTCCGGTCGGTGTCGGACCGGCCGTCTGATAGAAGGGTCACCGCGGGCCGGGGAGGGTACCGTTTCGTGGGTCGGACGGATGACGGGTAAGCGTGACGGGTAAGCGTGACGGGTAAGCGTGACGGGTAAGCGTGACAATGGCTGACATGACGGCACAGACCATCCACATCGGTGCGGATCCCCGCACGGTGATGGCGGTCATCGCCGACATCGGCTCCTACCCGGAATGGGTGTCGGAGTACGCCGAGACCCAGGTCATCGAGGCCGACGCCGACGGCTACCCGAGGGTGGCCCGCCTGGTGCTCGACGCGGCCGTGCTCCGCGACACCATGGTGCTCAGATACGACTGGCCGCCGGACCGCACGTCGGTGCGCTGGACCCTGGTGTCCAGCAACCTGCTCAAGGCTCTCGACGGCGCCTACCGGCTGACGCCCAGCGCCGGCGGGACCGACGTCACCTACGAACTGTCGGTGGATCTGACGGTGCCGATGATCGGACTGCTCAAGCGCAAGGCCGAACGCCGGCTCACCGAAACGGCGCTCAAGGACCTCAAGAAGCGGGTCGAGGGCTGATGGCCGCCCGCATCGGCTTCTTCGTCGGCAAGGGTGGGGTCGGCAAGTCGACCCTGGCCGCAGCGACGGCGGTGCAGGAGGCGTTGGCCGGCCGGCGGGTGCTCGCGGTGTCGACCGACCAGGCGCACTCCCTCGGCGACGTTCTCGGCGTCGCCGTCGAGCCCGGTTCCCCAGCCGCGCCGGTCCGGATCCTCACCGAGGAGCAGTGCGGCGACACCGGCGGCGGTCATCTCGACGCGATCGCGCTGGACACGATGAGCCTGCTGGAGTCTGCCTGGCGCTCCGTCGCCGGGGTGCTGGCCGCGCGGTTCCCGGCGTCGGACTTGGAAGATCTTGCCCCCGAGGAACTTTCGGCCATCCCGGGCATCCAGGAAGTGCTGGGACTACGGGCCGTGGCGGATCTCGCCGCATCCGGGCGGTGGGACCATGTCGTGGTGGACTGCGCCTCGACCGCCGACGCGCTGCGGATGCTGACGCTGCCGGCGTCCTTCGCGGTCTACGTGGAACGAAGCTGGCCGCGCCACCGGCGACTGTCCGTCGACACCGACGACCCCCGCACCGCGGCGACGGTGGCGCTGGTGGAGTCGGTGCATCTGGGCGTGTCGGCTCTGGCCGAGCTGCTGACCGGGCCGCGGGTGGGCGCCCACCTGGTGCTCACCCCCGAACGGGTGGTGGTGGCGGAGACCCTCCGCGCGCTCACCGCACTGGCCGTCATGGGGGTGCGCGTCAACGAGGTGATCGTCAACCAGGTGCTGTTCCGTGACGATTCCTACGAGTACCGCGACCTGCCCGAGCATCCGGCCTTCGACTGGTATTCCGCGCGGATCGCCGAGCAGGAGTCGGTGCTCGACCGGTTGGGGGCCGCCGGCGGGGAACTGAAGCTGTTGCTCACGCCGCATCTGGCCGGCGAGCCGATCGGCCCCAAGGCGCTGGCGCAGTTGCTCGACGAGGCCCGCCGCCGGGACGGCTCGGCGCCGCCCGGGCCGCTGCGGCCGGTGGTCGACCGCGAGTCCGGCTCGGGCGTCGACGCGGTCTACCGGATGCGGCTGGAGCTGCCGCCGCTGGAACCGGGCGCGCTGCGCCTGGGGAGGGCCGGTGAGGATCTGATCGTCAGCGTCGGCGGACTGCGTCGCCGGGTGCGGCTGGCGTCGGTCCTGCGGCGCTGCATCGTGATCGGCGCGTCGCTGCGGGGCAGCGGACTGACCGTGCGTTTCCGGCCCGACCCGGCGGTGTGGCCCCGATGAGTCAGCACGACGACCTCGGTCCCGAGTTGCGCCGACTGGCGCAGTTGATCCTGGAGCGGCTGGAACCGGCGGTGCGGGCCGCCGCGGCGATGGCCGGTGAGTCGACGGCCTCGACGGCCGGTGAATCGACGCGCGACCCGGGGCGCTGCCAGCAGGTGTGGTGCCCGGTGTGCGCGCTGGCGGCGTTGGTCAACGGCGAGCAACACCCGATGCTCAACCTCGTCGCCGAGCACGGCGGCACGCTGATGTCGGTGCTTCAGGCGATGGTGGCGACCCCGTCCGCCGACGGCCGGACGGCCGGCCCCGCCGAATCCGGGGACGACCGGGGCGACGGCGCTCCGCCGCCGTCCTCGAACGTGCGGTTCCACCACATCCCGATCGTGGTGGAGGACGGCATCGTGGTGGAGGACGGCATCGTGGTCGAGGACGGCGCCCAAAGCGACGTGGACACGGACGCCGACCGCGACGTCGACGTCTGAGGATTGGCCGTGAAGGGCACTCCTGGAGTGGTTCGGGCATCCGCGACTGGGGTAGAGTCGGGCTGAGGTAGCGGGGTAGGGCGTAAGGGATGTCTCATGTGGTACTGGCTGTTCAAGTACATCTTCATGGGGCCTCTGCTCGCCTTCCTCGGGCGCCCGAAAATCGAAGGGCTGGAACACATTCCGAAGTCGGGTCCGGCCATTTTGGCCAGTAACCACCTGGCCGTGGCGGACAGTTTCTTCCTGCCACTGGTGGTCCGGCGCCGCATCACATTCCTGGCCAAGGCCGAATACTTCACCGGGAAGGGCATCAAGGGCGCATTCAACCGGTGGTTCTTCACCGCCGCCGGACAGGTGCCGATCGACCGCACCAACGCCGACGCGGCACAGGACGCACTCGACACCGCCGAGCGCATCCTGAGCCAGGGAAAGCTGCTGGGCATGTACCCCGAGGGCACCCGTTCCCCCGACGGCCGGCTCTACAAGGGCAAGAGCGGACTGGCCCGGCTGGCTCTGCACAACGGCGTCCCGGTGATTCCGGTCGCGATGATCGGAACCGACGTCGTCAACCCGCCCGGCTCCAAGATGTGGCGGTTCGGCCAGGTGACCGTCCGCTTCGGCAAGCCGATGGATTTCTCCCGCTTCGAGGGCATGGCCGGCAACCGATTCATCGAGCGCTCGGTCATCGACGAAGTCATGTACGAGCTGATGAAGCTCTCCGGCCAGGAGTACGTCGACGTCTACGCCGCGTCGCTCAAGAAAGGCGTACCGGGGGCTGAGCCGGTCGAACGGGCCGAGCCCCCGGCCCGGATTCCGGAGACCGCCGCGGGCTGAGCGCCCACGCCCCGGACCGCAGCCCGGCAACGGCGATCAGGGCCAGCGCCCACCACACGTAGGAGATCCCCAACAGCTGTCGCCACCAGGCCGCGGCCGACTCGTGGTGTTCGGGCAGCAGTTCGATGAGCGGCCACACCATCAGCGCCGCGCCGGCCGCCGCCGTCACCGCCAGGGCCGGATCGCGTCGCCGACCGGCGATCACCATGCTCACCACGACCGCCGGCAGCATCCACACCCAGTGATGCGACCAGGACACCGGCGAGACCACCAGGCCGAACAGGGCGACGCACACCACCGCCAATACCGGCTCGGGACCGGCGTCGAGAACACCGCCGTCCGGGCCGGCGGTCAGCACCCGGCGGACCGCCCAGACGGTGAGTGCCAGCACAGCCAGGCAGACCGCCGTCCAGGACAGGAAATGGGCGCCGTGGCCCAAGCCCAGCCGGGCCAGCGCCCCGGCCGCGTTCTGGTTGGTGTGATAGGTGGCGTCACCGATCCGCCCGGTGTTGCGCACCGTCGAGGTCCAGTACACCCACGAATCCCGGGGCGCCCACGCCCAGGCCAGGAGAGTGGCCGCCGCGAAGGACGCCGTCGCGGTCAGCGCCGCCCGGTGGTCGCGCCGGAGAACGAAGTAGAGGACGAACACCGCCGGGGTCAGTTTGAGGGCGATGGCCCATCCCAGCAGCAGCCCGCGCGGCCAGGGCGTGCGGCGCGGGACACAGTCGGCGATGACCAGGGTCATCAGGACTACGTTGATCTGTCCGTAGGTGAAGTTGGCCTGGATGGGCTCCAGCCACCACACCGCCAGGCCGACCAGTCCGGCCGCCAGCCACCACCGCCGTGTTGCGGGTGAGCCGCCCACCGGCCAGTCCCGCGCCACGTCGAGACGGGTCAGCACGATCCACGTCGAGACCACCAGCAGCAGCAGCGTCGTGACCGTGATGGCAGCGCCGGCCACCGGCAGCGACACCAGCGTCAGGGGACTGAAGACGATCGCCGCCAGCGGCGGGTAGGTGAACGGCAGGTCCAGTCCGACCTGGGTGTGGAACATCGCCCCGCCGGCGTACAACGGCCGGCCGTCCAGCCACGCCCGCCCGCCCATCCGGTAGACGTCGGCGTCGATGAGGTACGGCATGTCGTGCGGGAAACCGCCGAACAGCATCCAGCAGGCGCGGGCCACGGCCAGCGCGATCAGCACCCGGGTCAGACGCCAGACCAGCGGGCGGCCGGATCGGCTTCGCCCGAGGAGACCGCCCCCGTCGGGCGCCGGCAACCTGCTCATTCCGGGGACCAGACTATCCGCAGGCACCCGGTCCACCGGTGCAGCGTAGTTTCTAGCCGTGCTCCACACCCATTTCGTGGCCCCGGGCCGCCAACCGCTGATGTGGTGCCTGATCGCTTTCATCCTGACGTTCTTCATCACCCGTTCGATCACCCGCTACATCCGGGCGACCGCCGACCGGACCGGTCCGCGCAAGTGGTGGCAGCCGCACAACATCTCCGGGAAGGGCGGCACCCACATCCACCACGCCGTCTTCGGGGTGATCGGCGTGCTGGTCTCCGGGGTCGCGATGGTCACCATGGCGGGCAGTGGCACGGTGCACCAGTTCACCGCCGCTGCGATCGTATTCGGAATCGGCGCGGCCCTGGTTCTCGACGAGTTCGCCCTGATCCTGCACCTGCAGGACGTGTACTGGTCGGAGGACGGCCGCACCTCGGTCGACGCCGTCTTCGTCGCGGTCGCCGTGGCCGGGTTGCTGGTCCTGGGATTCAACCCGCTGTCGTTGCTGGACGTCGGAATCTGGCGGGACGCGGACTCGACCGCGGCCCGGGTGAGCGTCATCGCGCTGGCCGTCCTCAACCTCGCCCTCGCGGTGATCGTGCTGCTCAAAGGCAAGCTGTGGACCGGACTGCTCGGCATGTTCTTCACCCCGCTGGTGCTGATCGGGGCCATCCGACTGGCCCGGCCGCATTCCCCGTGGGCGCGCTGGCACTATCAGGACAAGCCGCGCAAGATGAACCACTCGCTGCAACGGGAGCGTTATCTGCGCCGGCCGTTCGTGCAGGCCAACCTGTGGCTGCAGCACGTCG
This sequence comes from Mycobacterium sp., assembly GCF_040398885.1. GTDB lineage: Bacteria > Actinomycetota > Actinomycetes > Mycobacteriales > Mycobacteriaceae > Mycobacterium. Next base: position 1,277 of record NZ_JBBATF010000122.1, on the reverse strand, counting down.
TCGCCGGGGAACCGCGATTCCCGGACGACACCGAGGTCGAGGCCGAACTCGACCGGGAGGTCCACGCCGCGCCCGCACCCGTCCAGGCCGGGGGATAGGCCCGCTGGTGCGCTACTTCTACGACACCGAGTTCATCGACAACGGACGCATCATCGACCTGATCTCGATCGGCGTCGTCGCCGAGGACGGCCGCGAGTTCTACGCGGTGTCAACCGAGTTCGATCCGGAATCGGCCGGCCGCTGGGTGCGCAACCACGTGCTGCCCAAGTTGCCCTCGCCGGCCTCCCCGCTGTGGCGTTCCCGCCGGGAGATCCGCGAGGGACTGGAGAGCTACCTCGGCGTCGACGGCCAGGAGCCCATCGAACTGTGGGCCTGGGTCGGCGCCTACGACCACGTGGCTCTGTGCCAGCTGTGGGGGCCGATGACCAGCCTGCCGCCGCAGATCCCGCGCTTCACCCGGGAACTGCGCCAACTGTGGGAGGACCACGGCAGCCCCCGGATGCCGCCCCGGCCGCCGGAGTCCCACGACGCCCTGGTCGACGCCCGGCACAACCTCCGCCGGTATCTGCTGATGACCACCGGCCACGACGTCGGTCAGCCGCAGGTAGGCCCCGGTTAGGATGGCTGGGTGAACTGGACCGTCGACGTACCGATCGACCAGCTGCCGGCCCTGCCGCCGCTGCCGGCCGACCTGCGCAGCCGACTGGACGCGGCGCTGGCCAAGCCGGCCGCCCAGCAGCCGAGTTGGGACCCCGAACACGCCCGGGCGATGCGCACGGTGCTCGAGAGCGTCCCGCCGGTCACGGTCGCCTCCGAGATCGAGCGGCTGTCCGGACAGCTCGCCGCGGTGGCCCGCGGCGAGGCCTTCCTGCTGCAGGGCGGGGACTGCGCCGAGACCTTCGCCGACAACACCGAGCCGCACATCCGCGCCAACATCCGAACCCTGCTGCAGATGGCGGTGGTGCTGACCTACGGCGCCAGCCTGCCGGTGGTCAAGGTCGCCCGGATCGCCGGCCAGTACGCCAAACCGCGCTCGTCGGACACCGACGCGCTGGGGCTGAGGTCCTACCGCGGCGACATGGTCAACGGATTCGCCCCCGACGCCGCCGTCCGCGAGCACGACCCGTCCCGTCTGGTCCGCGCCTACGCGAACGCCAGCGCCGCGATGAACCTGGTGCGCGCGCTCACCTCGTCCGGCCTGGCGTCGCTGCATCTGGTCCACTACTGGAACCGGGAGTTCGTGCGCACCTCGCCGGCCGGCGCCCGCTACGAGGCGC
>NZ_JBBATF010000121.1:0-9435 GCF_040398885.1 Mycobacterium sp. | reverse complement strand
GGTGGGCCCGCCGGCGGCCAGCGCACCGCTCGGCGCGGGCCCGCACCCGCAGGCGACCAGGGCGCGGGCCAGGGGCCGCGGGCCGGCGGCGCGCACGGCGGCGTCGTCGGCGAGCAGTTCGACGAGCAGTCGCACGGCATCCAGCGCGCTGCCGCTGCGCACCAGGCGAGGGAAGGCGGTGTGCACCGCGATGAACGCCTCCAGGACGAGGTCGTGGCGGGCCCGCAGGTGGGCCCGCTCGTGCCGCAGGATCGCGGCGAGTTCCGGCCCGTCGAGGGCACGGAGCGTGCCGCGGCTGAGCACCACGCGGCTGCGCATGCCGGGCAGGCAGTACGCCAGCGGCTCGGCCACGTCGAGCACCCGCACCCCGGTGAGATCCCGGGGTGACTCCCCGAGCAGATCGACCACCATGCGGTGGTGGGCCCTGCGCCGGCGGGTTCCGACAGCGACGTCGACGACGGCGACGACGAGGCGGCCGCCGATGGTCAGCGTGAGGACCAGGACGGGGACCGACCCCAGCCACACCGGCCAGCCCGGGGCGGCGCCGGAATCCGGGATCAGCAGCCCGGCCACCAGTGCCAGGCCGGCGCTGAGGGCGGACAGCACCGCGGCCAGCGCAACCGCTTGCCAGAGCACGACCGCGGCCCGCGGTGCGCGCATCGGCCAGGCCGCCCGGGATAGCAGGGCCGGCACCGGACCGGCGAGGGCCACCGCGAGGAGGGCGAAGGCCACCGCTGACACGCCTGACAGTCTTCCCCAGCGAATCCGCGGCCGCTACAGGATTCGGTGTTTGGTGTCCAGGTCCGACAGCGCCCGCCGCAACGACTCGGCGTCCTCGGCGCCCACCCGTTCCACGAAGTGGACCAGGGCGGCCCGGCGATCACCGGAGTCGGAAGCCTGCGCCAGCGCATCCACCATCAGGCCGGCGACCAGTTCATCGCGGCCGTGCCTGGCGGTGTAGCGGTGCGCACGGTCGTCCCGGATCTGCACCACCAGGCCCTTGCGGGCGAGGCGTTGCAGGACGGTCATCACCGTGGTGTAGGCCAGATCGCGCTCCGCGCGCAGGCTTTCGTGAACCTGACGGACGGTCTGCGGCTCGTCGGCGGCCCACAGGTGGTCCATGACGGCGCGTTCCAGGTCCCCCAGGCCGGTCAGCTTTGCCATGCCCTCGTCTCCCCTCGCAGTCGAGGCTGGTCGACATACTACCGGACGTCGTACCCGCGATTCGCCGGTTGTACCGCCCGGGTGCGCGTGTAGAACTGAGACGTGCATCCCGAGTCCGGCCCGAACCCTGAGTTGTCCGCACCCTTCGACGCCGAGATCGGGTTGACCTACACCGAGGTGACGCCGGACGGGGTGCGGGCGGAGTTGACGGTCAAGCCGACGCTGCTGCAACCGATGGGGATCGTGCACGGCGGAGTCTGGTGCTCGGTCGTGGAGTCGCTGGCGAGCGTCTCGGCCTACGTGTGGCTTTCGGCGAACGGAGGCGGCAACGTGGTGGGGGTCAACAACAACACCGACTTCCTGCGGGCGGTCACCGGGGGGACCGCCCACGCGGAGTCCGAACCCGTGCACCGGGGCCGTCGACAGCAGTTGTGGCTGGTGACGATCCGCGACGACCGGCGGCGGCTGGTCGCCCGGGGTCAGGTCCGGCTTCAGAACCTCCCCGCCCAGTCCTGATCCGGGCTAGGCCGAGTCGGCGGCCAGTCGCAGGGACAGTCGGGCGCCACCCAGCGGGCTGGTGGCCAGATCGGCTGTGCCGCCGTGGAGTTGGGCCTGTTGCGCGACGAGTGCCAGACCGAGTCCGGAGCCGGAGTGGCCGGCCGTCGACCCGCGGGAGAATCGCTCGAAGACCGCGGCGCGCTCGTTTTCCGGCACGCCGCTGCCGTCGTCGTCGATGGTGACCTCCACCCCGGCCGGCGAGCTGTGGGCGGCGAGCCGAACCCTGGTCGCGCCCCCGTGCCGCACCGCGTTGGCGATGGCGTTGTCGAGCACCAGGCTCAAACCGGCCGGCAGGCCGACCATCGGAACCGCCGGTGAAGGCACCAGCGAGACTTGCAGATTCGGGTAGGTGCGCTCGGCGTCCTGCGCGGCGCGGTCGAGAAGTTCGGTGACGTCGAAGGAGACGAAGTCGTCGGCCGTGGTCAGCTGGCCCTGCGCGAGCCGTTCCAGCGCGCTCAGGGTGGATTCGATCCGGCTCTGGGTGCGGATGGTGTCCCCGATCACCTCCTTGCGCTGTTCGTCGGGCAGGTCCAAGGTCGCCAGCACCTCGAGGTTGGTGCGCATGGCCGTCAGCGGCGTGCGCAACTCGTGTGAGGCCACCGCGGCGAAATCCCGCGCCGACTCCAGTGCCGCTTTGGTCTTCGCCTGCTCGTCGCCGATGCGGGCCAGCATGTCCTCGACCGCCTCGCCGATCTCGACGGCCTCGCGCACGCCGCGGACCTGGACCTCCTCGGGTTTGGACTGGGCGCTGATCGCCCGGGCCTGCTGCGCCAGCAGGCGGAACGGGTCGACCATGATCAGTGAGATGAACCAGCCGACGACGACGGTGCCGGCGATCACGCCGGCGCAGATTCCCACCACGCGCCAATGCAATTGGTCGATCCGGCGCTTCGTTTCGGCCAGCGGCGCACCCAGGGCGATGGATGCGACACCCACCGAGAAGGTGCGCACCCGGTACTCCACCCCGTCGATCGTCGTGCTGGCGTATCCGTCGGCCAGTTTCGGCAGCACGACGTCGGCGGGCACCGACACGGCCGTGGACCCGGCCCGGACGGTGCGAACCAGATTCCCGTCCGGACTGGGCGTTCCGGCCGCGGACGGCTGGGACAGCAGCGTGCTGAAGTCGCCGAGGCTGCTCACCGAGTCCAACCGCCGGTCCAGTTGGTTGTACTGGTCGTTGGTGACCCCGACCCACACCCAGGTGCCCAGTGTGAGCACGAGGATGACGACGGCGAGGGCGGCCGTGATGACGATGGTGCGCAGCGACAGCGTCCGGGTGGGTAGCCGCCGCAGCAGTCGGTAGACCAGTTCGTCGGGTTTCACCATGGTGCTGGCCGGCTGAGGCCGGGACCGCCGCTCAGATGGCGTCGGCGAGGATGAGCGCGCGCTGCGGCAGGTTGCAGCGGTCGCGGAAGTCCCGGGAGGGCTTACGGATCGCCTCCAGTTCGGCCCGCACGGTCGGGTTCGCGTTCAGGTACGCCTCGGTCTGGTCGCGGACCGCCGTCTTGGGCTGGCCCTGCAGGCCGGTGAAAAAGGTGTTCACGTCGGGGTGGGTGAACAGGTACACCGACATGGCCGCGGAGATTCCCGACATCACGCCGGTCATGTCCGCGCTGGTGCAGCCCGGCGGCAGGTCGTCGGCGTGCGCATGGGGGGTGCCCAAGCCGCCGGGGCCGATCAGGATGGCACCGGCACCGAGGGCCGCGGCGGCGGCGCGAAGCAGTGACTGGCGGACGGCTGACATGGTTTCCCCTTATGCGGCCGGTGCGGCGTGGTGCGTCGCGGTGGATCTCAATGCTATTCGAGTTCAGCGGTTCCAGTTGAGCGAGTCGGGGTTGGAGGTGACCGGGACCTCCTCGACGCGCTCGATGATCTCCTCCAGTTGCTCGAGTCGGGTGCGGGCGTAGGCCTGCTGCTCGGTGATCGTGAGCTGACCGCGGCGGCTGCCGATGAAGGTGCCGATCCAGGACAGCGCGGTGGTCAGCCGCGCCTTGAACCCGACCAGGTAGATCAGGTGCAGGAAGAGCCACGACAGCCAGCCGATGAACCCGCCGAACTCGATCGGGCCGGCCTGGACCACCGCGGAGTAGCGCGACACCGTCGCCATCGAGCCCTTGTTCAGGTACCGGAACGGCTCCCGTGCCGCCGGGTCGGCGCCGTTGAGTTCCGCCGCGATCAGCCTGGCGGCGTAGGAGGCGCCCTGGATGGCGCCCTGCGCCTGACCGGGAACGCCCTCGATCGACGCCATGTCGCCGACGACGAATACCTCGGGGTGCCCCGGCACGGTCAGGTCCGGCAACACCTTGACCCGGCCGGCCCGGTCGATCTCGGCCCCGGACTGGTCGGCGATGTGCTTACCCAGCGGGCTGGCCGCCACACCGGCGGACCACACCTTGGTCTGGCACTCGATGCGCTCTTCCCGGCCGTCGTCGTGGACGACGTTGATGCCGTTGCGGTCGACGTTGGTGACCATGGCGCCCAGTTGGATCTCGACGCCGAGTTTCTCAAGGCGCGCGGCGGCCTTCATCCCGAGGTTTTCGCCCATTTGCGGCAGCACCGCGGCGGCGGCGTCGAGGAGGATGACCCGGGCCCCGGTCGAGTCGATGTGGCGGAACGCCCCTTTGAGGGTGTGGTCGGCGAGTTCGGCGATCTGGCCCGCCATCTCCACACCGGTGGGGCCGGCGCCCACCACGACGAACGTCAGCAGCTTGGCCCGTCGTTCCGGGTCGTTCGACCGTTCGGCCTGCTCGAACGCGCCCAGGATGCGACCGCGAAGTTCGAGTGCGTCGTCGATGGTCTTAAGACCCGGTGCCCACTCGGCGAAGTGATCGTTGCCGAAGTACGACTGGCCCGCGCCGGCTGCCACGATCAGCGAGTCGTACGGGGTGCGGTAGGTGTGGCCCAGCAGCACCGAGTCGACGGTCTTGTTGGCGAGATCGACGTAGGTCACCTCGCCGAGCAGCACCTGGCAGTTCTTCTGCTTGCGCAGGATCACCCGGGTCGGCGGGGCGATCTCGCCCTCGGAGATGATGCCGGTCGCCACCTGGTAGAGCAGCGGCTGGAACAGGTGATGGGTGGTCTTGGCGATCAGCTTGATGTCGACGTCGGCCCGCTTGAGCTTCTTGGCCGCGTTGAGGCCGCCGAAGCCCGAGCCCACGATGACGACCTTGTGCCGGTCGGACGGAGTCGCGCCGGGATGGGTCATTCTCGCTCCTGGATCAACGGATCTTCCGGTGGGCCGGCTCCGACGATCGGACCCAGCGCCGCGCCGACTTGGGTGATCGACCCGGGCACGTAGGAGGGGATGTTCACGATCACCCCGTCTATCCCGGCGTCGAGCACGTTGGCCTGCACCGCCTCGGCGATCTGCTCCGGGCTGCCGGCCACCATTCTGCCGCGCATTCCGCGGGGCACCATGTCGGCGGTGAACCCGGGGTCCGGAACGACCGTCAGCAGCACGCTGGTCTCCAGGCCGGCGGGGTCGCGGTCGACCTCCTCGCATCGCCGCGCCAATGCCGCGACCTTGCCGGGCAGCTCGGAGAACGCGGCGATGATGTTGAGGTGGTCGAAGTGGCGGGCGGCCAGGCCGAAGGTCTTCTTCTCACCACTTCCGCCGATCATCAGCGGAATATGCGGGCGGAACCGGGGTTCGGCCATCGCCTCCTCGGTCCGGTAGTACCGGCCGGTGAAGCTGACCCGCTCGCCGGCGATCATCGGCAGCAGGATCTGGAGGGCCTCGTCCAGCTTGGCGAACCGCTCGGTGAAGGTGCCGAATTCGAAACCCAGTTGGTCGTGCTCGAGTTCGAACCAGCCGGTTCCCATGCCGAGCACCGCCCGGCCCCGGCTGATCACGTCGAGCGTGGTGATGATCTTGGCCAGCAGGGCCGGGTTGCGGTAGGTGTTGCCGGTGACCAGCGTGCCCAGCAGCACCCTCTCGGTGGCGGTGGCCAGCGCGCCGAGCGCGGTGTAGGCCTCCAGCATCGGCTGGTCGGGTGAGCCCAGCATCGGCAGCTGGTAGAAGTGGTCCATCACGAAGACGGCGTCGAAGCCGGCGGCCTCGGCCTCCCGGGCCTGCGCGACGACGGTGGCGAACAACTCGGTGACCGGTGTTCCGTAGGAGAAGTTCGGGATCTGCAGCCCCAGTCGGATCGTCACCCGGCTGACACTAGCCGTAGCCGATCGCCGCTCTGCGGCCGATGGTCACGACCCGGCCGGCGACGGCGGTCTGTGCGACCAGGGCCGCGACGACCGCCCGGTTTCGTCAGAGGCCTTGCGGACACGGGCGTAGGAGGCGGGCGTAGGAGGCCTCGTGGTCGGAGTGGTCGCCATGGCTGAAGTTCATTCGGGCGACGTCCATTCCGGCCTCGAACGAGGCTTTCACCATGTCGTCGCTGTCGGTCGCCGGGCCGAGAGTACAGACGATCTTTGCGCGCCGCGTCACGACGCCCGAGCATAGTCCGGACCGGCTATCCGCAGCGTCCTGTTACGCCGGCGCGAAGGCTTGGAAGAACAGTGGAAACGTCCCCAAAACGCCGAGCCCGACGAGGACCAAAGATGCGGCAAGTCGTCTACCGGACTCAACGGACTGGGTGCGGTACAGCATGTGGAGGATGCCCCAGGCGATCAGCCAGACAGCGACCGCACCGATCGTCACGCCCGACAGGGGACCGACGGGATCGTAGAAGTTGAGGAACTTCTTGATGGTCCGGTTGGCCTCGGCAAGGGTGGTCAGGATCCCCAGCGCAAGCGCGCCAATGCCAGCGGCGAGGATCGCGGCAGCCACGGGCCCTTCCGGCTGGTCCGGAACATCGGCTAACTCGGGGAGCGGGGTAACGCCGGAGTTCGAGTTCGATGCCATTCCATGCTCCTAGGTCAAGGGGGCGTTCTTAGTGATCAGGGCCCCGAAGAGCCCGGCCACTCCCGCGAAGGCGAATGCCAGTACGAACAGCAAGACAGTGGTTTTGCGCAATCGTTCGTGGCGGATGAGGCTGCTGCCGTAGTACAGGACGATGAAGGCCACGGTGGTGGCCAGGATCGGACTCAGCCAGGCGACGTGCTCCTTCCACTCCATGCCGAAGTGGTGCCAGTCCGCCCTCGCCGGGTCGGCGAGTAGCAGCGATCGGGGGCTGTTCGGGACATCCTCGCGGTACCACGGGTACACGACCCAGGTCCCGGTCAGCACCGTTCCCCACGCTGCCACCGCCATCGCGGTTACGCCGACCTTCAGACGCCGGATCCTGCCGCGGATGCCCTCGGCGGTCATCTGATGGGGTCGAAGACCCCAGAGCCCTTCGAGGCCACCTGCGAAGCCCAGCAAGAACACAGCACCAAAGACCATTCCGTGGAGCAGCGTCCAGAACTCACGATACGTCAGACTCACTTGCCACCCCCCTCGCCCGCTAGCCCTTGGAACGGGCAATCCCCGAAAGGACGATAGGGCAACAGATCTTGGGACGGTGGGATATTCGCCCCGAACTGAGCGGCAGGTGTCGTCGTCGGACTGATCTGTCCTCGCTGTGCTGATCGCAACGATCAGCTCGAGAACGCAGGGCGCTGGCCGTCCGGCCGGTGCCGGAACGCCCTTGCCACCTCCCGATTAGGGTCAGCTGATGGGGTCGCCCGGGCCATCGCCGGCCGCGCTGCCGCGCTGGCTGTACCTGCCCGCCGCGGTTGGGGCGGCGTTCATCGCACTGCCGTTGCTCGCGCTGGCCGTCAAGGCGGACTGGACCGGATTCGGGGCGCTGGTCACCAGTCAGCCCTCGCGGACCGCGCTCGCGCTCAGCCTGCGCACCGCCGCGGCCAGCACGCTGCTGTGCCTGCTGTGCGGTGTGCCGCTGGCCTTGGTGCTGGCCCGCCATCACGGCCGGGCCGTCCGGATCCTGCGGTCCCTGGTGCTGCTGCCGCTGGTGCTGCCGCCGGTGGTGGGCGGTCTCGCCCTGCTCTACGTGTTCGGCAGGTTGGGGCTGCTGGGCCAGCACCTCGAGGCGGCCGGAATCAGGATCGCGTTCAGTACGGCGGCGGTGGTACTGGCACAGACCTTCGTCTCGCTGCCCTTCCTCGTGATCGCGCTGGAGGGCGCGGCGCGCACCGCCGGGAGCGGCTACGACCGGGTGGCCGCCACCCTGGGTGCGAGCCCCTCCCGCGTCTGGTGGCGGGTGACGCTGCCGCTGCTGGGCCCCGGTCTGCTGTCCGGCGGGGTGCTGGCCTTCGCCCGCGCGCTGGGCGAGTTCGGTGCGACGCTGACCTTCGCCGGGTCCCGACCGGGAGTGACCCGGACCATGCCGCTGGAGATCTACCTGCAGCGCGAGGCCGATCCCGCCGCCGCGGTGTCACTGTCGGTGCTGCTCGTCGTCGTCGCCGCCGCGATCGTGCTGGGCCTGGGCCCGCGACGGCTCGCGGGAGGCGGGGGGAGCGCCGGTGGCTGAGCTCGAGGTGGCGGTCAACGTCGCGGCGCGGGACCTGGACGTCGCGTTCGGCGTCGGTCCGGGCGAGGTGCTGGCCGTGGTTGGCCCCAACGGGGCCGGCAAGTCCTCGGCCGCCGCCGTGGTGGCCGGCCTGTTGCCTGCCGACCGGGCCGTCGTGCGGGTCGGGGGGCGGACCTTGACCGACACCGACGCCGGGGTGGACGTGGCGGTCCACCGGCGGCGGGTCGGGCTGTTGCAGCAGGAGCCGATGCTCTTTCCGAACATGAGCGTGCGGGGCAACGTCGCCTTCGCCGCCGGGCGGCGGCGAGCCCGGCACTGGCTGGACCGGGTCGACGCCGGCCCGCTGGCCGACCGCCGGCCGGGGGAGTTGTCCGGCGGTCAGGCCCAACGGGTGGCGCTGGCCAGGGCGCTGGCCGCCGAACCGGACGTCCTGCTGCTCGACGAGCCGCTGGCCGGTCTGGACGTGGCCGCGGCGACCTCGGTGCGGACGGTGCTGCGCGATGTGCTCGCCGACCCCGCGACCGGGACCCGCCCCACCGTCCTGATCACCCACGACCTGCTCGACGTGCTCGGACTGGCCGACCGGGTGCTGGTCCTGGAAGCGGGCCGGATCGTCGAGTCCGGCGCGGTGGGCGACGTGCTCGCGGCCCCGCGCAGTGGATTCGGCGCACGTCTGGCCGGGGTGAACCTGGTTCGGGGTGTGCTGGTCGGTCCGGCGACATTGCACGCCGACGGGCAGCTGTGGCACGGCCTGCCGGGCCGGGACGGCGAGGCGCCGGCGGTCGGCCGGGGCGCGGTGGCGGTGTTCGCGCCGGCGTCGGTGGCGGTGTACCGGGAACAGCCCCAGGGCAGTCCGCGCAACAGCCTCAGGGTGCGGATCGCGGAACTCGAACTGGCCGGCGGGGTGGTCCGGGTGCGCGGCGCCCAACAGTCCGACGGGCTGCCCGGGGTGGCCGCCGATGTGACCCCGGACGCCGTTGCCGAGTTGCGCCTGACGATCGGCGACCCGGTGTGGTTCACGGTGAAGGCGCAGTCAGTGAGTTTGCACACGGGCCGCCGGTCCGATCAGACGTAATCGGGGAAATTTGCCCGAATCGTTGTCAAACAGCAGCCGACACAGCCGAGTGCGAACTTGCGCCACGGCTGCGACACGGTAGGTTTTGCGCCATGACGCAGCCGGACTCGACTTCACGACGCCCCGGACTGTGGACGGCACTGGCCGCCACAGCCGCCGCGGGAGCCAGCGCAATCGCGATCGCCCTGCCGCCGACCACGGCGGCGGCCGACC
>NZ_JBBATF010000120.1:0-9800 GCF_040398885.1 Mycobacterium sp. | reverse complement strand
GGGGCGCCGCGACCGGGGGCGCCGACCGCATCATGCTGGCCGACTTCGGCGTCGCCCGTTGGGTCAGCCACGCCAGTGACCTGACCGGAACCGAGGTGACGGTCGGCACCGTGACCTACGCTCCGCCCGAGCAGCTGACCGGCCGTCCACTCGACGGCCGCGCCGACCAGTACGCGTTGGCGGCCACCGCCTTTCATCTGATGACGGGCGGTCCGCCGTTCGACGACAGCAACCCTGCCGTCGTCATCGGGCAGCACATCAGCGCCAGACCGCCGGCGATCGCGACCTACCGCCCGGAACTCGCCGGCTTCGATCCGGTGTTCACCAGGGCGATGGCCAAGGAACCGCGCGACCGCTATGACCGCTGCCGCGACTTCGCCCACGCGATGCAACGGGCGCTCGGTCCGGCGGGGACCGCATCCGGCCGGCATCAGCGAGTCGAGTCGACAGAGAACCGCCGCCGCCGGGCCGCCACCGGACTGGCCGGGCTCGTCCTGCTCGGGGCGGCCGCCGCGGGTTTCGCCGTCATCGGCAGGGACCGCGGTGCGATGACCGACTCCGCGCCCAACACGCCTCCGCCGCCGGCGATCTCGGCACGGATGGAACTGCCGGTGGTCCTGCTCGGCGCCGATTGCGCGGTCCTGGGGGCGGCCGCGGTGACCGAATCCGGGACGCCGGCCTACTGCGCGCGGCCGGACCCGGCCGGCGAACAGACGGTCTGGTCACCGCAGCCCGAGCGCCTGCGTGCCGCGGCTCCCGTCCAAGCCGCGCCCGGCTCACCGCCCGAGTCTGCTGCGTCTTCTGTACCGACCGACCAGGGAACGAACCCGGTTTCCCCGGCCGCGCCCTGACCGGGGCGCCGCCAAGCGCGAGGGCGGGGGCTTCGACATGCCAGGCGGATTCCTCGCAACAGCCGGCCGAGGCGGGCCTGTAGGCGGTCGCACGGTCGGATCATCCGTCGCCGAACCCGGGCAGCATCCGCTCGGGATGGTGGAAGGTGTTCACGCCGCCGCGCAGCGGAAGATGCGGTGGCGGAAGCCATTCGGTGCTGCCGTCCCGGAGTTTTCGGGTTCGCCAGCCGCCGGGTTTGAGCAGTGCGTGATCGCGTTTGCAGGCGAAGGTGAGCTTGTCGATGTTGGTGGGACCGCCTTCCGCCCATTCGTCCACGTGGTGAACCTCGGTGAGGTAGCCGGGCATGTGGCAGCCCGGCGCGGTGCAACCGCGATCCTTGTTGTGCAGGACGATCCGCTGGTCCGCTGAGGCGATCCGCTTGGAGCGGCCGAGATACAGCGGGCGGCGGCTGTGCTGTTCGAACACGGCCAGGTAATGCCAGGCGTGCGACGCCATCCGAATCAGGTCACGCATGGGCAGCAGAGTGCCGCCGGCTGTCACGGCCACGCCTGCCCCGGTGTGCAGTTGGTCCAGCGTGGCAGACGCGATCACCGTGACCGGCAAGCCCTTGTGCCGGCCCAGTGCCGGATCCCCGAGGCGGCCGCGTACCAGGGCCACCAAGGCGTCGTGCTGCCGCTGGGCGTGCCCGCGGACATCCCGGTCGGCGACCTCCTGACTGGGTTCACCTGTCACCGTGGGGGTTTGGTCCTCCGGGTTGCACATCCCGGGTGCGGCGAACTTCGCCGTCCAGGCCTCGATCATGGCGCGCAGTTCCGGTGTGGCGACGAGTCGCCCGACACTCATCCCGTCCGGCCCCTGGCCGCCGCACCAGGCGAATCCGCGCTTGCGGGCCCGGTCGGCGTCGGAGAACTCCCCGTCGGGGTTGAGTCGCAGCGCCAACTGCCCGGCCAATTTCTCCAATTGGTCCGGCCGCAGCAAGGCGGCCTGTTCGGCCAGGAACGCCTCCGCCTTCGCCGAGTCGGCCGCCGCGACATGATCGGGGAGATCCCCGAAGAACCTCTGGATGACCCGCAGGTGCTCACCGTCGAGTGTGCCGCAATGCCAGGCTTTCGCGGTGGCTGCCAACTCCGGCGCCACCTGCTGACCGGTCAATGTGGTGCGCGGAGCGAGTTGGGCGCCACCCCGGATGCGGCGCTTCGCCTCACCCGGGCTGATCCTCAGCACGTTGGCGAGAACCCGGTGGCTGTTGCCGCCCAGTGCCTGCTCTTCGCGGCGATCCGCCGCCGCGGCACCGTCGTAGGCACGCGCGGTCGCGCGCCTGCGCAACGTCTCAAGCTGATGAAGGCCGTCGAACAATTCCGCCACCGGCAGACCGTCCCAGTCGACAGCGTCGACGGCCGCAAGGGCGGCATCCAACCCGGCCAACACATCCGCTATCGAACTCATGTTCGAAAACCTACCCGAAGGGTCGGACAACCTTCGCCGCACCGGTTGGCGGCTGGGGATGAGCGCGGAATTGTGGATTCCTCCGCGCGGCAGGGCCCCGGGATCTCTCCTCTACGCCTTGATCCGGATCTCGCCGGGCTTCCACAGCCCACTGCGGGTCGCGGTGCCCAACTCCAGCTGTGCCGGCGTCGCGTCGACGATGGTGTCGAACTTGCGCAGCGAACCCCAGTCCCGGCCCCAGTCGTGCGACAGGTACGTCGACATCACATGCGCCCGCAGCAGCAGGTCGCTGATCCCGAGCAGGCCGCCGTTGCGGCCGTCCTGCCAGGTGTCGGTGTCCTGCTTCTTGGCGGTGTAGTCCGGCGTGATGCGGAACTGCGGGACGTCGGCGACTCCGTTGGTGTGCAACATCGGCTGCTGGCAGGGGAAGGCCAGCCCAACCGCCCAGTCCATCATCACCGGCGTGGTGCGCCCGACGTACTCCTGGATGGTGCGCAACTCGGGCACCCGCGGCGGCGTCACGGCCACCCAGTCGCCCAGCGACAGCGACTTGTCCTCGGCCACAATGCGAACCGCGGTCACGTCGGCGGGAATGGCCGACCGGGGGAAGCGCAGATTCCGCCATGACGGCGCCGGCCCGAGGTCGAAGGGCTCGACCCGGCCGGCCGCCACCGGCGCCCCGTCGGGACCGGGACGGCCGTACTCCAATTCGACGGCCTGGCCGTCGGTGCGGTTGTTGAGGATGCTGTTGCCGGCGATCGTTCCCGCGGCGGTCACCACCACCAGAGGGTGGCCGCCGTCGTCGGGGGGAAGCTGATACCAGGCCGAGGTGAGCAGGCTCTCCTGCTGGCCGGAGTCGACGTAGCTGCCCGCAACCGGGACGCGGGCCGGGTCGAGCTGGTAGGGCAGCGGGATCTTCGATCCGTTGATCCCCGCGGCGGTGAGCTCGAACGGGCCCTCCCAGTCGTGGTCGATGCCCGGCGTCGGGTTGTTGACCCGGATCGCCTCGGCGACGATCTTCTCCGGTAAACCGTTGGGGCTGAAACCGACCGGCTTGGTCCCGCCGAGGGGGCCCAGCGCGCCGTAGTCGCCCGGCAGCGCGGTCAGGAAGCCCGCGTTGGAATCGGGTTCGACGAGAACGTTGTCGGCCAGTCCGCATCCGCCGGCCAGTGCCCGCACGTTGGCCAGCCCGTTGGAGTAGGTGGGGTATTGCCGGATCACCCCGGCCGTCATGGACGCCATGTTCACCAGCACCATGAATCCGGCCACCACCGGGATAGGCCCCGCGGTGAGCATCCGGGTCACCCGGCCCTCACCCCGCCGGCCGGTCAGGTGCAGCCACGCCGTGTAGAGGGCCGAGAGCACGAACAGCGCCAGAATCATCGCGCTGACGCTGATCCCGCGGATCTGCGGCGTCGAGTTGTTGAACGGCACACCGAAACTCGACACGTACCACCAACCGTTGGTGGTGGCGAAGGTCAGGGCGAGAACGAACAGCACGGCGGTGACGACGGCCATCCGGTTGCGCGACCAGCGCAGGACGGACGGCGACACCAGCACGGTGGCCAGCGCGGCCACCGCGGCGCCCACCGCGGCGAACAACCCGAAGTGGTGCACCCACTTGGTCGGGGTGAACATCAGGCAGAACAGGGTGGCGTAGATGACGCCCATCAGCCGCCATGCCGGACCGCGGGCCACACCGGGAATCCGCTTGCGCCGCAACATGACGAAGGTCGAGATGAACAGCGACAGCGCGGTGATCAGGAAGCCGAACCGCCGCGACAGCGACCCGTCCACGGTCGGCAGGATCAGGTAGAAGTACCGCAGGTTCTCGGTGTACCACGGCTGGCTCGGCCCGATCTCGGTGCGGATGCGGGTGGCCTCCAGCACGGTGGCCAGGGTCTGGTCCGCGAAGACCACGGTGAGGATGACGGTGCCCGCCGCGAGCAACGGCGCCACCAGTGGCAGGGTGCCGACGACGGCGCGCCGCCGCATCAGGATCCGCAGAATCGGCCGGCCGCCGGCGATCAACGCCGCGACGGCGATGAGCCCGGTCGGCTGGATTCCCAGGGTGAACGCGGCGGTGATGATCGCCAGCGCGAACGGGGTGAGCCGTCCCGAGGTGATGGCGCGTTCGATGAGCACGTAGGTGATCAGCGCGCCGGTGGTGATCTGGCCCTCCGGGCGCAGGCCGTTGTCGAACGGCATCCACGCCGCGAGCAGCACCAGGCCGGCGGCCCACAACGCCGGCCGACTGGCCGCCACGGCCGGCCCCAGTCGGGGCAGCACCTCACGGGACAGCAGCAGCCAGCAGACGAACGCGCACAACAGATCCGGCAGCCGCATCCAGATGCTCGCGGTGCTGACATGGGTCATCAGCGCCAGCACGTTGTAGTACCAGCCGAACGGGTCCTCGGGCACGCCGAACCACCGGAAGTAGTTCGACATGTACCCGGCGTGCTCGGCCACCCGCGCCATCTGCAGGATGTAGCCGTCGTCGGAGGAGTTCGCCCCGATCACGTACCAGATCAGGAAGGCCAGCACCACCGTCACGTCCACCGCGGTGAGGGTCTGCCACCGCCGCGGGATCAGCCGGTGCATGCGGTGCCCGTCCAGGCGGTCCAGTCGCCACAAGGCCGCCAGCGCAACGACAGTCGCCGCGATGGACAACAGCATCGCGGCCAGTTTCAGCGCGGTCGGACGGGTGCTGAACCGGGTGTCGATGGTGGCCGAGACCTTCAGTCCGGGCGGGGCCGGCCCGGACAGGTCGGTGAACACACCGACGACCCCGGGGCGCAGGTTCGGATCCGCGAAACCGCTGCGCAGATCGTCGTATCCGGTCTGCGGCGACTTCTCCTTCTCCTCGTCGTCCAGATCCTGGTAGTCGGCGCTGGGCGGCACACCGACGAACTGCGCGAAAGTGCCCTCGTCGGTGGAGGTGATCTCGATCCGCTGGCAGCCCGCGGCCTGCACCTGTGCGCGCGGGACGCTGGCGACCACCACGTTGCGGTCGGTGATGTTCACCCGCTGGGAGTCGACGGTGACCGACAGCGAATCGAGCGCGGCGTTCTTGGCCTTCTGCGGCGCCAGACCGAACACCATCCCGCCACCGGGCGGCATCGCCCGGATCACCTCGCAGGGCACCGTGGCGTTCATCGACACCGGCGTGAGCGAGATCAGCGGCGCCGTAACGCTTTTCAGCTGCCCATTCTGCGGCCAGTTCAAGGTGGCCGTGGTCTGCACCACCGGCAGCAGCGGGGTCAGTATCGCCAGAACGAATCCCAGCAACCCGGCGACGGTCGCCATAATCCGGGTGATCCGCACCTCGTCTGCGGAGGCGCGGGCGTTGGCGGTGAGAACCTGTGTCATGGCAGGGCCCTGATCGGTCCGTTGCGGCTCCACCCGAATACCCGTGCGGCGCCCTCGTCGACGGCGGCGTCGGGCGACTGCGAGGCGGGAACCACGCGGATGTAGCGCTCGATCTCGCCCCAGTCGCGGTACCAGTCGTCGCGCAGGTAGGTCGGCACCGTCGTGGTGCTCAGCAGTGCCTGGATGAACAGGTAAGGCCCGCCGGCGCGGGCTGTCTGCCACATGTTCGACGACACCACCACCTGCTTGAGGTTCGGCCGGATCCGGTACTGCGGCAACTCGGCGACACCCAGGTGCTCGGAGAACGGCCGCTGGCAGGGGAAGTGGGCGGCGCTGGCGATGTCCATGAAGACCGGCGTCCGGTCACCCAGCAACGCCTGCGCGGTCTGCAGGATCGGCGCCCGCGGCGGGGTGAAGCCGAACCACTGCTCGGTGGAGAGGTTCGGATCGTCGGCCACGATGCGCACCACATTGGCGTCGGGCGGCGCGTCCTTGACCGGGAAACGCAGGTTGCGCCAGGCCAATTGCTCCTGGGTGTCGATGGGATACACCTTCTCCAGCGCGGTGAACGTGCCGTCCTGCCCGCGCACACCCCACTGCAGCTTCAGCGACTGTCCGTAGTGGAACTCGCCCTCGTCGTCGTAGTACCAGATCGCGCCGGCGGCGGCGACGGTCACCAGCGGGCGGTCCGGGCTGCGCGGCGGCAGTTCGTACCAGGCCGAGGTGGCTTTGGCCGCCAGCTTGTTCTGCTTGTAGCTGCCCATCACCGGCGTGGTCTCGGGGTCAAGACCGAAGGGCAGGAACACCTTCGACCCGTTCACCCCGGCTGGGCCGTAGCCGCCGCCGGTTCCGCCTGCGAAACCGATTCCCCAGTTCGCCTTGTTCGGCGAGCCGTCGGAGTTCACCGTGCCGGGGTTGGCGACGAACGGCGCGACCGGGTCGAGGTTGTCGCTGACCCCGTTGGGGTTGAATCCGACCGGGTCCGCACCGCCCAGCGGGCCGTACTTGCCCCACTTCTGGCCGGGGGCCGGTTGGAGCATCCCGGCGTTGGTGTCGGACTCGACCAGAACCTCGTCGGCCATGGCGCAGCTTCTCCCGGAGAGCCCCGAGGCCAGTGCCGCCAGGTTCGCCTTGCCGTTGGTGTAGGCGGGGTAGCGCTGGACGAATCCCTTGGCCATCGACCCGACCGACAGCAGCACCATGATCAGAGACACCGCCAGCAGCGGGGTGGAGGCCAGCACCCGGTTGCGCCGGGTGTCGGCCACCTCGGTGTGACCGGCGTAGTCGATCCGGAAGTGCAGCCAGCCGGCGATCAGTGCGGTGAGCACGGCCATCGCCAGGAACATGGACGTCACCGCGCGGTGCACCAGGACCGGCGGTCGGTCGTACCACGGCACCCCGTAGTTGCCGACGTAGAACCAGCCGTTGACACCGGAGGTGGCCAACGCGACGACGAACAGCAGGGCGGTGAGGTACAGGGCGAGATTGCGCCGGCTGTGCAGTCCGATGGTGGCGAAGGCGAACGCCGTCGCCGCGCCCAGCGCCGCGGTCAGACCGGCGAACGCCCCGAACTGCACTGCCCATTTCGTCGGGGTGAAGGTGAGCAACAGCAACCCCAGACCGGTGCTTCCGATCAGCCGCCACAGCGGACCGCGCGCCAGGCCGGCCACACGGCCCTTGCGCAACAGCGTCACCAGGAGGCCGAACATGCACAGCAGCATCACCAGGACGGCGAACCGCCGGGTGAGCGAGGCCTCGCTCTGCTCTTCGACGGTCAGGAAGTAGTACCGCAGGAAGTCCTGGTACCACGAGATCGTCGGGCCGACAACGTATTTGATGCGCACCGCCTCGGCGACAGCGGCCAGCGTCTGGTCGCGGAACACCACCACGAAGAACACCGACAGCGCCGCGCCGAGCGCGGCCAGCGGGGCCAGCACGCCGTCGCGTGACCGCCGGCCGCCGATGATGCGGGTGATCGCCCGGGCCCCCACCAGCAGCGGTGCGGCGGCCATCAGGCCCTGCGGCGCGAGCGTCGCGCAGAACACCGCGACGACGATCGCCAGCGCGGTGGGCGCCAGTCGCCGGGTGGCGACGGTGCGCTCCACCAGCATCCACACCGCCAGCGCGCCGAAGGCGATCAGCGGCTCGGGCCGAAGTCCGTTGTTGAACGGCAGCCAGGCGGCCAGGAACACCGCACCGGCGGTGGCCACGGCCACCCGGCTGCCGGCCAGACCGCCGCGGGCCGAGCCCAGCCGCGGCAGCACGCGGTGGCTGAGGATCAGCCAACTGCCGATGGCCGCGGCGAGCGCGGGCAGCCGCATCCACACCCCGGCGGTGCTGACCGACGCCAGTTGCGACAGCACCGACTGGTACCAGTCGAAGGGGGCCTCGGCGGCGCCGAAGTACCGGAAGTAGTTGGCGGTGTACCCCGCGTCCCCGGCGACGCGGGCGATGGTGAGGTTGTAGCCGTCGTCGGAGGAGATGGCGCCGATGACGTGCCACACCAGCAGGGTGCCGATCACCCCGGCGTCGGCCGGCCAGTGCGCCCACATCCGGCGCCGGGCGCCGGGGATCCGCGGGAGGCCCCACCCCCGGTCCAGTGCCGCCAGCGCGGTCACCGAGGCGATCACGCACAGCACCCCGGCGACCATGACGGCCAGTTTCAGCGGGGTGGGCCGGGTGACGAACCGGGTGTCGACGTCGATGCGGGCCGACAGGCCCGGCTGGGCCGGCACCTTCAATTCGGTGAAGACACCGGTCACCTGAGGCTTCTTGTCCGGCGGCAGGGTGCCCGCCGCGCCCGGGATTCCGACGAAGTCCGCGCCCACCGCACCGGCGTCGGCCCACACCCGCAGGGTGCTGCAGGCGCCGGAGGCCACCGCTGCGCGCGGGGCCACCGCCGCCACCGTGTCCCGGAAGGCCACGGTCACCGAGTCGGTGTTGGCGCGCACGAACAGACCGTTGCGCGCGGCGTCGGTGCCGTCGGCCGGGTTGGTCGAGAACAGCACCCCGCCCTCGGCGGGCAGGGTCGCGACGGCCGGGCAGGGAATCGACGCCTCCATCGAGGCGGGCGCTCCGGACACCAGCGGCGCGGTGATGTCGCCCACGGTCCCCTCGGGTCCGACGCCCTGGGGCCACAGGATGGTCGCGGTGCTCTGGGTGACCGGCAACAGCGGGGTCAGCCCGCACAGCAGGATTCCGGCCAGACCGGCGAGGAGGGCCACGAGCCGGGCGATCCGGTTGGATCGGGTCGTCAGGCTGGGCACGAGCGTCGATGGTAGGCGACGGGCTCACCTTTCCCCGCGCGAGCAGACGCAAAGTGCCGCCCCGGACCGGCGTGTCGGGGGAATTTGTGTCTGCTCGCGCGAGGACTCAAGCCGGTCGCAGCGGGGCCGGGCTCCACAACCCGCTACGGGTGGCGGTGCCCAGTTCCAGGCGCGCGGCGGTGGCCTGCGGTTGGAACGGGGTCAACCGCTGCAGGGCGCCCCAGTCCCGGGACCAGTCGTCGCGCAGATAACTCGGCACGGTGGCGGCGCTGAACAGCAGTTCGGTGATGCCCAACGGGCCCCCGCCGAGGTTGTCCATCACCGGGGAGTTGGCGTCGGTGTCGAACCGGTCCGGGGTGATCCGCCACTTCGGCACCTCGGTGACCCCGTTTGCGTGCCCGAACGGCCGCTGGCAGGGGAAGGCCAGGCCCACCAGCCAGTCCAGCAGCACCGGGTCCTGGCCGCCGACCTCCTGTTGCAGCGTCCGCAGCGCCGGGACGCGGGGTCCGGTGACGGCGATCCAGCGCGACGGGGCCAGGTCGTCGTCGACGGCGACCACCCGGACCCGGGTGGCGTCGGGCGGGATCAGCGCCAGGGGCACGCGCAGGTTGCGCCATCCGGGGGCCGGGCCGACGTCGGCCAGGGGCAGCGAGCCGCCGGGGGAGTCCTCGCCGGCCTGCCGATCGGTGGCCCACTCGACGGCCACCGCGTCGGGGCCGAAGCGTCCGGCGGCCGAGACCACCAGCAGCGGTGCGGATTCCCCTCGCGCGGGCAGCCGGTACCACGCCGAGCGCAGCCGGGCGGGCTGCTGGACCCCGGCCCGCCAACTGCCCAGCACCGGGGTGGCCGGGTCGAGTCCGAAGGGCA
>NZ_JBBATF010000119.1:5584-9830 GCF_040398885.1 Mycobacterium sp. | reverse complement strand
ATGTTCCTGGTGCCGGCCATCATGAAACTGCTCGGCGACGACTGCTGGTGGGCGCCGAAGTGGATGAAGCGGCTGCAGCACAAGATCGGTCTGGGCGAGACCACGCTGCCCGACGAACGCAAGCGGATCGCCGCACCGGGCACCGAGGCGGCACTGCCGGCAGCCGAACCGGAGGAGGCGCTCGTCGGCGCCGCCCCGACCATCCCGGCGCCGGCACCGCTCAGCACGCCGCGCCGGCCGGTTGCGGCTCCGGTCGAGGATGCTCCCACCCGTCGGTTCCAGTCCGCCGGGGCGCGGGAGGACCGGGACATCGGGTCCTGGCTCGGAGAATTGCGCCGCAAGACGTCCTTGAAGCGGCCCGCCCAGCCGGTGGATTCGGCGGCCGGGCCGACCACGGTGCTCGCGTCGGACGAGCCGACCCATGCGATCGCCGGCCCGGAGGACGCCACGACGGCGATTCCTGCGGCGGCCGTCGCTGAAGCGATTTCCAGCGCGGAGACCCGTGCGATCCCGGTGAGCCGCCCGGCCGGCGACTCGGAGGTCGCCACCGAGAAGCTGAATGCCCGCGGGCACACCGGCGGGGTCAGCGCCCACGATCTGCTGCGCCGCGAGGGCCGTATCTGACCGTCGGGCCTTGCCCCGGTTTCCGGGTCGACCAGCACCGCTTCCCCCGGGTGACACGCTGCCGAAGCTAGGCTTGGCGGGTGGCTCACAACGCGCCGGCCGGGCGCGGAAGGTACTGGTGGGTCCGATGGGCGCTGCTGGGCCTCGCGGCGGTGATCCTCGCCGTCGAGGCGGGCATGGTGTGGGATCAGCTCGCCAAGGCGTGGATGAGCCTGCTGACCGCGAACCCCTGGTGGGTGCTCGCCGCGGTCGCAGCGGCCATGCTGTCGATGCACAGCTTCGCGCAGATCCAGCGGACCCTGCTGCGCGCAGCCGGTGTGACCGTGCGGCAGTGGAGTTCGGAGGCGGCCTTCTACGCCGGTAACGCGCTGAGCACCACCCTGCCGGGCGGCCCGGTGTTGTCGGCGACGTTCGTCTACCGCCGGCAGCGGCAGTGGGGCGCCTCCCCGGTGGTGGCCTCCTGGCAGCTGGTGATGTCGGGGGCACTGCAGGTGGTGGGTCTTGCCGTGATCGGTCTGGGGGGCGCATTCCTGTTGGGCGCCAAGAACAATCCGTTCTCGCTGCTGTTCACCCTCGGCGGGTTCGTGGCGCTGATCCTGCTGGCGCAGGCGGTCGCGACCCGGCCGGAACTCATCGACGGAATCGGCGTGAAGGTGCTCCGGTGGGTCAACTCCGCGCGCGGCAAGCCCGCCGACACCGGACTGCGGAAGTGGCGTGAGACCCTCACCCAGTTGGAGTCGGTCAGCCTCAGCCGGGGCGAACTCGGGGAGGCGTTCGGCTGGTCGGTGTTCAACTGGTTCGCCGACGTGGCATGCCTGGCGTTCGCCGCCTACGCCGCCGGCGGCCACCCTTCCCTGGCCGGACTGACCGTCGCCTACGCCGCCGCCCGCGCGGTCGGGGCGATTCCCCTCATGCCGGGCGGCTTGCTGGTCGTCGAGGCCGTCCTGGTCCCCGGCCTGGTATCCAGCGGCATGGCGCTGCCGGCGGCGATCTCGGCGATGCTGATCTACCGGTTGGTGAGTTGGGTTTTCATCTCCGCGATCGGATGGGTGGTGTTCTTCTTCATGTTCCGCACCGAAGGGGCGCTGGATCCCGACGCCGTAGTCGATGAACTCGCTGCGACGGAACTCGCGGACCCTCCGAAGGAACCCTGATGGACAGGCGAGGATGACACGCTCCCGAGCCGCCGGGCCGGCCTTCGCCGCCGACGTCGCCTGCATCCTCGGATTCTGTGCGCTGGGCCGGCGCAATCACGACGAGGCGGTCACACTGGGCGACGTCGCATGGACCGCCTGGCCGTTCCTGGCAGGCCTGACGGTGGCGTGGGTGATCTACCGCGCATGGCGAGAGCCGACTGCGATCCGTCCCACCGGAGTCCGCGTGTGGCTGAGCACCGTAGTCATCGCGATGGGCCTGCGCGCAGGTGTCGGCGAAGGCGTCGCGGTGAGTTTCGTCCTGGTCGCCACGCTCGTGACCGGACTGCTGCTTCTCGGCTGGCGGGCCGTCTGGCCGACCGTTGCCGCGGCGCGCGCCGGACGGCGCGGTTAGGAGACGCCGCCCGCCACGCCGCCGTCCGTGGCACCGCAGCGGTTCTTCAAGTCGGTCAGCGGCTGCCGGATGCCCGTGAGTTCCGCCTTGACCTGCGGGTTGGCGTCGAGGTACCCCTGAACCTGACCTTGCAGGCTGTCGCGCGGCGAGCCCTCCAGGCCGGTGAAGAAAGCGTTGACGTCGGGATGAGTGAACAGGTACGCCGACGTCGCGGCGGACACCCCGGCGGCCACCCCGGCAAGGTCGGCGGCGGTGCAGTTCGGCGGCGCGGCGACTGCCGAGGGCGCAAGTCCGACCAGCAGGGTCCCGGCGACCGCACCGGCGCCGATCGTTCCGGCGACAACCCGGCGAGCAGTGAGCATCATCCTCGGTCTCCTCATTTCGTGAGCTTTGGTGGAAAGCTTTTCTTCAGCCTAGTTGCCCAGCTTAGGCCAGGCGCCGGTTTCCGTCGCGCCCGGCCCCGCCAAGACCGATTGGACACCCGCGTGCTGCGGTAGGCTCGCAGCCACGCGATTCGCTGTGCCAGATTCGGGGAGAAACGCCATCCAGCAGTTCATGATGCGTCTGAGCGGCAGCCTGCGCAGACATCGGTGGCTGGTGTTCACCTGCTGGCTGATGGCGCTGGTGCCGTCGGTTGCGCTGGCCCTGACCCAGTCCAACCACCTCACCGGCGGCGGCTTCGAGGTGGCCGGCTCGCAGTCACTGCATGTGCAGTACGAACTCCAGGACCACTACCCGCAACTGGGCGCCTCCCCGCTGGCGCTGGTCGCGGCGCCGCGCGCGGATGCCACCTACGCCGACATGACGGCGGCCGTCCAACTGCTGGAGCAGGCCGCCCGCGAGGTGCCCAGCCTCGAGGTGGTGCCGAACCAGGTCCAGCCGCCGCCGGCACCCGACCGCCCCTATGTGGTGTCGCTTCGCCTGGGTTTCGACAACACCGGGGCGGTGGACACCGCCCGTAAATTGCGCGCCAAGGTCGGCGTCCAGGGCGATCAGCCGGGCCGGACCGCCGACGGCCGGGTCAAGCTGTACGTCATCGGCCAGGGCGCCCTCGGCGCCGCCGCACAGACCAGCACCAAACACGACATCGCCGCGGCCGAACGGTGGAATCTGCCTGTCGTCCTGATGATCCTGGTGGCGGTGTTCGGCTCGTTGGCCGCCGCGGCGATCCCCCTGGCTCTCGGCATCTGCACGGTGGTGGTGACCATGGGAGCCGTCTATCTGCTGTCGATGGTCACTACGATGTCGGTGTTCGTCACCTCGACGGTCTCGATGTTCGGCATCGCCCTGGCGATCGACTACTCGTTGTTCATCCTGATGCGGTTCAGGGAGGAACTTCGGGCCGGCCGGGATCCCGACCAGGCCGCCGGCGCCGCGATGGCGACCTCGGGGTTGGCGGTGCTGCTCTCCGGCCTCACCGTGATCGCATCGCTGACCGGCATCTACGTGATCGGCACCCCGGTCCTGCGGTCGATGGCCACCGGCGCGATCCTGGCGGTGGCCTTCGCGGTGCTCACCTCGGCGACCCTGATCCCGGCGGTGCTGGCCGTCTTCGGCCGGGCGGCGGCCCGGCGGTCCCCGCTGCTGAACTGGTCCCGACGGCCGGAGTCCACCCGGTCGCGGTTCTGGACCCGCTGGGTGGGTTCGGTCATGCGCCGGCCGTGGGCCTCGGCGCTGTCGGCCACGGCCCTGTTGCTGATGGTGGCCGCCCCGGCCTTCGGCATGGTGCTCGGCAACAGCATGCAACGGCAGTTCCCGTCGTCCCACGAGATCCGAGGCGGGGTGGCCGCGGCCGCCGAGGCACTCGGGCCCGGCGCGCTGGGCCCGGTGCGCATCCTGGTCACCTTCCCCGCCGCCGACGCCGACGACCCGGGCAATGCACCCATCCTCGCGGCGGTGGGCCGGGCCGCCGGGCAGGCGGTCAACATCGTGTCGGTGGCGCCTCCGGTGTTCGCCGACGACAACCGCAGCGCACTGCTGTCGGCGGTGCTGGCGGTGGATCCGGAGGAGATGCGGGCCCGCGACACCGTCGACTGGCTTCGCGCCACGCTGCCCGAGGTACCGGAGCTCGATG
>NZ_JBBATF010000119.1:0-5484 GCF_040398885.1 Mycobacterium sp. | reverse complement strand
GTGATCGCCTTCGCGATGCTGCTGATCTCCATCCGCTCGGTGGTGCTGGCCGTCAAGGGTGTGCTGATGACGGTGCTGTCGGTGGCGGCGGCCTACGGCAGCCTGGTGATGGTGTTCCAGTGGGGTTGGCTGGAGCGGCTGGGATTCGAGCCGATCACCTCCATCGACAGCACCATCCCGCCCCTGGTGCTGGCCATGACCTTCGGCCTGTCGATGGACTACGAGATCTTCCTGCTGACCCGCATCCGGGAGCGCTATCTGCAGACCGGGGACACCCGCGACGCGGTCGCCTACGGCGTGGCCACCAGCGCCCGGACCATCACCAGCGCGGCGCTGATCATGATCGCGGTGTTCATCGGGTTCGCGTTCGCCGGCATGCCACTGGTCGCCCAGCTCGGGGTGGCCTGCGCGGTGGCGATCGCGATCGACGCCACCGTGGTGCGGCTGGTGCTGGTGCCGTCGCTGATGGGGATGTTCGACCGGTGGAACTGGTGGCTGCCGGGCTGGCTGGACCGCCTGCTGCCCTCGGTCGATTTCGAGAAGCCGCTGCCCAAGCTTGATGTCGGCGACGTCGTCGTCGTTCCCGACGACATCTCCGCGATCGCCCCGGCGGCCGCCGAACTGCGCACGGTGGTGCGCTCCGCGGTCAGGCTCAGGCGGTTGGCGCCACAGACCGTCAGCATCGTGGATCCGCTGGTTTTCAGCGGCTGCGAGGTCCGCGGCGATGCCCGTCCGGTGACCGCGGGACTTCGGACCCGACCCCGCTCGCCGCGGGGGCCCCGATCCGCCGGACTGCGGAGCGTCCACCCGGTGACCATGTGGCGGCGGAGGCTGTCGGTGGCACTGGAGGCACTGACGAACCAGAACATCGCCGAGGCTGCCGTGCGGCGCACCGGACCGGTGGAGACGACCAGCGTCCAGCTGTCCACCGGCGACCGGTTGCAGATACCCACCGCCGCCGAGACGGTGCGGATGAAGAGCTACCTGTTGCTGTGCCGCAACAGCCGGGCCGATTTCACCGAACTCGCCGACCTCGCCGACGCGATGGGGGTCGACAACGCCGCCCTCGCACTCGGCGGGATCGACAGGTACTACAGTGCTGGGCGACCAGAGCGAATGTGGCTCGCCACCCAGTTGGTCCGCCGACTGGCCGATCCGATCCCCTCCGACGGGGAGGACGGCGGGCGCCCCGGACCGGGGGAGGATGCCGAGTGGGACGACACCCGGCGGCGCTGCCTGTCACTCGCGGTGGCGATCCTGGAGGAGGCGAGTTGACTCGTCCGCCTCATTGGCCGCTGGACGACACCCCCGTCGAGTTCTGGCCGACCGAGTCGATCCGCGCAGCCCTGCACAGCGGTGACATCACGGTCTGGCAGCGCATCGTCGTGGCCGTCAAGCGCGACCCGTACGGCCGGACCGCGCGCCAGGTCGAGGAGGTACTGGAAGCCGCCGCACCGTACGGGGTCTCCCAGGCCCTCACCGAGGTGCTCACCCGGGCCCGAAACCACATGGAAGCCAATGAGCGAACCGAGGCCGCCCGGCACGTGCGCATCCTGCACGGCCGTTCCGGACTGAGCCAACAGGAGTTCGCCTCCCGGATCGGGGTGAGTGGCGAGGACCTGGCCGGCTACCTCGACGGCACCGTGAGTCCCCCGGTCTCGCTGATGATCCGGATGCGTCGGCTGTCCGACCGGTTCGCCAAGATCCGGGTCCAGCAGGACCGCGCCGGCAACCCTGAGGATTTCCCCGGATGAGTAACCCGAATCCCACCGAGTTACGGGACATCCTGCGCGACACCCGGACCGTGGCGGTGGTGGGAGCCTCGGACAACCCGGGCCGGCCGAGCAATGACGTGTTCCGTCATCTGCTGCGGCACAGCGATTTCCAGCTGTATCCGGTCAACCCGAACGTATCCGAGGTCGGCGGCGTCACGGCCTATGCCAGCCTGGCCGACCTGCCGGTCGTTCCGGACATGGTCGACGTCTTCCGCCGCCGGGAGGACCTGCCCGGCGTGCTCGATGACGTCCTCGCGTTGAGCCCGCTGCCGAAATACCTTTGGCTGCAACAGGGTTTGCGGCACGAACAGGTTGCCGAACGAGCCCGGGCAGCCGGTCTGACCGTGGTGATGGACCGCTGCCTGAAAGTGGACCACGCCCGGTTCGGCTGATGCGGCCTATCTGGAATTGATGGGCGTCACGTCGACGACCTTCCAGTCCCCGCCGATCTTCGACAACGCCACCCGCAGCGAGAGCACCGCCGTGCTCGGCTGTTGTCCCGGTTCGGCCTGCGTGCCGCGCATCAGCACGGCGACGGTGGCCGCCGAGGGCGCGAGTGCCTCGAGGCCGGCCGAGATGGTGTCGGCCTTGGCGATCACCCGGCGTTTGACCATGTCCGCGGTCGCCGGCGCGAACTGGGCTCGGAACGCCTCGGCGCGTTCGGGCGCCATCATCGCCGCCGCGCGGTCGAGCGAAGCCGTCGGCTCGGTGGGACTGAAGGTCGCCGTCGCCTCGGACACCTCGGTGGCGACGCGGACCACTTCGAGGGTGTCGCGGGAGAAATTCCGGTCGGCGACGGTCCATCGCGTGTAGCCGACGACGGCCGCCGCGAACACGGCCGCGGTGGTGATCCCCACCACCGCCAGGCGCAGTCCCGGGGTGTCGTCGTCGGTCCCCATCGTGACCGCATCGCGCCGGAAGAGAACGGCGTTGAGGATCACCGCCTGGGCGACGAGCAGGCAGAGCATCGAACACACCGAGACCCACCACCGCGGCCAGCCGAGCATCGACCCGATCGTCAGCAGCGCCCCGACCGCGACCAGCGGCGCGGCCACGTCCAGGGCCAGCACCCGGGCCAGGTTCCTCATCGAAGCGACTCCAGCCGCGAGATCCTGGCCGTGCCGTCGACATCGGAAACCCCCAGCCGAAGATTCCAGCGCACCGTCGTCGGCTTGCCGCCGGCGTTCTCGCTGACCGAAGTGGCCACCACCAGCACGGTGTCGGTGCGGGATGCCAGTTCGGCCGGCAGCGTCGCCGGGGCGGGCGGACGCTGACCCGGTGGGGCCGGCAGATTCCGGTGGGTCACCTCGACCGACACCGACTCGACCTGACCGGTGGTCTTGGACTTCAGCGTCCTGACCACATCGCGGAACGGGGCGATGGAGGTCTCGAAGCCCGTGTTGAGCTCGCCGACGGTCCCGTCCCGGAGCCGCGTCATGGCGCCCTCGACGTTGTCGGCGTTCATGTTGATCAGGATCCCGGTCCACTCGGCGGCGGCCTGCATGGCCCTGGCCTGGTGGTTGCGGTCGGCCTCGGCGCCGCGGTGTCCGGACCACAGCACCGCGACCAGCGCAGCGGCGGCGACCGCCACGACGGCCAGGACCGCGGAGGCCACGCCGAACCCGGTGATCCCTCCCGGCCTGTCGTCGCGATCAGGCTCAGCCATGCAGGGGAGGCTACCGGGCGCGGCCGGGAGGATCGGTAAGGATGGTGGCGTGACGGTAGACGTGCAACGCTCGGGCATCGACCTTTCCCACCTCGACACCGCGGTCCGGCCGCAGGACGACCTGTTCGGTCATGTCAACGGCCGATGGCTGGCCGAATACGCGATGCCGCCCGACCGGGCCACCGACGGGGCGTTCCGCCGGCTCTACGACCGCGCCGAGGAGCAGGTGCGCGAGATCATCACCGACGCCTCCCGGTTGTCCGGGGCGGCGGGCTCCGACGAGCAGCGCATCGGCGATCTCTACGCCGGCTTCCTGAACGAGCAGGCGGTCGAACAGCGCGGGCTGGCGCCGCTTCTGGCGGAACTGGCGCTCATCGACGGCGCGGCCGACCGGGACGCGCTGGCCGCGGTCGTGGGCCGGCTGCAGCGCAGCGGTGTCGGCGGCGGGGTGGGTCTGTACGTCAGCACCGATGCCAAGGACTCGTCGCGCTACCTGATCCACCTCTACCAGTCCGGTCTGGGTCTGCCCGACGAGTCCTACTACCGCGACGACCAGCACGCGTCGATCCTGGGCGCCTACCCGGCGCACATCGCGTCGATGTTCGCCATCGTGTTCGGCGGGACGCCCGACGAGTACGCCCGGCGGGCCGGCCGCGTGGTGGCGCTGGAGACCAGGCTGGCGGCCGCGCACTGGGACGTGGTGCGCCGCCGCGACGCCGACCTGGCCTACAACCTCCGGGCGTTCGCCGAACTGCCGGAGTCGGCACCCGGATTCGACTGGCCGGGATGGATTTCCGCCGTGGGCGCCGCCCCGGGGGAGATCGCCGAAGTCATTGTGCGTCAACCGGATTACCTCACCGCCTTTGCCCGGTTGTGGGCGGACGCGGAGTTCGCCGACTGGCAGGACTGGGCGCGCTGGCGGCTGATCCACGCGCGGGCGTCGGTGCTCACCTCCGACCTGGTCGAGGAGGACTTCGCTTTCTACGGCAGCACCCTGACCGGGACCGAGCAGATCCGGGAACGCTGGAAGCGCGGGGTGTCCCTGGTGGAAAGCCTGCTGGGCGAGGCGGTGGGCCGGCTGTATGTCGAACGGCACTTCCCGCCGGAGGCCAAGGACCGGATGGATGTCCTGGTGGCCAATCTGCGGGAGGCCTACCGGGTGAGCATCAGCGATCTGGAGTGGATGACCCCGGCGACCCGGGAGCGCGCACTGGCCAAGCTGGACGGTTTCACCGCCAAGATCGGCTACCCGGCCAGGTGGCGGGACTACTCGGCGCTGGTGATCGACCGGGATGACCTGTACGGCAACGTTATTCGGGGTGCCGAGGCGGAGACCGACCGTGAGCTGGCCAAGCTCCCCCGGTCCGTCGACCGCGACGAGTGGTTCATGACGCCGCAGACCGTGAACGCCTACTACAACCCGGGGATGAACGAGATCGTGTTCCCCGCGGCGATCCTGCAGCCGCCGTTCTTCGACCCGTACGCCGACGACGCCGCCAACTACGGCGGTATCGGGGCGGTGATAGGCCACGAGATCGGCCACGGCTTCGACGACCAGGGCTCGAAGTACGACGGCGACGGGCACCTGGTCGACTGGTGGACCGACGAGGACCGGCGCGAGTTCGGCGTCCGCACCGGCAGGCTGATCGAGCAGTACGACGCCTTCGTTCCGCGCGACCTCGCCGACCGCCCCGACCCGCCGCATGTGCAGGGCGCGTTCACCGTCGGCGAGAACATCGGCGATCTGGGCGGGCTGTCGATCGCATTGCTGGCCTACCGGCTGTCGCTCGGCAGCCGATCGGCGCCGGTGATCGACGGACTGACCGGGGTGCAGCGGGTCCTGTTCGGCTGGGCCCAGGTGTGGCGCACCAAGTCCCGGCCCGCCGAATCGGTGCGCAGACTCGCCGTCGACCCGCACTCGCCGCCGGAGTTCCGCTGCAACGGCGTGGTCCGCAACATAGACGCCTTCTACGAC
This sequence comes from Mycobacterium sp., assembly GCF_040398885.1. Lineage (GTDB taxonomy): Bacteria > Actinomycetota > Actinomycetes > Mycobacteriales > Mycobacteriaceae > Mycobacterium. Next base: position 68 of record NZ_JBBATF010000119.1, on the reverse strand, counting down.
GCCTTCGGGGTCACCGAGGACGACGCGCTGTATCTCGAACCGAGCCGGCGGGTTCGGATCTGGAACTA
>NZ_JBBATF010000118.1:0-9848 GCF_040398885.1 Mycobacterium sp. | reverse complement strand
GGCGCCGACACCCCGCACCGCAACCTGACCGCCTTCCTGATCGAAAAGCCCAGCGGCTTCGGGCAAGTCGCACCCGGGCTGATGATCCCGGGCAAAATCGACAAACTCGGCTACAAGGGCATCGACACCACCGAGATGATCTTCGAGGGCTACGTCGCCCCGGCCGCCGACATTCTCGGCGGGTCGCCGGGCCGCGGGTTCGCCCAGATGATGGACGGGGTGGAGGTGGGCCGGGTCAACGTGGCCGCCCGAGCCTGCGGGGTCGCCATCCGGGCCTTCGAACTGGCGGTGCGCTACGCCCAGCAGCGCTCCGCCTTCGGCAAGCCGATCGCGCAGCACCAGGCGATCGCCTTCTCCCTGGCCGAGATGGCCACCAAAGCCGAAGCAGCACACCTGATGATGGTCAACGCCGCCCGGCTCAAAGACTCGGGGCAGCGCAACGACCTGGAGGCCGGGATGGCCAAGTATCTGGCCAGCGAGTTCTGCGCCGAGGTCACCCAGCAGAGCTTCCGCATCCACGGCGGCTACGGCTACTCCAAGGACTACGAGATCGAGCGACTGATGCGCGACGCCCCGTTCCTGCTGATCGGCGAGGGCACCAGCGAGATCCAGAAGACCATCATCAGCAGGCAACTGCTCAACGACTACCGGGTGTGACCATGACGAACGAGAACAAGATCACCTACTGCCGGATCTGTGAGTCGTTGTGCGGCATGGTCGCCGAGGTCGAGGACGGCCGCCTGGTGTCGCTGCGCCCCGACAGGGACCACCCGCTGTCCACCGGGTACGCCTGCCAGAAGGGCATCGCCTTCACCGAGGTCGTCAACGACCCCGACCGGGTGACCACCCCGCTGCGCCGCCGGCCCGACGGCGGTTTCGACGAAGTCACCTGGGACGAGGCGCTGTCCGATATCGCCAAGCGGCTCAGCGACATTCACCGCCGGCACGGTTCGAAGGCCGTCGCCTGGTACTTCGGCAACCCCGGGGCGTTCAGCTACTCCCACCTGCTGGCCGTGCTGCTGTTCGTCAACGGCCTGGGCCTGGGCACCCACCTCTACACCGCCTCCTCGCAGGACACCCACAGCCGGCTGATGGCCAGCCAGTTGCTCTACGGCATGCCCACGACGGTGCCGATCCCGGACCTGTCCCGCACCGACCTGCTCGTCGTCATGGGCGCCAACCCGGTGGTGTCGCACGGCAGCGTCCTGACCGCCCCGCGCATCCGCGACCGGATGCACGATGTGGTCAAGCGCGGCGGACGCGTCATCGTCATCGACCCCCGCAAGACCGAGACGGCCGCGCAGTTCGAATGGCTGGGCATCGTCCCCGACACCGACGCCCTGCTGCTGTTGTCGCTGCTGCAGGTGATGTTCGCCGAGGACCTCGTCGACCGACACGCGGTCGACGCGCAGGCCGAAGGGCTGGCCTGGCTGGCCGGGCAGAGCGCGCCGTTCACCCCGGAGCGCACCGCATCCGCCACCGGGATTCCCGCGGCCACCGTGCGCGCCCTGGCCCACGACCTGGCCGGCACCCCGCGCGCCGCGGTCTACGGCCGGATCGGCACCTGCGCCGGGCGGTCCGGGACCCTGACGTCGTATCTGATCGACGCGGTCAACCTTGCCGCCGGTAACGTCGACGTCCCGGGCGGGTCGGTGTTCGGCTCGTTCGGCGTCCCCGGCGAACGGTGGGCTCTCAAGGCGCTGGGCGCAATCCTGCGCTTCGACCACCGGCGAAACCGTTCCCGCATCGGCGGATTCGGCAATCTCGTCCGCAGCGAGCCGGCCACCATGCTGGCCGGGGAGATAACCACCCCGGGCGACCGGCAGATCCGGGCGCTGTTCGTCAGCGCCGGAAACCCGGTTATCTCGGTGCCCAACGGCGCCGAATTGGACAGCGCCATGGGCGAACTCGAACTGTCGGTGGCACTGGACCTCTACGTCACCGAAACCACCTCCCGGTGCGACTACGTGCTCCCGGTCACCACCATGTACGAGCGCGACGACTTCGGGTTGCTGTTGCAGACCTTCCACGCCACACCGTTCCGGCAGGTGACCGAGGCGGTGGTGGCGCCGCGCGGTGACGCCCGCACCGAATGGGACATCGTCGACGACCTGACCCGCCGGATGGCGACCCGCACCCCGGCGTTCGCCGCACTGGCGGCGATGCGCACCGCCGCCGGTCTGATCGGCCGGCGGATCGGTCCGCGACCCGTCGCCGACACCCTCATCCGGATCGCCCGGGGCGGGGACTGGTTCGGACTGCGCCGCGGGGGGCTGTCCTTCAGTCGTCTCGCCGAACGGCATCCGCACGGCCGGGTGGTCGCCGAGGACATCCCCACCGGCGTCCTGCGAAGCGCCATCGCCTATCCCGGCGGCCGGATCCGGTTGAAGCACAGCGAGATCGGCGAGGAGATCGCGGCCCTGTCGCGACGCGAGGAGCCGGCCGGCTTCCCGCTGCGGCTGATCGGCATGCGCGAATCCCGCTCGGAGAACTCCTGGATGCACAACTCGCCCCTGCTGATGCGCGGCGATCGCGGGCCCAAGGCGCTGATGCACGTCACCGACGCCGCGCAGCGTGGTATCGCCGAGGGCGATGACGTCGCGGTGCGTTCACCGTTCGGCAAGATCGCACTGCCGGCGGTGCTGACCGAGGACATCGTCGCCGGCACCGTCGCCATCCCGCACGGGTGGGGCCACCGCGGCGGCGGTTGGCGTCTGGCCAACCAGGCCGGCGGGGTCAACGTCAACGAACTGACCTCCAACGATCCCGAGGACGTCGAGACGCTGTCCGGGATGGCCTGGCTGACCGGAGTCCCGATCGAGGTGGAGCGCACGTGACCGGACGCCGTCTGAGTGTGGAGGTCGGGCCGTTGGCTCGGCGTTCGGCGGTCCTGCTCCTGGCCGAAGTTCGCTCGTCGCGCCCACTCGTCGTTTTACCGCTGGCAGCCCTTGTCGCCGGTCTGGTGATGGCCGTCGCCGGACTCTCCCCGTGGCTGTGGATCCTCGTGCCCTGCCTCGGACTCGGCACATCGCTCCTGATCGCCGGTTCAGCACTCGTGGCCGACTATCGACCGCACCTCGCTCGCATCCTCCGCCGCTACGGGGTGCCCCGGATTCCGCCGCTGACATCGTTCGAGAACCGGGATCCCGAACTCGCCGTTCGACTCGATCGGGCCTGGCGAGGTTTCGAGAAGCACAACCTCCCGGTGCTGAGGGATGTCGCCTCCGGGGGCCTTCCCTCTGGGGGCCTTCCCGCCCGTCGGCGAATCGACGCGTGCCTCTGTCTGGTCGATTGGCATCTCGCCCATCGCGAGGAGGACGAGGCCCTGTCCTGGTTGGAAAACATGTCGGGCGAAGCTCTCGCTCGGCCGAGTCGCCGGCAGCGCAGCGAGTTGGTCGCCCTCAGCGGGGAACTCCGGGCTCACCTGTCCCCGGGTAGCGACCCGAAGTTGTTGCGCATCCTCGCATCCGTGCGAGGGGGCCGCCGGACGCTCATTCCCGATCGCGACCGCGAAATCGTTTTGGCCAACCTCCGTGATCCCTTCGATCCCTGCCGCGCGGTCAATCGCCTGCTCCGGCGCGCGCACTTCTCGGAAGTCGCCTTTCGCGAAGGGTGGTTCGCATCCGACGGGCCCCCTCGGCCCGAGGATGACAATAGCGCGGGTGGTCCCAAGGTCACGGTGATCGTGCCTGCTTTCAACGCCGAGCAGACGATCGCCCACGCCGTTGGATCCGTCCTCCGCCAGACGTGGCCGAACCTCGAGGTGATCGTTGTCGACGACGCGAGCACGGACCGGACATCGGAAGTGGTCCGGTCCATATGCGAAACGGATTCACGGGTAAGGCTTTTCGCCCTCTGTGACAATCGCGGCACGTATCCGGCCCGCAACCTCGGCGTGGAACACGCACTCGGTGAGTTCGTCACGGTCCTCGATGCCGACGACTGGATGCACCCCGATCGGATCGCTGTTCAGGTGCGCCATCTCCTCGGCCACCCCCAGGTGATCGCGAACCAGACATCGCTGATCAGGGTTTCGCCGAGAGGAATGGTGGTCCGCAAGAGCATCGCCTGCGGGGATTTCATCGGGATGAACTACGCATCACTTCTGATTCGACGAGCAACCCTTGCCGACATCGGAGGGTGGGATCCGATTCGCGGTGCGGCCGATTCGGAGTTGATCGAGCGGTTGAAGTCCCGCTTCGGGCGGGAATCCGTCATCCAACTCCACCGCGGGATTCCGCTGACCATCGCCCGATTCCTGCGTTCGTCGCTGACCGCAGATTCCTCGACGGGAATCACTTCCCACCTCTGGGATCAAGGCGCCCGCCAGCTCTACGGACAGGCCTACCAGGATTGGCACCGTCGGGAACGCTCGTCCCTCACCATGCCGGCGGCAACGGAGTCCCGGGAACGGGTCTTCGCGGTTCCGCCGGCCCTGGTGTGCCGTGATCGAGCGGTCAAGGTCGACGTCGTCCTGCTGTCCGACTTGTCGCTGCCGGGCGGCACGACGGCCTCGAACATCGAGGAAATCAAGGCGAACCGGGAAGCCGGGCTGGTCACCGGCCTCATCCACAACCGGGCGCCGCATCTCCGGTATCGGCCGATCAATCCCAAAATTCTGGCTCTGCACGCCGACGACCTGAAACTCCTCTCCGCGGGCGACGAGGTCGACTGCGATGTCCTGGTGATCAAGTACCCGCCGTCCGCCCTCGAATTCGCCGACCGGTTTCCCCACGTCAACGTTCGGGGCGATGTCGTCATCGCCGTCAGTCAGGCGCCCTGGACCGGTTACGCGGGCGAGCGACGAGAGGTGTACCGGATCGGCGACGTGAATTCCTCGGTCCGGCAACGGTTTGCGAAGCCGCCGGTATGGTCGCCTGTCGGCCCGGCGGTTCGAGAGGCGCTACTCGAACATCACGCCGACGACATCCGGGACGTTCGGCTGGCGACCCGCGACTGGTACGAAATCATCAATCCGAACGACTGGCGCAGCCGCCATACCCAAAGCGCGGGAGGGACTTTCCGAATCGGCCGCCATGCGCGCGACTCGGTCTGGAAGTGGCCGGCGACACGTCAGGACCTCTCAGACGCCTACCCGAGCGCGAATGACGTGGAGGTCTCCATCCTCGGTGGCGCCGAGGTTCCGCGTCGGATACTCGGCGGTCTTCCCGGCAACTGGCGGGTTCTCCCCTTCGACTCGATGCCGCCGCGGGAATATCTCAACTCCCTCGATGCCCTGGTCTTCTTCCCTCATCCCGACATGGTCGAAGCATTCGGACGAACTATCCTGGAAGCCTTGGCATGTGGGCTTCCGGTGATCACCGATCACCGTTTCAAGCCACTCTTCGGTGAGTCATTGATCACGGTACGACCATCAGAGGTCGCCGACGTCATCAGCCGATTGCGCTCCGATCCCGACTATCGTCGGAGATCCGGAGATGCCGCCAGAGCTGCTGTTACGGAACGTTTCGGCTATGAATCCCACTTGGAACGCCTCCGACGGCACGGTCTCCGGCATCAGGCCGCTTCGGCGATTTGAGACTCGGGTCACCCCGGAGACTGTTTCGCAATACGGCGCGGTGTCGCTACTGTCGAGACATGGCAGTCAACGATTCCCGGGAAGTGGTGATCGAAGCGAGCCCGCAAGAGATCCTCGACGTCATCGCCGACATCGAGTCCGCCCCCGCCTGGTCACCGCACCACCAGGGCGCCGAGGTGCTCGACACCTACGCCGACGGACGGCCCAGGCGGGCGAAATTGAGGGTCAAAGCCGCCGGATTCACCGACGTGCAGGACATCGAGTACGACTGGACCGGCACCACCGCGGGTTGGAAGCTGATCAAGGGCACCCACCTGAGGTCCCAGGAATGCCGATACACGCTGGTCGCGTCCGGCGACAAGACCAACGTCCGCTTCGACCTCAAGGTCGACCCGGTGGTACCACTGCCGGCGTTGGTGGTCAAACGCACACTGGCGCGCGCAATGGGAACCGCGACCGACGGCCTGCGTGATCGGGTGCTCAGCATCAAGAAGGGCTGAGCGTCCGCAGGCGGTCGATGGCCTCGTCGAGGGTTTCGTCACGCTTGCAGAATGCGAAGCGCACCAGGTGTTTCCAGGTGTGCCGGTTGCCGCCGGCATCGCAGAACGCCGACATCGGGATCGCCGCCACCCCGGCGCGATGCGGCAACTCCTCGCAGAACGCCGTGCTGTCGGCAAAGCCCAGCGGTCGCGGATCTGCGCACAGAAAATAGGTGCCGGCGCTGTCGTGCACCTCGAAGCCGAGGCCGCTCAGCGCGGCAGCCAACCTGTCGCGCTTGCCCCGCAGCGAGTCCCGCAAATCGTCCACCCAGGCGTCCTCGTGGTCGAGGGCGTAGGCCACCGCCGGCTGGAACGGCGCCCCGCCGACGTAGCTCAAATACTGCTTCGCCGCGCGGACCCCGGCGATGAGTTCCGGTGCGCCACAGGCCCACCCGATCTTCCAGCCGGTGCAGTTGAACATCTTGGCCGCGCTGGAGATCGTCACGGTGCGCCCCGACATGCCCGGCAACGAGCCGATCGGCAGGTGCTCGGCGCCGTCGAAGGTCAGCCGCTCGTAGACCTCGTCGGAGATCACCAGCAGATCGTGCTCGACCGCCACCGCCGCGAGTGCGGCAAGCTCTTCGGCGGAGAGCACCATGCCGGTGGGGTTGTGCGGGGAGTTGACGATGATCGCCCGGGTGCGCGGGGTGATCGCGGCGCGCACCGCGTCGACGTCGAGGGCGAACCCGCGCCCGTCCGGCACCAGGGGCACCGCCACCCTGGTGGACCCGGCCATCGCGATCACCGGGGCATAGGTGTCGAAGAACGGCTCGAGCACCAGCACCTCCGAGCCGGGCTCGACCAGGCCCAGCACCGCGGCGGCGATCGCCTCGCTGGCGCCGACGGTGATCAGCACCTCGGTCTCCGGATCGAACCGCGTGCCGTAGCGGCGGCTGCGCTGCCCGGCCACCGCCCGGCGTAACCCGATGATGCCCGGCCCGGGCGGGTACTGGTTGACCCCCTCGGCGATGGCCCGGCGGGCGGCTTCCAGCATGGCCGGCGGGCCGTCCTCGTCGGGGAAGCCCTGGCCGAGGTTGACCGCCCCGAGGCCGGCCGCCAGTGCGGACATCCTGGCGAAGATGTTCACCGAGAACGGACGCAGGCGTTCAACCGTCACGGCCGCCAAGCCTACTGCCGGGGCTACCAACCAACAGGTTGGCCGAGGAGATTGCCGGGGTCGACCAGCAGGGGACTAGGCTCATTACCCGCACCGAGTATCAGTCACTCATCGAGGGAAGAACATGTCCGAAGAAGCCTTCATCTACGAGGCCATCCGCACCCCCCGCGGCAAGGGCAAGGGCGGCGCCCTGACCGAGGTCAAGCCGCTCAATCTCATCACCGGTCTCATCGACGAACTGCGCACCCGCCACCCCAACCTCGACGAGAACATGATCAGCGACGTCGTGCTGGGCTGCGTCTCGCCGGTCGGTGACCAGGGCGGCGACATCGCCCGCACCGCCGTCATCGCCGCGGGTATGCCCGACACCGTCGGCGGCGTCCAACTCAACCGGTTCTGCGCCTCGGGCCTGGAGGCCGTCAACACCGCCGCGCAGAAGGTCCGTTCCGGCTGGGACGACCTGGTGATCGCCGGCGGCGTGGAGTCGATGAGCCGCGTTCCGATGGGCTCCGACGGCGGCGCCATGATGTCCGACCCGGCCACCAGCTACGACGCGCTGATCGTTCCGCAGGGCATCGGCGCCGACCTCATCGCCACCCTGGAGGGCTTCGACCGCGACGCCGTCGACGCCTACGCGGTGCAGTCCCAGGAGCGGGCGGCGGCGGCCTGGTCCGGCGGCTACTTCGCCAAGTCGGTGGTCCCGGTCCGCGACCAGAACGGTCTGCTGATCCTCGACCACGACGAGCACATGCGCCCCTCCACCACCATGGAGAGCCTGGCCAAGCTCAAGCCCGCCTTCGAGGGCCTGGCCGCGATGGCCGGCTTCGACGACGTCGCGATGCAGAAGTACCACTGGGTCGAGAAGATCAACCACGTCCACACCGGCGGAAACAGCTCCGGCATCGTCGACGGCGCCGCCCTGGTGCTCATCGGCAACGAGAAGGCGGGGAAGGCCTCGGGCCTCACCCCGCGGGCCCGCGTCGTGGCCACGGCCACCAGCGGCGCCGACCCGACGATCATGCTCGTCGGGCCCACCCCGGCCACCGAGAAGGTCTTGGCCACCGCGGGTTTGACCGTCGACGACATCGACCTGTTCGAGCTCAACGAGGCCTTCGCCTCGGTGGTGCTGAAGTTCCAGAAGGACCTGGGCATCCCCAACGAGAAGCTCAACGTCAACGGTGGCGCCATCGCGATGGGCCACCCGCTGGGCGCCACCGGCGCCATGATCACCGGCACCATGGTCGACGAGCTTGAGCGCCGCGGCGCCAGGCGCGCGCTGATCACCCTGTGCATCGGCGGCGGCATGGGCGTGGCCACCATCATCGAGCGAGTCTGAAAAGATCGCGGAAGCAGGAGAAACCATGGCAGAGAACACCATTCAGTGGGACAAGGATGCCGACGGCATCGTCACCCTGACCCTCGACGACCCCACCGGCTCGGCGAACGTGATGAACGAGCACTACAAGGAGTCGATGCACAAGGCCGTAGAGGAGTTGGCACGTCTTGTCGCAGAGGAGCCCGGTTCGATCACCGGCGTCGTCATCACCAGCGCCAAGAAGACCTTCTTCGCCGGCGGTGACCTCAGGGGCATCATCCAGATCACCCCGGAGCACGCCGGTGAGGCGTTCGCGGAGGTCGAGGCGATCAAGGCCGACCTGCGCAAGCTGGAGACCCTGGGCGTGCCGGTGGTCGCGGCCATCAACGGCGCGGCGCTGGGCGGCGGCCTGGAGATCGCCCTGGCGTGCCATCGTCGCATCGCCGCGGACGTCAAAGGCAGCCAGATCGGCCTGCCGGAGGTCAGCCTCGGCCTGCTCCCCGGCGGCGGTGGCGTCACCCGCACCGTCCGGATGCTGGGTATCCAGAACGCCTTCGTCAACGTGCTCAGTCAGGGAACCCGGTTCAACCCGAAGAAGGCCCAGGAGGTCGGCCTGGTCGACGAACTCGTCGGCAGCGTCGAAGAACTCGTCCCGGCCGCCAAGGCGTGGATCAAGGCCAACCCCGAGTCCTCGGTCCAGCCGTGGGACGCCAAGGGCTACAAGATGCCCGGCGGCACTCCGGCCACCCCGGCGCTGGCGGCGATCCTGCCGTCATTCCCCTCGCTGCTGCGCAAGCAGGTCAAGGGCGCGAACATGCCGGCCCCGCGGGCCATCCTGGCCGCCGCGGTGGAGGGCGCGCAGGTGGACTTCGACACCGCCAGCCGCATCGAGAGCCGCTACTTCACCGAGCTGGCCACCGGCCACGTCGCCAAGAACATGATCCAGGCCTTCTTCTTCGACCTGCAGGCCATCAACGCCGGCGGGTCGCGGCCGGATGGGATCGGCAAGACCCCGATCACCAAGATCGGTGTGCTGGGCGCGGGCATGATGGGTGCGGGGGTTGCCTACGTGTCGGCCAAGGCCGGATTCGACGTCGTTCTCAAGGACGTCACCATCGAGGCGGCCCAGAAGGGCAAGGCCTACTCGGAGAAGCTGGAGGCCAAGGCCCTCGAGCGTGGCCGCACCACCAAGGAGAAGTCCGACGCGCTGCTGGCCCGGATCACCCCGACCGCGGACCCGGCCGATCTCAAGGGCGTCGACTTCGTCATCGAGGCCGTCTTCGAGAGCCAGGAACTCAAGCACAAGGTGTTCCAGGAGATCGAGGACATCGTCGAGCC
>NZ_JBBATF010000117.1:0-9876 GCF_040398885.1 Mycobacterium sp. | reverse complement strand
CTGCATCTGGTCCACGACTGGAACCGGGAGTTCGTGCGCACCTCGCCGGCCGGCGCCCGCTACGAGGCGCTGGCCGCCGAGATCGACCGCGGCATGCGGTTCATGGCGGCGTGCGGGGTCAACGACCGCAATCTCGACACCGCCGAGATCTACGCCAGCCACGAGGCGCTGGTGCTGGACTACGAGCGCGCCATGCTGCGGCTGTCCGACGAGTTCCCCGCCCATTCCCCGGAGCCGCGTCTGTACGACCTCTCGGCGCACTACATCTGGATCGGCGAGCGGACCCGCCAGCTCGACGGCGCGCACATCGCCTTCGCCGAGGTGGTCGCCAACCCGATCGGGGTCAAGATCGGCCCCAACATGACCCCGGAGCTGGCGGTCGAGTACGTCGAGCGTCTCGACCCGCACAACCAGCCGGGACGGCTGACCCTGATCAGCCGGCTGGGCAACCAGAAGGTTCGCGATCTGCTGCCGCCGATCATCGAGAAGGTGCAGGCCACCGGCCATCAGGTCATCTGGCAGTGCGATCCCATGCACGGCAACACCCACGAGTCCTCGACCGGCTACAAGACCCGCCATTTCGACCGGATCGTCGACGAGGTGCAGGGCTTCTTCGAGGTGCACCGCGCGCTGGGCACCCACCCCGGCGGCATTCACGTCGAGATCACCGGCGAGAACGTGACGGAATGCCTCGGCGGCGCCCAGGACATCTCCGACACCGACCTGTCGGGCCGCTATGAAACCGCCTGCGACCCCAGGTTGAACACCCAGCAGAGCCTGGAGTTGGCGTTCCTGGTCGCGGAGATGCTGCGCGACTAGCGTCCCAGCAGTCCCTGGTAGTTCGTGCCCAGACTCCACGCCGCGGCCGCCACCAGGCCGTTGAGCACCAGCACCGCCAGCGCCCAGAACACCGCCGCGCGGCGGCTGCGCTGCCGGGCGAAGTGGAACTCCTCGATGTCGATCCCGGCGAATTCCCATGGCTCGCCGGGCAATTCGTCCGGGATGTCGTCATGGGCGAACTGGCGGGTTCCGTTGGGCAGGTACGGGTTCGCCGGGTTCGCCGGCGGATGACGGTGAACGACGGTCGCGGCGGCATGGCTCGCGGAGTTCTGCGGGGCGGGGACGCGGAAGGCCGGCAGCCCCAACTCCTCGGAGATGGCATGCAGTCGGGAACCCATCGCGGCGGCGTCCGGGAACCTGTCCCGGGGATCGCGCGCGGTGGCGCGCGCGACGAACTCGTCGAACTGCGGCGGCACACCGTCGATCGTCGAACTGGGCGGGGGAACGTCGCGGTCCAGTCGCTGGTGGGCCACGCCGAGCGCGTTATCGCCCCGGAAAGGCATTGTGCCGGTGAGTAATTCGAAGGTCAGGATGCCGGCGGAGTAGACATCGCTGCGCGGCCCGGTGGGCCGGCCCTCGACCTGTTCGGGCGAAAGGTACCCCGCCGTCCCGAGGATGACGCTCGTCGAGGTGATTCCCGCTTCGGCGATCGCCCGCACCAGGCCGAAGTCGACAAGCTTGACCTCGCCGTCGTCCGAGATCAGCACGTTCTCGGGTTTGACATCTCGATGCACCAGGCCCGCGCGGTGAGCCACCCCCAGGCCGCCGAGCACCGGGCGCAGCACCGCCGCCACGGCGTGCGGCGGCATCGGCCCGCGCTCCTGCAGCAGTTCGCGCAGTGTTCCGCCCTCGATGAGTTCCATCACCAGAAACGGATGCCTGGCGTCCTGCCCCTGGTCGTAGATCGCCACCAGGCCGGGGTGCTTCAGGTGCGCAATCGCGCGCGCCTCGCGCTGGAACCGGGTGAGGAACTGGTGGTCACCCGCGTAGCGGGAATCCATCACCTTCAGCGCCACCGGGCGCTCGAGTCGGACGTCGCGCCCGCGGTACACCGTGGACATCCCACCGCTGGCGATGGGGGCCTCGACGCGGTAGCGGCCGTCGAGGACGGCGCCGACGAGGGGGTCCGGCGTCACGGGGCTCATCCTAGGCCGACCAGGCGCCACATAGACTGAAGCGGTGAGCAGCATTCCGGCCGGTGAGGACGTCCTGGACCCCGACGAACCGGTCTATGACCTACCGACCGTCGCCGAGTTGCTCGGGTTGTCGGTAACCAAGGTGCACCAGCAGTTGCGGGACGGCCAGCTGGTGGCGGTGCGGCGCAACGGCATTCCGGTGGTTCCCCAGGCTTTCTTCGCCGTGGCCGAGTCCGGAAAGGTCGGCGTGGTCAAGACGCTGTCCGGTCTGTTGGCGTTGCTGCGCGACGGCGGTTACCGCGACGCGGAGATCCTGCGGTGGATGTTCACCCCGGACCCGACGCTGACCCTGACCCGCGACGGTGTGCGCGAACCGGTGGCCAACGCCCGGCCGGTCGACGCCCTGCACGCCCATCAGGCGCGGGAGGTGCTCCGGCGCGCGCAGGCCATGGCTTACTGAACACGGCCTACTGAACAGGGCTTAGTGAACCGGCCTACCGGGCGGCCCGGTCCGACTTGTCCAGGGCATACCAGGCCGCCACCGCGAAGGCCGTGGCCAGCAGCACGTGCAGCCAGTAGTACATCCCGTGCGAGCCGTCGGGCTTGAAGATCAACATGATCCACGTCGAGGCGCCCGCGATGAGTGCGACCGCCGACCGGGACTGGGCCAGGGCCGACACCACCGCCAGCGGCCAGGTGTAGTACCAGGGCAGCGCCGCCGGGACGAACAGCACGACCACCAGCATCGCCCAGGCGATGCCCTGCAGCGCCTCGCGGTCGGTGTGCCGGAATCGCCACCACAGCAGCGGAAGCGACACCAGGATTATCCCGACTCCGACCAGGCGCGCGACCCGGAGGAGCGCGTAGAAGTCGACCGGCAGGACGGACCCCAGCGCCGCGTCGGTGAGGTTGGTCAGCGCGGTGGGAACGGTGAGCCAGTTGATGATCCGCACCGATCCCTGCAGTGCGGTCAGCCAGCCGAGGCCGACGCCGGCCAGGCCGGAGAGCGCCCCGAAGACCGCGACGAAAGTGACCAGTGCGGTCACCCCGGCGAGAATGAAGGCTCGCAGACGATTGCCGCCGAGGTGGCGGACCCACACCCACACCATGAACGGCAAGGCCAGGATCGCGGTGGCTTTGATCGCGACCGCCACGGCGATCAGCGCGCATCCGGTGATGTTCCGGCCGGCGAAGATCAATGCGATGCCGGCCATCATCAGGCCCACCATCAGCATCTCGTTGTGCACACCACCGATCAGGTGGATTATCACCAGCGGGTTGAGCACGCAGATCCACAGTGCCACCGCGCCGTTGGCGCCGATGTGGCGGGCCACCCGCGGAGCGGCCCAGATCAGCAGTGCCAGTCCCGGCAGCATGCACAGCCGCAGCAGGACGGTTCCGGCGACCATGTCGTCCCCGACGACGACGGTCACGAACTTGGCGATCAGGATGAAGGCGGGGCCGTAGGGCGCGGTGGTGGTGGTCCACACCGAACTGACGTTGTCCAGCAACACATTCGGGTTCTCGATGGGCCCCACCACGTAGGGGTCGAAGCCGTCCCGCAGCAATGCGCCCTGGGCCAGGTACGAGTAGGCGTCCCGGCTGAACAGCGGAACGCTCAGCAGCATCGGCAGCAGCCAGAACCCCGTGGTGGCGATAATGGTGTACTCGCTGGTGGGCCGTCCGTCAAAGAGCCTGCGCCCCAGCCAGACCCATGCCGCCAGCATCACCAGGACGCCGCTCCACAGCACCAGCGATGAGATCACCAGGCCGTGGCCGAACCGCAGCCAGGACAGGTGCAACGCCTCCAGGAACGGGTCGTGGAGCCGGGTGCTGCCGGCCCCGAGTCCGCCGGCCGCGATCAGAGTGGCGCCGGCCAGTCCCAGCCGGGCCGGCCGGCTCTCGTCGCTGCGGGCGAACTCCCGCAGCCTGGCCGGTCCGGCCGGCGGTCGTGCCGTGGCGGGTGATGCGGACATCTGCGTCTAGGCCGACCGGTTGGCGGCCAATCCGGCGAGCTCGCTCAGGCCCTTCTTCGCCGGCGGGTTGATCGGCGCCTGCGCCAGGGCGTCCAGTGCGCGCCGGGTCAGCAGGCCGATGTGGTCCTCCACCGCGGCCAGGGCGCCGACCGACTCGATGACCGAACACAGTTCCCGGACCTGGGAATCGGTCAGGTCGGTGCCGACCCAGGAGCGCAGCCGGGCGGCGCCGCCGGGGTCGGTGCGCTCGGCCCGTTCGACGGCCTCGGCCAGCAGCACGGTGCGCTTACCGGACCGCAGATCGTCCCCGGACGGCTTGCCGGTCACGGCGGGGTCGCCGAAAACCCCCAGCACGTCGTCACGCAGTTGGAAGGCGACGCCGAGGTCGGTGCCGAAACCGTGGAACGCCGCCTGGATGTCGGGGCGATCGGCCGCGGCCGCCGCGCCCAGTTGCAGCGGCCGGGACACCGTGTAGGACGCGGTCTTGTAGGTGTTCACTCGCATGGCCGTCTCGATGGAGTGGGTGCCGCTGGATTCGGCGACGATGTCGAGGTACTGGCCGCCGAGGACCTCGGTCCGGATGTCGGACCACACCCGCCGCACCCGCCGGTGGGCATCCGGCGGGAGCGGTGCCGCGGAGACGATGTCGTCGGCCCACACCAGTGACAGGTCGCCGAGCAGAATCGCCGCCGAGCGGCCGAACTGCTCCGCCGAGCCGCGCCAGCCGAGGCCGCGATGCAGCTCGGTGAAATGCACATGGGCGGTGGGCATTCCGCGCCGGGTGGCCGAGTCGTCAATGACGTCGTCGTGCACCAGCGCGCAGGCGTGCAGAAGTTCCAGCGCGGAGAACAGCAGCAGCGCGTCGTCGTCGACCGGATCACCCGGCTGCGGGGTGACGGCACGGTAGCCCCAGTAGGCGAAGGCCGGGCGCAGGCGTTTGCCGCCGCGTAGGACGAATTCCTCGAGCGCCGCGATCAATCCGCCGTAATCGCCGCCCATGTAAGCGGCCTCGGCGCGGCGGTCGGCCAGATACCCCCGGAGTTGGTCGGTGACGGCGCCGGCCAGCTCGGCGGCCGACGGCGCTGCTGCTTGCAGGCTCAGCGCGAGGCCCCTTTCTCCCGGCGATCGTCGGGTCAGATCAGATTAGAGGTCTTCGGACTCGCCGGCGGCGGCGAACCGGGGTGAGGTCCGGTCGTGGTCACGCCAGGCCAGGGCGGCGACGATCGCGGCAACCAGGCACGCCGCCAGCCCGAGCCGGATCGCGGCGGCGGTGAACGATCGGGTGCTCGGGTCGGTGTAGCGGGACTGCGCGCTCATGATGGTGACGGTCCCGGGCTTCAGATTCCACTCCACGGTGCCGGTGTCGACCAGGTCGCCGTTGGTCGACGCCACCTCGCCGGGGAACGCGGCCCGGAATCTGACGTCGGCCTCGGGATCGGTGACGTTGGTCAGGTCCACCCGGCCCTCCAGGATCACCAGATTGCCGGCCCGGCGCAGCGCGATGTCCACACCGGCGGCATCGCGGCTGAGGTTGGCCAACTGCGGCACCTCGGCCAGCGTCAGATCGGCGAATCCGGCACGCGAGCCGACGTAGCCGTCCGCCCGGTAGGGCGAGACCGAGATCTTCTGACCCAAGCCCCCGATGTTCGGGTCGAACTGGGGCCCCTTGTCGTTGTCGTCCCGGGGCTTGACCGCCGCGATGACGTCCCCCGATACCAGGTCGTCCGGGGAGACCGTGATCGAGGCTTGCACGCGCAGACAACCGGTGAGCAGCGGTGCGGCGATCAGCAGCAGCGTCGCCAGCACCGGCAGGCGGGAGCGGTCACGGACGGCGGTCGGCACCGCATCATCGTGCCAGATTCCCCGCGGCGCCCCACCGCGGCGGCGGGCCGTGCAAGCGGGCCCTGCAAGCGGGCCTGCAATCGGTGGCCGCCCTACAGGGGCAGAGCGCGGCCGAGAATGGCGAAGGCCCGCGGGTCGCCGGAGAAGTGGTAGCCGCGGATGACGTCGGCGAACCCGAGCCTCCGGTACAGCCGCCAGGCCCGGTTGGGCTCGCCGCCGATCTCCGGGGTGGACAGCAGGACGTTGGCCTCGGATCGTTCGCTGAGCAGTCGGCGCACCAGCTCCTCGCCGAGGCCGCGGCCCTGTGCGCGGGGATGGATGTGCAACTCGGTGAGTTCGAAGTAATCGTTCATCAGCCGGCTGACCTCCTCCGACGGCAAGCCGAAATGGTGCAGTCCGCGCCGCACCTGCTGCTGCCACCACTGGTCCGGGGATCCGCGGTAGCCGTAGCCGACGCCCAGCAACGGCGCGGCGCGCAACTGATCCTCGGAGGGCGGTCGGGCGTCCCCGCCCGCGACGTCGACCGCGGCAACCGCCCGCCAGCCCGCGCGGCGGGTGTGTTCCAGCCACATCGGCGCCCGCTGGCTCTCGGTGCCGCGCGGATAGTGCATGGCGTCCACGTAGACCGTCAGGGCGTCTCCGAGGCGGGTTTGCATGTCGTGAGGCGACAAGTCGATCAGGAAGGTGGCCAACCTCCGTCCCCCCTTCGGTGCCGCGGTGTTCGTCGCCCGCTGTGTTCGTCGCCCGCTGTGTTCGTCGCCCGCGGCCTTCGTGCCCATTATGGTCGGCCGCCAGTGGAAAAATGCCGCGGAGATCGCCGGAATCGCTTTGCGGTGCGGCCGGCACAGATGACGGGGGTCTTACGGGCGCCCGGCCGGGCTGGTGCCGGACCGGCCGACGGCTACACTTTCGACGAACGCGGCCGAAAACCAGTGCTGAATCCGGGTGGTATGGGGCATCCCCACCTCGTATCATGTGATCAGGCGCCCGGTCTCAACCGCGGCGAGGAAACCGCGATCGGCCGATCGGCAGAGGGAGGGATGATGCCACTCTCCGAGCATGAGCAGCGAATGCTTGACCAGATCGAGAGCGCACTCTACGCCGAGGACCCCAAATTCGCGTCCAGCGTTCGCGGCGGCAATCTGCGAGCGCCGTCCGCTCGGCGGCGCCTGCAGGGCGCGGGCCTGCTCATTATCGGATTGGCCATGCTGGTCGCGGGCGTGGCGGTCAAGGCCACCATGGTTGCCGGCTTCCCCATCCTGTCGGTGCTGGGCTTCCTGGTGATGTTCGGCGGCGTGGTCTTCGCCGTCACCGGTTCGCCCGCCCGCGCCGGCCGGGGCGGCGGGGCGGCCGGTGGTTCCCGGCCGCCGCGACGCGGCAAGGGCGGCGCCGGCGGATCGTTCACCAACCGCATGGAGGACCGGTTCCGTCGCCGGTTCGACGAGTAGACCCGCTTCTGCGCTGAAAGCGCGCCCCGGTTCCGTCACTCCGCCGCGTCTCGCCGAAGTCGCGATCCGGACACTGTCTCGGCGCGTCCCGATGTGGCCGCCCCACCTTCCCCCACCATCCCGGGTAGGTCTTCAACTGGGCTGACGCCGTGTTCTGCGGAATTCCGGCGGTCTGCTGACCCTTGTTCGGCCTAATTTGGGGGGATTTTGGTCGTTTTCCGCCCAGGTTGTGGAGCAAAGTGGGGCATTGTGGGGTATCGTAGCGGGAGCGAAGTGGCCCGCGCTTCGCCGGCGTGATCAGGAGGTGCTGTGGATGTTCCTCGGCACCTACACGCCCAAGCTGGACGACAAAGGCCGGCTGACGCTGCCTGCGAAGTTCCGCGACGCGCTGGCGGGCGGGCTGATGGTCACCAAGAGCCAGGACCACAGCCTGGCGGTCTACCCCCGAACCCAGTTCGAGACACTGGCCCGACGGGCCGCGGCCACCTCGCGCAGCAACCCGGAGGCGCGGGCCTTCCTGCGCAACCTGGCGGCCGGCACCGATGAGCAGCACCCTGATTCGCAGGGCCGGATCACCCTGTCGGCCGACCACCGGCGCTACGCCGGTCTCACCAAGGACTGCGTGGTCATCGGGGCGGTGGACTTCCTGGAGATCTGGGACGCCCGGTCCTGGCAGGACTACCAGCAGACCCACGAAGAGAATTTCTCCGCTGCCAGCGATGAAGCGCTCAGCGACATCATCTGAGCCGCGCGCCGGTGCGGCGTGGTCTCTGCCCGAGCCGACCCTGGCGTACTTCCCCGACGCCAGGTTCGCCCACTCGGACAGGGACCTCGCCGCACCGGCGACTTACCGAGTGGGAGGCTGTGCAGTGGCAGACCGCACGGACCACGGTCACGTCCCCGTCCTGCTCGAGCGCTGCGTCGAACTGCTCGCGCCCGCGCTCACCCGCGCCGCGGCCGACGGATCCGGCGCGGTGCTGGTCGATGCGACGTTGGGAGCCGGCGGTCACGCCGAGCGCTTCCTGGAACGGTTCCCCGGCCTGCGCCTGATCGGTCTGGACCGCGATCCCGACGCGCTGGCCATCACCGGACGGCGGCTGGCCCCCTTCGGTGACCGGGTCACCCTGGTGCACACCCGCTATGACGGAATCGCGGAGGCGCTGCGTGAGAACGGCTTGGCTGCAACGGCTTCCGTCGACGGCGTGCTGTTCGACCTCGGCGTCTCGTCGATGCAACTCGACCGGCCCGAGCGCGGCTTTTCCTACGCCCAGGACGCACCCCTGGACATGCGGATGGATCGCGACGCCGACCTGACGGCAGCCGAGATCCTCAACACCTGGGACCGGAACCGACTCGCCGACGTCCTGCGCCGGTACGGCGAGGAGAAGTTCGCCGCCCGGATCGCCGGATTCATCGTCGAACGGCGCGCGCGGACGCCTTTCACCCGCACCGGTCAGTTGGTGCAGACCCTCTACGACGCCATTCCGGCGCCGGCCCGGCGGACCGGTGGCCATCCGGCCAAGCGCACCTTCCAGGCGCTGCGAATCGCGGTCAACGCCGAACTGGACTCGCTGAGCCAGGCGCTGCCCGCCGCGCTGGCCGCGCTGCGCCCGGCCGGACGCATCGTCGTGATGGCCTACCAGTCACTGGAGGACCGGATCGTCAAGACGGCCTTCGCGGCCGCGACTTCCTCCCGGTCCCCGGAAGGACTGCCGGTCGAATTGCCCGGCTACGGACCGGAATTCGTGGCGCTGACCCGCGGGGCTGAGCGGGCCGGCGCCGCCGAGGTGCAGCGCAACCCGCGCAGCGCCCCGGTTCGCCTGCGCGCGATCGAACGTTGCGATGGAGAGGTTTCGTAGATGAAGGTCGGGCACAAGCCAGCCAGCCGCACCGCCGCCGACGAAACCGCTCGTCGCAGGCACACCGGCCGTAGCGGCGCGGTGGAGGCGTCGTCGCGCAAGGGTAAGCGCCGCCCCCAGGAGCCACGCGCGCAGCGTCAGGGCCCGCAGACCGCGCCGGCCGGCCGGCCGGCCGAGCGTCCGGCCCGGCCGAAGAGCACCAGTCAGGCCAAGGCCCGCGCGAAGGCCCGTAAAGCCAAGGCTCCCAAAGTGATCCGGACGCCGCTACGGGAGCGGCTGCTGGCCAGGCTGGCGACCCTCGACCTCAGCCCGCGCAGCCTGGTGGCCAGAGTTCCGTTCGTGGTGCTGGTGATCGCCGCGCTGGCGCTCGGCTTGGGGATCACCCTCTGGCTGTCCACCGACGCCGCACAGCGGTCCTATCAGCTGGGAAATGCCCGGGCCCTCAACGACGCCCTGGCTCAGCAGAAGGAAGGCCTCGAGCGCGACGTCCTGGAGGCCCAGTCCGCCCCGGCGCTGGCCGACGCTGCGCGCAACCTCGGGATGATCCCGTCCCGGGACACCGCCCATCTGGTCAAGGATCCGGCCGGCAACTGGATCGTGGTGGGGCAGCCCAAGCCCGCCGAGGGCGCCCCGCCGCCTTCGTTGAACACCAAGCTGCCCGACGAGAAGCCGCCGGCCCCGGCCAATGCGGCCCAGGCGGCGCCGGCCGCACCCAAGCCGGGCGCCGCCGCGACGGGCGAGATCCCGGTTCTGCTGCCACCGCCGCCGGCAAGCC
>NZ_JBBATF010000116.1:0-9892 GCF_040398885.1 Mycobacterium sp. | reverse complement strand
CCGGCGCCTCCCCGCCGCCGCCGGGGTGGGGCGGACCGGGTGGCTACGGCGCCCCCCAGGGCGCCCCCCAGGGCGCCTACCCGCCGGGCGCCTACCCGCCGGGCGCCTACCCGCCGGGGGCCTACCCGCCCCCGCCCCCGGCCGGGGGCGGCTGGGCACCGCCACCCCCGGGATACGGGCGGCCGGCTTTCAGTGTCGGCGAAGGGTTTTCGTGGGCCTGGAACAAGTTCAGCAAGAACGCGGTTCCGGTCCTGTTGGCCACACTGCTCCTCGGCCTGATCCTCTCGGCGGCAACGGCGCTGTTCGTGTGGCTGCTCAACATCGTCTCGCCCGAGACCGTGGACGTCTACGAATCGGCCAATGGCGTGACCGAAGTCGTCATTCCTGATCTTTCCGGTGCCGCAATCGCCGTCTCGATGATCGGCTGGATCGTCTTCTTCGTTCTGATCGGTGCGATTTCGTCGGCTTACTACAGCGGGTTGCTGGACATCGCCGACGGCAGGCCGGTCACCGTCGGGTCCTTCTTCCGTCCCCGCAAGGTGGCGTCGGTTTTGCTGGCGGCGCTGATCGTCGGCGTGGTGTCCTCGTTGGTCACCTTCCCGCTTCAGCAAGTGCCCGTCGTCGGAGGCCTGCTGTCGTTTCTGGCCGCCGCCGCGGTGGCGATCTTCACGGTGTTCACCACCGTCGTGATCGTCGACCGCGGTCTGTCGCCGCTCAACGGCATCCGGGCCAGCATCGGCCTGGCCCGGGCGAACTTCGGTGCGGCGCTGCTGGCTTGGCTGCTCAGCGGTGCTCTGCTGGTGGCCGGTGCGATGCTCTGCGGTATCGGGTTGCTGCTGGCGGCGCCGATCGCCCTGCTGTTCGTCGTCTACGCCTATCGCAAGCTCAGCGGCGGGACGGTGGCTCCGGCCACCGCCTGACCGATGGCCGACGAACAGGTGGGCCCTGACGGACACGACGGCCATGGCTTCGCCACCAGGGCGATCCACGCCGGCTTTCGCCCGGACCCGGCGACGGGGGCGGTCAACGCGCCGATCTACGCGAGCAGCACCTTCGCCCAGGACGGGGTGGGCGGCCTGCGGGGCGGGTTCGAATACGCCCGCACCGGCAACCCCACCCGGGCCGCGCTGGAGAGGGTCCTGGCCGCCGTGGAGGACGGCACGTTCGGGCGGGCGTTCAGTTCCGGGATGGCCGCCACTGACTGCGCGCTGCGTTCGGTGCTGCGTCCCGGTGACCACATCGTCATTCCCGACGACGCCTACGGCGGCACATTTCGCCTGATCGACAAGGTGTTTCGGCACTGGGGTGTGGAGCACACCGCGGTACACCTGGCCGATCTCGACGCCGTCCGGGCCGCGGTCACCGACCACACCAGGATGATCTGGGTGGAGACGCCGACCAATCCGCTGCTGTCGATCGCCGACATCGCCGCCGTCGCCGACATCGGCCGCGGCGCCGGCGCAAAGGTTCTGGTGGACAACACCTTCGCCTCGCCCGCGCTGCAGCAGCCGCTGGCCCTGGGCGCCGATATCGTCCTGCACTCGACGACGAAGTACATCGGCGGTCACTCCGACGTCGTCGGCGGCGCGTTGGTGACCGACGACGAGGAACTCGACGCCGCCTTCGCGTTCCTGCAGAACGGTGCCGGCGCGGTGCCCGGGCCCTTCGACGCCTATCTCACGATGCGGGGTCTGAAGACGCTGGAACTGCGGATGCGGCGGCACAGCGACAACGCCGCCCTGGTGGCGGAGTTCCTGGCCGGTCACCCGTCCGTGGACCGGGTGCTCTATCCGGGACTGCCCGACCATCCCGGCCACGCGGTCGCCGCCCGCCAGATGCGGGGATTCGGCGGAATGGTGTCGGTGCGGATGCGGGGTGGTCCGCAGGCCGCCCGCGAATTCTGTTCGAGGACAGGGATTTTCATTCTCGCGGAGTCGCTCGGCGGAGTGGAGTCGCTGATCGAGTATCCCGGCGCCATGACGCACGCCTCGACGGCAGGTTCGCAACTGGAGGTACCCGACGATCTGGTGCGGCTGTCGGTGGGCATCGAGGACCCCGCCGACCTGCTCGCCGATCTGGGCCAGGCGCTGGGCTGACTCGCGGCCTAGCGGGCGGCCGGCAACACCGCCGCGGCGGTCAGTTCCAGATTGACCTGGGCGGTGTCCGAAGCGTCCAGCCAGTCGCCGCCGGCGATCTCGTTCGCCCGTTCACCGGCGGCGCGCACTCCGGCCTCGTTGAGTTCGAGCACGTCGCCCAGACCGCCGGCGGCATACAGAAGACTGATGACCGCCGCGATCACCGGCGCGGGGCGTCGCTTCTCGAACAGCGCGCCGAGCACCTCGGCCCGGATGACCGCCACCCGGGCCCGGTTCTTCACCGGCCAGCGATAGTGATTGCGCCGCAACCGGTTTTCGGTCAGCGAGACCTGATGGATCTGTCCGGTGCGCAACAGTTGGTCGAGAACGTCGTCCTCGGCCTGCCCACGCAGCGTGGCAACCGCCGCCGCCGGGGTAAGCGGTCGCTGAAGCAGCATCGCCAGCGCCGGCCGGACCGACGGATCCAGCGGAACCGGCCCGTCCAACGCGATCAGACGCCCCTCGGGCACCGGGTCCTCCGGTTGCGCGGGGCGCACCCGGCAGTCCAGGGCCAGATCCAGGATCAGGCCGGCGGCGAGAACCCGGCCGAGTGCCGCGCGTTCCAGACGGGGCTGGGCCTCGGGGTTGTCGAGCAGCAGCAGAAGCAGGTCTTCGGCGATCCTCGCCATGACTAGGAGTGGTAAGGCTCGGCTTTTTTCAGCGTGACCTTGACCTTGGCCCCGCTTGGCACGGTGTACTCGCGGGTCTCGCCCTCGACGGCGTTGAGGAGCGCCGCGCCCAGGGGTGAGTTCGGCGAGTAGACCTCGAGTTTGCCGTCGGAGACGATCTCCTGCCGGGTGGCGATCAGGAACGTCTCGGAGTCCGACTCGTCCCCGTCGTAGATCACGGTGACCACCGAACCGGGCAGCGCGACCCCGGACTGTTTGGGCGCCTCGCCGACCTTGGCGGTGTTGAGCAGTTCCTGAAGCTGGCGGATCCGGGCCTCCTCCTGGCCCTGCTGCTCGCGGGCGGCGTGGTAGCCGCCGTTCTCCCGCAGGTCGCCCTCCTCCCGGCGATCGTTGATCTCGGCGGCGATGACCGGACGGTTCGCGATCAACTGATCCAGTTCGGCCTTCAGCCGGTCGTAAGACTCCTGCGTCAGCCAGACCACCTGGTTCTCGGTCATCTCGTCGCGCTCCTAGATCGTGTGTTCCGCGCCATGCGCGGATGCGGGTGTCGTTGCTGCCGGGGTTACGGTCGGGCCCGCGTGCATTGCTCACCCCCGCGGCCCACCCCCGCGCTACGCTCCGACCCCGCTGAAATTAAGCAATACACGGCTCCCAGCAGGAACCGTGCACCTCCGAAGTGTAGCACCGGCGGCGCGACGGGACCCCGGTTTCCCGCTGCGGAGTTTGCTGGCCGCTACGGTGCGGTGAGGTAGGGCGGGACCTTCGTGCCGCAGCCGTAGACGTCGGCCATGACCGAAGGTCTGTAGGACTTGACCGTCGTGGTGACCCGGACGGCGCGTTCGGCCGACGGCCCGACGAGGATCTCCCGGCGTCCGGTCTCCCCGCCGTCGATCGCCTTCGACCGCACGATGCAGACCACAGGGACCGACGGGTCCCTTCGGGTCACGCTGATCGTAACCGACACGGTGTGGCCGTCGAGCACCTCGTAGACCCCGGCCTTGCCCTCTACGGCGGACCTCTCGAACCGCTGGAAACCGAGGACCGCAACACCCAGCCCGAGCAGTGTGGTCAGCCCGGCCAACGCCATCGCGACGCGGCGCCGGGTCGCGGCGGGCAGCGGCGGCCGGCCGTACCGTGCCGACGGGCCCCGGTGGCCGGTGGGCATGTCGGTCATGGGTGCAGTGTGCCCGCCCGCGCCAGGCTCCGTTGCGGGCACCCCTACGGCGAATGGGACTATTGGAGGCCACGACGCGAAACCGAGGGACTGGCAGAGGACACGTGACCGAACGGCGGCTGATGGCGATTCACGCCCACCCGGACGATGAGTCCAGCAAGGGTGCGGCCACTTGCGCGCGTTATGTCGACGAGGGCGACCGGGTCATGGTGGTGACCCTGACCGGCGGCGAACGCGGAGACATCCTCAACCCGGCGATGGACGTTCCCGAGATGCGCGGCCGCATCGCCGACGTCCGGCGCGACGAGATGGCTCGGGCCGCGGAAATCCTGGGCGTCGAACACCGCTGGCTGGGATTCGTCGACTCCGGCCTGCCCCAGGGCGACCCGCCGCCGCCGCTGCCGGACGGCTGCTTCGCGTTGGTGCCGCTGGAGGAACCGGTCGCCCGGCTGGTCCGGGTGATTCGCGAATTCCGGCCGCACGTGATCACGACCTACGACGAGAACGGTGGTTATCCGCATCCGGATCACATTCGCTGCCATCAGGTTTCGGTGGCGGCCTTCGAGGTGGCCGCCGACCCGCTGGCGCACCCGGAGGCCGGCCCGGCGTGGGCGGCCGGCAAGCTGTACTACGTCCACGGGTTCCTGCGTCAGCGAATGCAACTGATTCAGGACGAGTTCGCCAGGAACGGTCTTGAAGGCCCGTTCGCCCGTTGGCTGGAGAACTGGGATCCCGACAAGGACCCGTTCGAGAAGCGGGTCACCACCCGGGTGCACTGTGCGCCGTACTTCTCCCGGCGGGACGACGCCCTCAAGGCGCACGCCACCCAGATCGACCCGGACGGTTTCTTCTTCGCCACGCCGATAGAGTGGCAGGAGCGGCTGTGGCCCACCGAGGAGTTCGAGTTGGCCCGCTCCCGGGTGCCGGCCGTGCTGCCAGAGGACGACCTTTTCGCCGGGATCGAGACCTACGAGTGAGCTATCCACTGACGATGACCCACCCACTGCTGGTCACCCTGGTGGCTGAGGGGCCGGCGAACACCGGTCCGGACTTCGGCAAGGCCAGCCCGATCGGGCTGCTGATCGTCGTGCTGCTGCTCATCGGCGTGTTCGCGCTGGCGCGGTCGATGAACCGCCACCTCAAGAGGGTGCCCGAGAGTTTCGACGCGGCCGAGGATGCCGCCGTGGGGGACGCGCCCGACCCGGAGAGGGAACCCGAGGGTGACTCCGGCCGGTAACGAACTCGCCGCCGCGACCAGCCCGTATCTGCGCCAGCACGCCGACAACCCGGTGCACTGGAGGCAGTGGGGTCCCGAGGCGCTCGCCGAAGCCGCCCGCCGCGACGTGCCGATCCTGCTGTCCATCGGCTACGCCGCCTGCCACTGGTGCCATGTGATGGCCCACGAGTCGTTCGAGGACGAGACCGTGGCCGCCGCGATGAACGAGTTCGTCTGCATCAAGGTCGATAGGGAGGAGCGCCCCGACCTCGACGCGGTCTACATGCAAGCCACCGTGGCGATGACCGGTCAGGGCGGCTGGCCGATGACCTGCATCCTGACTCCCGACGGGCGGCCGTTCTTCTGCGGCACTTACTTCCCCAAGCCGCGGTTCCTGAATCTTCTGGCCGCGGTGCGAACCACGTGGCGCGAGCAGCGCGACGACGTCGAACAAGCCGGCGACCGGATCGCCGGGGAGTTGCGCCGGATGGCCGCCGGGTTGCCTGCCGGGGGGCCGGAGGTGACCGCGGAATTGTGCGATCACGCGGTCACCGGGGCGCTGCGGGACGAGGACACCGTCCGGGGCGGTTTCGGCGCTGCGCCGAAGTTCCCGCCGTCGCACCTGCTCGAGGCCATCCTGCGCAGCCACGAGCGCACCGGATCCGCGGTCCCGCTGGGCACGGTCCGGCGCACCTGCACAGCGATGGCCCGCGGCGGGATCTACGACCAACTCGCCGGCGGTTTCGCCCGCTACAGCGTCGACGCCGACTGGGTGGTGCCGCACTTCGAGAAGATGCTCTACGACAACGCCCTGCTGTTGCGGGTGTACGCGCACTGGGCGCGGCGGACCGGTGACCCGCTGGCCCGCCGGGTGGCCGCCGAGACCGCGGCGTTCCTGCTGGCCGACCTGGCCGAGGGCGGGGTGTTCACCTCCTCGCTGGACGCCGACGCGGCGGGCGTGGAGGGATCGACGTACGTGTGGACGCCGGCGCAACTGCGCGCAGCCCTCGGTGACGACGACGGCCACTGGGCGGCGAGCGTTTTCGGCGTCACCGAGGACGGGACATTCGAGCACGGGAGTTCGGTGCTGCAACTGCCCGCCGAGTTCGACCCGCTGCCGGGAGAGGCCGACCGGTTCGACCGGGTCAGGGCCGCCCTGTTGAAGGTCCGGCGGAGCCGGCCCCAACCCGGCCGCGACGACAAGGTCGTCACGGCCTGGAATGGGCTGGCGATCACCGCCCTTGCCGAAGCCGCCGTGGCACTGGGGGATTCACGCCTGGTGGATGCCGCGCTGGGATGTGCCGAACAGATCGTCGGGCTGCATCTGGTCGGCGGCCGGCTGCGGCGCGCCAGCCTCGGCGGCCGGGTGGGGGACAGCGCCGCCATCCTGGAGGACCACGCGATGCTGGCGACCGGACTGCTGGCGGTCTACCAGTTGACCGCCGACCAGCGGTGGCTGGCCCACGCCACCGACCTGATCGACCTGGCGCTGCGGCATTTCGCCGACCCCGACCGGCCCGGCCGCTGGTTCGACACCGCCGACGACGCCGAGTCGCTGGTGGTCCGTCCCGCCGACCCCATGGACGGAGCCACCCCGTCGGGGGCGTCGTCGATCGCCGAGGCTCTGCTGACCGCGGCGCACCTGGTCGACGCCGATCGGGCGGCCCGCTACTCCGCGGCGGCCGAGGAGGCCCTGCTGGCGCATTCCCCGCTGCTGGCCCGGGCGCCGCGCTCGGCCGGACACTGGCTGGCCGTCGCCGAGGCGGCGGTCCGCGGCCCGCTGCAGGTGGCGGTGTCCACCGGCGGTCCGGAGTCCGACCTGCTGACCGCCGCCCGCCTGATCGCACCGGGCGGAACGGTCGTCGTCGGCGGCCTGGTGGACTCCGTGCCACTGCTGGAGGGCCGGGACCGCATCGGCGGCGCCGACGCGGCCTACGTCTGCCGCGGCCGGGTCTGCGACCTGCCGGTCACCGGCGCCGCGGATCTCGCCGACGCTCTCGGCGTGCGCGGGTGACGCCGCCTCACCGGAAGACGGCGAACCACATCGCGACGTAGTGGCAGATCGCCGCCACCGCGGTGCAGGCGTGGAAGAACTCGTGGTGGCCGAAGGTCGTCGGCCACGGGTTGGGCCACTTGAGCGCGTAGAACACCCCGCCGATGCTGTAGAGCACGCCTCCGATTATGAGCAGCACCACGGCCGCCACGCCGGCGCCGTGCATGATGGGGCCGACGAACCACACCGCCACCCAGCCCAGCACCAGGTAGAGCGGAACCCCCACCCAGCGCGGCGCCGACGGCCAGCACATCTTGAGCAGCACACCCGCCAGCGCGCCGCCCCAGACGATCCAGAACAGCACCCAACCGTCGCGCTCGGGGAGCGCGAGAAGGGCGAACGGCGTGTAGCTGCCGGCGATGAAGACGAAGATCATCGAGTGGTCGAGCCGCATCATCCACTTGTGCGCGGCCGGCGACTTCCAGTTCACCCGGTGGTAGGTCCCGCTGACGGTGAACATCCCCACGATCGTGATCGTGTAGATCAGCGTGGCAAGCCCGGCCCGGGTGCCCTGCAGCGACCACGACACCGACACCAGCGTCGCGCCCGCCACGGCCGCGACGATCGCCGCCACGACATGGATCCAGCCGCGGGCCCGCGGCTTGCCCAGAAACTGACTGACGCCCTCGACGACGGCTTCCGGAAAGTCCTCGGCCTCCCCGGCATCGGTCCGGCCGGCCCGGTCCGGCTCGGCGACCTCGGCACCTGCGGTCATGTCCACCTCTCTGCTGGACCTCCCTGCCGGACGTGGAGAGCGCCCTTCCCTCTCCCACGGCCACAGTAGTCTTGGTGGTCGTGGAGATCATTTCCCCGCGCCTCAAGGAACCGGCCTACCGGCTCTACGAAATGCGGTTGCGGCAGGAGCTTGCAAACTCCAAGTCCGCACTTCCACGCCACATCGCCGTGCTGTGCGACGGCAACCGCCGGTGGGCGCGCGACGCAGGTTACTGCGACGTGAGTTACGGCTACCGGATGGGTGCGGCCAAGATCGCCGAGATGCTGCGCTGGTGCGCCCGGGAGGGCATCGAGATGGCGACCGTCTATCTGCTGTCGACGGAGAACCTGCAGCGCGATCCCGAGGAGTTGGAGGCGCTGATCGAGATCATCACCGATGTGGTCGAGGAGATCTGCGCACCGGCCAATCGCTGGAGCGTTCGCACGGTGGGGGACCTGGAACTGCTCGGCGAGCAACCGGCGCGCCGGGTGCGCGACGCCGTCGACACGGCCACCTCGACGGCGCCGTCCGGTTCGTTTCACGTCAATGTCGCGGTCGGTTACGGCGGTCGGCGGGAGATCGTCGACGCGGTCCGCCAGTTGCTGGCCAAGGAGATGGCCGACGGCGCGACACCCGAGCAGATGATCGACTCGGTGACCGTCGAGGGCATCTCGGAAAATCTCTACACCTCCGGTCAGCCCGACCCGGATCTGGTCATCCGGACCTCGGGGGAGCAGCGGCTGTCCGGGTTCCTGCTGTGGCAGAGCGCCTACTCGGAGATGTGGTTCACCGAGGCGCACTGGCCGGATTTCCGGCGCGTGGACTTCCTCCGCGCGCTGCGGGACTACAGCCGGCGACACCGCCGCTTCGGCGCCTAGCCCGGCGACGACTCGGGACGGAGTCCCTAAGGCGGGCGATCCGGTCTAGATCTTGCGCAGCCGGAGCCGCTTGACCGAGTGGTCGGAATCCTTGCGCAACACCGCCGTCGCCCGCGGACGGGTCGGCAGGATGTTCTCGATCAGGTTGGGCCGGTTGATGGTTCGCCAGATGTCGTGGGCGGCCGCGACGGCCTGCCGATCGGTCAGGCCGGCGTAGTGATGGAAGTGCGACGCCGGGTCGGCGAACGCGCCGGCCCGCATCGCCAGGAACCGCTCGATGTACCACTGCTCGATGTCCTCGATGCGGGCGTCGACGTAAACCGAGAAGTCGAACAGGTCCGACACCATCAGGGTCGGCCCGGTCTGTAAAACGTTGAGCCCCTCCAGGATCAGGATGTCCGGGTGGGTGACGACGTGCTTCTCGCCCGGGACGATGTCGTAGATCAGGTGTGAGTAGACCGGGGCGCACACCTGGTCGGCGCCGGACTTCACCGAGGTCACGAAGCGCATCAGGGCGCGGCGGTCGTAGCTTTCCGGGAAACCCTTGCGGTGCATCAGGTTCCGGCGGTTCAACTCGGTGTTCGGGTAGAGGAACCCATCGGTGGTGACCAGGTCGACCCGCGGGTGGTCATCCCAGCGCGACAGCAGCGCCTGCAGCACGCGCGCCGTCGTCGACTTACCGACGGCGACGCTGCCGGCGACGCCGATGACGAACGGCACCGGGCGATCCGGGTTCTGCCTCGGCTCGCCGAGGAATTCGTCGGTGGCGGCGAACAGGCCCTGGCGGGCGGCCACCTGGAGATGGATCAGCCGGGCCAGCGGCAGGAACACCTCCTCGACCTCGAGCAGGTCGATCTGCTCGCCCAGGCCGCGCAGACCGACCAGCTCCTCCTCGGTGAGCTTGAGCGGCGTGGCCATCCGCAGAGCGCGCCAATCGCTGCGGTCGAACTCCACGTATGGGCTGGGTTCGTTCAACCGGGCCATGGCCCAAGTCTTGCAGTTAGCGTGAACGGCATGGAGCCGGACCACCTCATCGACGAATACCTGTTGCTCGGCTTGCGGTTCGACCGCATCGAGGAAGGCTACGTCGAC
>NZ_JBBATF010000115.1:0-10088 GCF_040398885.1 Mycobacterium sp. | reverse complement strand
GGCGACCCCGACACCTTCAAGAACCTGCGCAACTCCTTCGACGTCATCCTCAACACCGTCTCGGCCAACCTCGACCTCGGCCGGTACCTGGGGATGGTCGATCTCGACGGCGTCTTCGTCGAACTCGGTGCTCCGGAGAGTCCCCTTGTGGTGCAGCCGTTCTCGATCATGGGGATGCGCCGCAGCATCGCCGGTTCGGTGATCGGCGGGATCGCCGAGACCCAGGAGATGCTGGACTTCTGCGCCGCGCATGGCATCGCGTCGGAGATCGAGGTGATCCAGCCGGATTACATCAACGAGGCCTACGAGCGGGTGATCTCCAGCGACGTCCGCTACCGGTTCGTGATCGACACCGAATCGCTGCGCGACGCGTAAGCGGTGCGCGAAGCCACGGCCGGAATCACCGAGCGTGCGCTCACCGCGGAAATCGCGCGGGAATTTCGCGGTGGATTCCCACTCGGCGGGGGCAGAAGCACACGAGGCGCAGGGTTCAGAACGACTCCAGGGGCCAGCCGGCCGCCGCCAGCCTCCCCGCCACCCGCCGGATGTCATCGGGGTTGCCGGGGTGGTGGGCCACACCCTCGATGAACTGTTCGATCTCGTCGCGGCCGATCTGGTGGCCCGCCTCGGCGCTGGACTCCTGGGCGGCGATCTCCCGCACCACCTGCTTCAACTCGTCCTCACTGAGCGGGGTGTTGCGCAGCAGCGACAGGATCGGGACACGGTCGGGACCTGGCACCCCTTCGGGGTAACCGGCACGCAACCACTCGAGAACTCGGTGGCCGAGCGACTCTGCGGACATACCTCCCAGTTTCACCTTCGAGTGCCCGGCACGCCAGCGTTTTCACCAGGCGTTCACCTGGGACGTCTCAGAAGTCCCAGTCCTCGTCCTCGGTGACGACCGCCTTGCCGATCACGTAGGACGATCCCGACCCGGAGAAGAAGTCGTGATTCTCGTCGGCATTCGGCGACAGCGCCGACAGGATCGCCGGGTTGACGTCGGTCTCGTCGCGCGGGAACAGCGCCTCGTAGCCCAGGTTCATCAGCGCCTTGTTGGCGTTGTACCGCAGGAACTTCTTGACGTCCTCGGTCAGGCCGACGTCGTCGTAGAGGTCCTGGGCATACTCGGTCTCGTTGTCGTAGAGCTCGAAGAGCAACTCGTAGGTGTAGTCCTTGAGCTCGCTCCGGCGCTCCTCGGTCTGCTCGGCCAGGGCGCGCTGGAACTTGTAGCCGATGTAGTAACCGTGCACGGCCTCGTCGCGGATGATCAGCCGGATCATGTCGGCGGTGTTGGTGAGCTTGGCCCGGCTCGACCAGTACATCGGCAGGTAGAACCCGGAGTAGAACAGGAAGCTCTCCAGCAGCGTGGAGGCCACCTTGCGCTTGAGCGGGTCGTCGCCGCGGTAGTAGTCCATGACGATGTGCGCCTTGCGCTGCAGGTTGGGGTTCTCCTCCGACCAGCGGAACACCTCGTCGATCTCCGACGACGAGCACAGCGTCGAGAAGATGTTGCTGTAGCTCTTGGCGTGCACCGACTCCATGAACGCGATATTGGTCAGCACGGCCTGCTCGTGCGGGGTCACGGCGTCGGGGATCAGGCTTACCGCGCCGACGGTGCCCTGGATGGTGTCCAGCAGCGTCAGCCCGGTGAACACCCGCATGGTGAGTTGCTTCTCGGAGTCGGTGAGGGTGTTCCACGACGGGATGTCGTTGGACACCGGGACCTTCTCGGGAAGCCAGAAGTTACCGGTCAGCCGTTCCCAGACCTCGGCGTCCTTCTCGTCTGTGACCCGGTTCCAGTTGATTGCCGACGCCCGGTCGATCAGCTTCACGCCATTGCTCACCGATAACCCCACTCCAGTCGCGGCCGACCCGATCCGACCGATTTCGTGCGCCTTTTCCGGCTCAGCCTCAAACACTACCCGTGGGGTCGGACAACCACGGCCAGCACAACGGGTAGTGCCTGGCGTGTCGCGCCCACTCAGCCCACCGCCGCGTTGCGCGGCGCGGCGCTGCGCAGCGGCAGGTCGGGGTCGAGGCCGATTTCGAGCAGGTCGGCGATGCCGGCGATGGTGCCGAGCATGACGGTGGTCAGGTGCGCCACGAATTTGTCGGCCGGCATCCGCGGCGGACTGTCCGGATCGGAACCGAGCCACCAATCGGTCGCCGCCGACGCTGCGCCGAAGCAGGCCGCTGCGGCCAGTTCCAGCGACGACCCGTCGAGGCGCATCTCGCGCAGTTCGTCGTTGAACATCTCGGCGATCGCCATGGTGATCTGGCGTCCCTCGTTGAGTCCCCGGGTGGTGGACTCGGCCGGTTCCGGGAACCGGCCCTGCAGGATGAAGCGCAGCACGTTCGGATGGTCCTCGACGAGGGAGACGTACTCGGCCACGCAGCGCCGGACGACTTCGCGGGTGGGGTCGGTGGCCAGGTCGATGGTGGGGAAGATCGCCGCGACCAGCATGTCGCGCAGTCGCTTGCCGATCGCGGCGAACAGGTCGGCCTTGTCGTTGAAGTGCCGGTAGATCTTGGGCTTGGCGGTGCCGGCCTCGGCGGCGATCTCGTTGAGGCTCACCTGCGGGCCCTGCCGGTCGATGGCCCGGAACGCGGCGTCGACGATCTCGGCGCGCACCTTCTTGCGGTGCTCGCGCCAGCGCTCGCTGCGGGCGTCGACCTTCACGGGCTTGCCCCCCGCCGGCGGGACAGCGATCCTGCGCACCCACCGGACTCTACTGCGGGGAAAGTGGGTCGGCTCCCGCTAACATCGAGATGTGACCAACCGATTCGACCTGGTGATCGCGGGCGGTGGGCCGTCGGGTGCGGCTGCCGCCTGGCAAGCTGTCCAGACCGGCGCCAAGGTGGTGGTCCTGGACAAGGCGGTGTTCCCCCGCGACAAGCCCTGCGGCGACGGCCTGACCGCCCGCGCGGTGAGCTACCTGCAGAGGATGGGCCTGGCCGAGGAGGTGGCCGGCTTTCACCGGGTCAACCGGGTGACGGTGTTCAGCCCGTCGCGTTGGGAGCTGTCCTTCCCCAAACGTCCCGGGATGCCCGACCACGGCCACACCGTCAGCCGCACGCTGCTGGACACCATGCTGCTCGAGCACGCCGAGAAGGCCGGCGCGGTGGTGCGCCAGGGCGCCGAGGTCAGCGAACCCGTGCTCGACGATCGCGGCCGGGTGGTCGGGGTGGTCCTCAAGGGCGGCGAGAAGGTGTTGGGAGACGCCGTCATCGCCGCCGACGGCGCCTACTCCCCCATCAAGCGGGCGCTGAAACTGGACTCCGAGTACAACGGCTATTCGGCCATCGCGATCCGCTCGGAGATGGACGCCGAGGTGGCCGACTCCGACAGCCTCGACATCTACCTGAAGTTCGAGTTCCAGGGCGACCAGTTGCCCGGCTACGGCTGGGTGTTCCCGATGGGCGGCGGCCGGCTGAACATCGGCCTGGGCTACGTCAACAGCTACGCCAAGTGGCAGTCCATCAACGCCACCCACTTCCTCGGCGAGTTCCTGGCCACGCTGCCGCCGGAGTGGAAGCTGCCCTCCATCGAGGAGTTGAAGAAGAACAAGAGCGTGCGGGCCTGGCGGCTGCCGATGGGCTTCACGGCCTGGCCGCCGTGGCGTCCGGGCGTGCTTTTCACCGGCGACTCACTGGGCGCGGGCAAGCCCGCCTCGGGGGCGGGGATCTCCAAGGCGCTGGAGTCCGGCCTGGCCGCCGGGGAGTGTGCGATCGCCGCTCTGGAGAACGGCGGGCCCGACGACTTCACCAACTACGCCCAGCGCATGGAAGTCGCGTGGGGCAAGGAGTACCGGCGCGGCCGTTACTTCCACAAGCTGGCCGGCAATCCCAAGGTGGCCGGAGCCGGCATCAAGCTGATCGACAACGGCCGGTTCCGTGATGTGCTGCTCAAACGCACCTACAAACGGGCGCAGGGGCCGCTGCACAAATTCTGACAGCTTGCCCCAGTCGACGGCCTACCGCGAGGATCGCAGGCCGGGGATGCGGTCGGCGATGCCACTGAGGGTGTTGACCATCCGGTTGAGCCCTTCGACGGCGGTCTCGAGGGTGTCGGCGGTGGGCGTCAACGCCTCCACGGCAGGCTGCAGCCGGCTCAGGATCTCGAGTTGCTCGGTGAGCAGGTCGAGCGGTCCGTCCTTGGCCGTGAGCTTGTCGACGACGCCGTCCTCGGCAAGCAGTCGGTCGATCATGCCGTCCTCGGCGAAGAGCCGCTCGACCGGCCCGTCCTCGGCGAGGAGCCGATCGACGAGCCCCCCGGGGGCCAGGATCCGCTCCAGGGAACTGCCCTCGGTGATCCGGTCGAGCAGGCCGCCGGACGCGGTCAGCAAGTCCACGACCCCGCCGGGGCGGGTCAGCTTGTCCGCCGCCCCGCCGCGGGCCAGAACCCGCCCCAGCGCCCGATCGTCCTCGGTGTACTCGGCGACCCGGTTGGCGCCGACGATCGCCCCGCGCACCGGGAGCACGTCGGTCACCGGGACCATCTGCTGCGCGGGGTCGTCGCCGAGGGCCTGCTTCACGAGTCCGAGGCCGTAGGCCGCGACGGCCAGTCCGAGTTCGCCGGCCGCGAGGCCCGCCCGGACAGGTGCGGACGCCAGGTCCGAGATCAGTTTGCCGAGGTTCACGAGGCGAGTGTAAGGACGCGCTCGCCTCTTGTAACTGCTTTCCCGGAACCCGTCATCTGACTGTCGCCGTCACCGGCCGCCGCGCAGGCCCGCACGGCTGGCGCGTGGGGGGCGGGCATACGCGTCGTCACGGTCGACCACGCCCGGTCCGCCCCGGCTTGCGCGCCACCTTCCCCGCGGCGGCGCGGGCGGCCTGCTTGGCGAAAGCCTTCTCCCGGGCGCTGCGCTTCGGCGCCGCCTGAGCCTGCCCGCGCGACGAGCCGGGTTTGCGGCCCCGCACGATTCCGATGAAGTCTTCGACCAGCGCCGACTGTGGCCCTGCCGGGAAGGCAAGCGCGACAACACAAGTCGGTGCGTCGGCGATCGGGAGGTAGTTGAGGTCCCTGCGGTGATACAGCCGGGCCAACGACTGCGGCACGATCAGCACTCCCAGCCCGGCGGCGACGAGTTCCATTGCAGCCAAGGTGGTTTCGGGACGGTGTTCGATCGGGGTGCCGGGAGCGTCCACCCAGGCTACGACATCGTCGAGTGCCAACACCGTCGGCTCCCCCTCGAGATCCCCGGAGGTGACCTCGTCGGCCGCACTGAGAAGGTGATCGGCCGGCACCACCGCCACCGTCGTCTCCTCGTAGAGCGGGATGACGGCCAGACCGGAGGTGTCGGCCGGAAGTCGCAGCAACGCGAGGTCCACGCTGCCGGCCCGCACGTCGTCGGCCGCGTCTGCCGCGGAGGTGGCGCGAAGCCTCAGCGGAACCTCGGGGTGGCGCCGTGCCCAGATCCGGGCCCACTTCGCCGGCGTCCCGCCGGGGACGTACCCGAGGGTGAGCGAAGGCCCGGTCACCAGATAAGGCTACCGGTGGGCCCCGCCGATAAGCTCAAGCCATGAGCCGGCCGAACGCGCAGTCGATGAAGCCCGCCACGGCGGCCAGGAAGCTGGACGTGTACCTGCCCGCGACGCCCGCCGAGTTCCGGGAGAACGCGACCACCCGCGAAGAACTGGCCGCGCTGCAGGCGGACCCGCCGCCGTGGCTCAAGGAACTGCGCAGGAACGGGCCGCACCCGAAGAACCTCGTGGCGGCCAAGCTCGGCGTGTCGATCTCCGGCCTCGCCCGCGGCGGCATCACCGAAGCGCTCACCACCGAGCAGATCGACGCGCTGCTGGCGGAGAAGCCCGAATGGCTCGTCACCGAGCGGGAGAACTACCAGAACGTGCTGGCCGAGCAACGACGGATCAAGGCCCTGAACTCCAGGAATGCCTGAAGCCTCGCCGCTCCCCCCGCCTCTGTCAGAAGCCGGTGATAGGAAGGCGCGCGACACACAGTCGTCGTCGGGAGGAATCGCACATGCGCCGGGGCGAAGGGCGTCAGCAGCCAAGCACCCGAGCCGTCGAGATCGTGCACCAGGCCATCAGCGCCAGCGGCGGCCTCGGCGAGCCGTGGTGCGTCGAAGGAGCGAACGCGGTGCGGGTCGGCAACCTGCTGCTCGTGATCGACACCGACGACCTCGGCTGGGTGATGACCGCGCACGTGGTCGACGGCGGCGAGGCCGCACCGGTCGCAGTGCTGGCTGACGAGAGCACGAGCCCGGTGCCTGCGCTCACCTGCTGGCTGCGGAACGCGGCGGGCCCGATGGCCTGGAAGCGCATCAAGCCGGGCCTGTACCGCTCCGGCGGGTACCTGGTGGGACAGCTTGACACCGGCGAATGGTTCGCCGAAGGGCCGGGCGTGGATCGCTGCTTCGACCACAAGCAGGACGCACAGGCTGCGTGCGCCGCGGCACGCAGTCACACCACCCACGCCGCCGGTTAGGCCGGCCGAGCCCTGACCGCTGGGTCAGTCACGCAACGCCCGAGCCACCTGCGCGGTGGCCCGAAGCCCGTACAGCGCCGCCCGCCTGGAGACCAGACTCGACACCGGCGCGAGGACGACATGGCGCAGACCCGCCTCGCCGAAAGCCCGCAGTTTGGCGGTCACCTGTTCGGGAGTGCCCCACAGCAGAGATCCCTCGGTCATGACCTCCTCGGGCACGGCGGCGATCGCCTCCTCGATCCGTGCGCGATCGTGCCGGTCGGGCACGAAGTCGACGATGGCGTTGAAACCCTCGCCCAGTGGGTGCGTCACTCCGGCCCGGCGCCACACGTCAGCCGGAGCCCCCAGGCCCAGCAGGCGGATTGCCCTGTTGCTCAGCATGTCTCGTGCCTCCCGTTCGGTTTTCCCGAAGACCACGAAGCGGTGCAGGGCCGGGGTGATGGCCGCCGCCTCGCGTCCGGCCTCGGTGGCGGCCGAGCGCACCACGGTGAGCTTCTCGTGATACTCCTGCGGCGACGCCACCGACGCCGGATACCACCCGTCGCCGTACCGCCCGGCCAGTCGCAGCATCCGGCTTCCTTGGCCACCGACCCAGATTTCGGGCAACCGGCCGGGTGGCGCCTTGAGGTCCATGGTCGCCCGGTCCAGCTGGAAATGCCTGCCGGAGAACGAAATCGGTCCTCGGGATGTCAGGCATAGCCGGATCACCTGCAGCGCCTCCTCCAGCCGGCTCACCGGGTGGGTGAAGTCCAGACCGTAGGGTCCGATGTTCATCCGCTCCCCCGCGCCGATGCCGAGAATGGGGGCACGCTTGGTCAGATGCGACGCCGTCAGCATCGCCTGGGCGATCAGAACGGGGTGGCGCCGGACGGCCTCGGTCACGCCGACACCCAGCCGCATCCGGCCCAGCCGCGGGGCCAGCCAGCCCATCATCACCTGGTAGTCGAACATCTCGTGCGGGCTGGGCCGCTGGGCCGCGACCCAGGTGAACTCGGGGTCCCACAAGGCCTGGGGAAAGACGTTCTGGAAGTGGTCGATGAGCATCAGCGACTCCAGCCGCATCGTCCGCGCCGCCACCAGCGCCGCCCGCAGCACGGCCAGGGGCGGTTGCGTGCCAATCCGCAAGCCCACCAGAATCATCGAGTTCGCCCCCTCCGGCGCCGCCGACCGCCCGACACCCACTCCAGATCAGCCTATCCCTCGCCGACCCACCGTTGCCGTGCTGAAGTGGTTGTCATGGAATGGTCGGAGTCGCTGCCCTACCTGCTCGCCGACGCGATCCGATCAGCTCACTTTGACCCGCAGCGGTTGGCCGGCCTGCAACGGAGCCGTCTGCGCAACCTCGTGCGCCACGCGAGAACGTCGTCGCCGTTCTATCGGGATCGCTATCGCGATCTGCCGTCAGACGTCGACGACGTCAGGGCCCTGCCGGCCCTCGACAAGCCGACCCTGATGTCCAGGTTCGACGACTGGGTCACCGACCCGGATGTGACCCTCGCGGACCTTGAGAACAACTTCCTGGCCCGCGAGGATTGCGTAGGTCAGTTGTATCTTGGCCGCTACCTCGTCGCGACCACTTCCGGAACCACCGGGGAGCCGGCAATCCTGCTGCACGACCGGCGTTCCTGGCGGGTGTACAACATCGTCGGCCGCACCCGGCCCCAGCCCGTCATGGCGCGGATCAACCTCGCCGCACTCGCAAGACGCGGCATCAGGACCGCCGCGCTGTTCGCCACCGGGGGCCACTTCGGAGCGGTGACGTTCATCGAACGCACCCGGCGGGTCAGCCCTTTCATCTCCGCCCGAACCAGGGTCCTCTCGGTCCTGCGGCCGGTCGATGAGCTCGTCGCGGAGTTGAACGAGTTCCAGCCCACACTGCTCAGCGGCTACCCCAGCGTCTTCGTGCTGCTGGCCGCCGAGCAGCGCGCCGGCCGGCTCCGGATCAGACCGGTGAACATCCTGTGCGCAGGCGAATTGTTAACTCTGCCATGCGCGGGGCCGTCACCCGGGCCTTCGGGTGTGCGGTGATCGAGGGGTACGCCGCAACCGAGGTGCCGGGACTGGCCATCGAGTGCACCCGCGGGTTCCTGCACGTCAACTCGGACTGGTACATCCTCGAACCGGTGGACTCCGATCGCCGGCCGGTGCCACCCGGCGTGCAGTCCGACAGCGTGCTCGTGACGAACCTCGCCAACCGCGTCCAGCCGATCATCCGCTACGACCTCGGCGATCGGGTTGTGCTGCAACCCCATCCATGTTCCTGCGGCAGCCCGTTGCCGGTCGTCGCGGTCGAGGGCCGGACCAATGACGTCCTCACCTTGGAGGACATCGAGCATCGGCCGGTACAGATCCTGCCGCTGGCGCTGGGGGCCGTCATCGAGGAGAGTCCCGGCGTCCACCGCTTCCAGGTCATCGGAACCGGACGCCGTGAGCTCACCATCCGTCTTGACGTGGACAACGAGGCGGCCAGGGACGCGGTGCAGCGCGAGGTGGAACGCCGGGTGCGCGACTTCCTGCGGAGCCACCGGGTGACCGAGGTGACGATCACCTGCGCCGCCGAGACGCCGCGACAAGAGCCGCGCAGCGGCAAGCTCCGCCAAATCCTGCGGTCGTGACCCGCTGCAGTGGTGTGGGGCCGACGGAACGGACGTGCGGCGTGATGCGGGAAGGGTTCCTGTTACCCCGCTGAGCCGCCGTTCCCTCCGGTCCCACCCGCGCCCGCGTTGGCACCTTGTCCTCCGGCGCCTCCCGAGCCGCCGGCCCCTCCGATCGCGCCGAAGATGCCCGGCGTTCCGTTGGTCCCCGATGCGCCCGCGTTACCGGTTCCCGCCCCCGCCCCGGTTCCACCGATTCCACCGCTGCCGCCGTTGCCGCCGTTGCTGAACAGGCCGCCGTTGCCGCCCGGGCCGCCTGCACCTCCGGGCCCGGCGGGGGCTTGAGGGCCGTTGGTGGCGTCGATGACCGAGACGTTGTTGCCGTCGTAATTGGTTACATAAATCCGTGTGCCGTCGGGACTGACCGCAAGGCGAAAAGGAGTATTGCCGACACCGACTGCTCCGATCGTGGTGTTGGTCGCGGTGTCGATGACTGACACGTAATTGCCATTCGCATTGGCGACGTAGACGCGGCTCCCGTCGGGGCTGACCGCAACCCCGGCGGGTGCGCTGAAGCCAACGATGACAGCGCTCACCGTGTTGGTGGACGTGTCGATCACTGACACGGTGCCGGCAGTACCGCTGGCCACGAAAATGCGGCTACCGTCGGGACTGACCGCCAAATCCGCCGGATATTTGCCGACAACGGTCTTAGCCGTGGTCGCGTACGTCACGCTGTCGATGACCGACACCGACAAATCGGGTTCTGCACTGATGTAAATGCGTGTGCCGTCGGGGCTGACCGCTAACGCGCGCGGGCTGCCCAGACCACCGATTACCACGGTCAATGTGTTGGTGGCGGTATCGATAACTGAAAGTGTTCCGGTCTGACTGGTCCTGGGGCCGATAGCGTAGACGCGCGCCCCGTCGGGGCTGAAAGCTACTTCTGTCAGGTAGTTCGGGGCTGCAGGGCCGTCGATGGTGGCGATCACCGTGTTGGAAGCCGTGTCGACGACGAGGATCTTCGCAACGCCGTACGGCGTGTT
>NZ_JBBATF010000114.1:0-10094 GCF_040398885.1 Mycobacterium sp. | reverse complement strand
GCAACCCGGTGCAGAGCCTCCGGGGTCTGCATCACCGCGACGGTGTGGGCGAACGGTTCGAGGTACCGCACCAGCGAGCCGCTGTGGGCCCGTGTCCTGAACCAGTCGGCCAGCCCGGCCGGATCGGTGCTCGGCAACCCGTCGTATCCCACCTGCCCGGCGATGTCGATCACGGTCGCCGGACGCAGTCCGCCGTCGAGGTGATCGTGCAGCAGGGCCTTGGGCGCGTTCCTGATCATCTCCAGGGTCAGCGGCGTGCTCACCCCGGTCATTGTGCCCTAGCTCACGGCGTTGCCCGGTCGTCTGTATCGCCTTGTCATGCAGTGTTTCTCCGTTCACCGGCATCGGCGCCGGGGCAGATGGCGCCGGCTGTAATCTCCACGTCATCCTCTTCACGGCGGAAACGGAGTTAGAGTCCACCTGTACCGGAGCGTTGGAGGCGCTGATGAGTAGCACGCTTGGCAGGACGCGGCGACGGTCTCTCTACCGCGGCGACCCGGCGATGTGGTCGTGGGTGTTGCACCGCATCACCGGGGCGACGATCTTCTTCTTCCTGTTCGTCCACGTGCTGGACACCGCGCTGGTGCGGGTCAGTCCGGAGGCTTACAACGCGGTCGTCGAGACCTACAAGACACCGATCATCGGCCTGATGGAACTGGGCCTGGTGGCCTGCGTGCTCTACCACGGGCTCAACGGACTGCGGGTGATCGCGATCGACTTCTGGTGGAAGGGTCCCCGCTACCAACGGCAGATGCTGTGGGCGGTCGCCGCGACCTGGCTGATCCTGATGGTTCCGGCCGTCGTCGTGCTCGGTATGCACATGGCGGAGCGGTTCCTGTGACCCGCCCGGCGCCCATCCGGGAAATCGACCACGACCGCCCGGCAAGCCTGGACAGCCCGCGCGCCCCCCGCCGGCACACCAGCATGCCGAACTTCGAGAAGTACGCCTGGCTGTTCATGCGGTTCTCCGGCGTCGTGCTGATGTTCCTGGTGGTCGGCCACCTGTTCATCGGCCTGATGATGGAAGACGGCGTCTACCGCATCGACTTCAACTACATCGCCCAACGGTGGGCCTCGCCGTTCTGGCAGATCTGGGATCTGGTGATGCTCTGGCTCGCCCAGCTGCACGGCGGGAACGGGATGCGGACCATCATCGGCGACTACGCGCGTAAGGACTCCACCCGGTTCTGGCTGAACACCCTGCTGGCCATCTCGATGGTGTTGATTCTGGTCGTCGGCACCTACACCCTGTTGACCTTCGACCCGAACATCGGTTAGGACGCCAATGATTCAGGAGCACAAGTACGACGTCGTGATCGTGGGCGCCGGCGGCGCCGGAATGCGCGCCGCCGTCGAGGCCGGCCCCAAGGTGCGCACCGCGGTGCTGACCAAGCTCTACCCGACCCGCAGCCACACCGGCGCCGCGCAGGGCGGTATGTGCGCCGCGCTGGCCAACGTCGAGGACGACAACTGGGAGTGGCACACCTTCGACACCGTCAAGGGCGGCGACTACCTCGCCGACCAGGACGCCGTCGAGATCATGTGCAAGGAGGCCATCGACGCGGTCCTCGACCTCGAGAAGATGGGCATGCCGTTCAACCGCACCCCGGAGGGACGGATCGACCAGCGCCGGTTCGGCGGCCACACCCGCGATCACGGCAAGGCCCCGGTGCGCCGGGCGTGCTACGCCGCCGACCGCACCGGCCACATGATCCTGCAGACGC
This sequence comes from Mycobacterium sp., assembly GCF_040398885.1. Classification (GTDB taxonomy): domain Bacteria; phylum Actinomycetota; class Actinomycetes; order Mycobacteriales; family Mycobacteriaceae; genus Mycobacterium. The sequence continues at coordinate 8,370 of NZ_JBBATF010000114.1, read as the reverse complement.
TGTATCAGAACTGCGTCAAGCACGACGTGGAGTTCTTCAACGAGTTCTACGCCCTGGACCTGGTGCTGACCGAGACCGCCCGCGGCCCGGTGGCCACCGGCGTGGTGGCCTACGAACTGGCCACCGGGGACATCCACGTGTTCCACGCCAAGGCCATCGTGCTGGCCACCGGCGGCTCGGGCCGGATGTACAAGACCACCTCCAACGCCCACACCCTGACCGGGGACGGGCTGGGCATCGTGTTCCGCAAGGGACTTCCGTTGGAGGACATGGAGTTCCACCAGTTCCACCCGACCGGCCTGGCGGGGCTGGGCATCCTGATCTCCGAGGCGGTGCGCGGCGAGGGCGGCCGACTGCTCAACGGCGAGGGCGAACGGTTCATGGAGCGCTACGCCCCCACCATCGTCGACCTGGCCCCCCGCGACATCGTCGCCCGCTCGATGGTCCTGGAGGTGCTGGAGGGCCGCGGCGCCGGACCGCACAAGGACTACGTCTACATCGACGTCCGCCACCTCGGCGAGGACGTGCTCGAGGCCAAGCTCCCCGACATCACCGAGTTCTCCCGCACCTACCTGGGTGTGGACCCGGTCAAGGAACTGGTGCCGGTCTACCCGACCTGCCACTACGTCATGGGCGGCATTCCGACCACCGTGATCGGACAGGTGTTGCGGGACAACACCAATGTCGTGCCCGGCCTCTACGCCGCCGGCGAGTGCGCCTGCGTCTCGGTGCACGGCGCGAACCGGCTGGGCACCAACTCGCTGCTGGACATCAACGTCTTCGGGCGCCGGGCCGGCCTGGCCGCCGCCTACTACGCACTGGGCAATCCGCGCACCGAACTGCCGCCCGAGCCGGCCGCCATGGTGGTCGGCTGGGTGGCCGGCATCCTCTCCGAACACGGTGACGAGCGGGTCGCCGACATCCGCGGCGAACTGCAGCAGTCGATGGACAACAACGCCGCGGTGTTCCGCACCGAGGAGACCCTCAAGCAGGCCCTCACCGATATCCACTCGCTCAAGGAGCGCTACTCGCGGATCACTGTGCAGGACAAGGGCAAGCGGTACAACAGCGATCTGCTCGAAGCCATCGAACTGGGCTTCCTGCTCGAACTCGCCGAGGTGACGGTGGCCAGCGCGCTCAACCGCAAGGAATCCCGCGGCGGACACGCCCGCGAGGACTACCCCAACCGCGACGACACCAACTACATGCGGCACACCATGGCCTACAAGGAAGGTGCGGATCTGCTGAGCGACATCCGGCTGGACTACAAGCCGGTGGTGCAGACCCGCTACGAGCCGATGGAGCGCAAGTATTAATGAAGGATCCCGCCTGATGGCCGAGAAGAGCGCGCCCGTTCCGCCCGGGTCGGTGATGGTGACCCTCAAGATCGCCCGCTTCGATCCGGAGAACCCCGATCGCTTCGCCGACGCCGGCGGCTGGCAGAGCTTCCGGGTCCCATGCCTGCCGTCGGACCGGCTGCTGAATCTGCTGATCTACGCGAAGAGCTACCTGGACGGCACACTGAGCTTCCGCCGGTCCTGCGCGCACGGCGTGTGCGGCTCGGATGCCATGCGGATCAACGGAGTCAACCGGCTGGCCTGCAAGGTGCTGATGCGTGACCTGCTGCCCAAGACGGACAAGCCGGTGACCATCACCATCGAGCCGATCCGCGGTCTGCCCGTGGAGAAGGACCTCGTCGTCGACATGGAACCGTTCTTCGACGCCTACCGCGCGGTCAAGCCCTACCTCATCACCACCGGCAACGCCCCGACCCGGGAGCGTATCCAGAGCCAGACCGACCGGGCCCGCTACGACGACACCACCAAATGCATTCTGTGCGCCTGCTGCACCACCAGCTGTCCGGTGTTCTGGAACGAGGGCAGCTACTTCGGGCCGGCGGCGATCGTCAACGCCCACCGGTTCATCTTCGACAGCCGCGACGAGGGCGCCGCCGAGCGCCTCGAGATCCTCAACGAAGTCGACGGGGTATGGCGGTGCCGCACGACGTTCAACTGCACCGAGGCCTGCCCGCGCGGTATCGAGGTCACCAAGGCGATTCAGGAGGTCAAGCGCGCGTTGATGTTCGCGAGGTGAGTTCGCGGGACGACGCGCGGATCAGACGAGGTGTCCGTACGCTCCTGCCATGAGCAAGGGCGAACTCACCCTCGAACCGGTCGAGAGCAAGGGTCTCAAGGGCGGCGCGCTCGGCCTGCTCTCCAGCGTCGTGGTCGGCATGGCCTCCACCGCCCCGGCCTACTCGCTGGCCGCCAGCCTCGGGCTGATCGTGGCCAGCGGTGGCGCACTGCTGGCCGGGGTCAAGGCGCCGGCGATCATCCTGCTGGCCTTCATCCCGATGTGGATGATCGCGGTGGCATACCAGGAACTCAACAAGGCCGAACCGGACTGCGGCACCACCTTCACCTGGGCCTCCCGGGCGTTCGGCCCGCTGGTCGGCTGGATGGGCGGCTGGGGCATCATCGCCGCCGACGTGATCGTGATGGCCAACCTGGCACAGATCGCCGGCTCGTACTCGTTCACCCTGTTCGGCGCGACCGACCTCGCCGCCAGCACGTTGTGGTCCACGGTGGCCGGCGTCCTGTGGATCGTGATCATGACCTACATCTGCTACCGCGGCATCGAGGTCTCGGCGCGACTTCAGTACGCCCTGTTGGGAATCGAGCTGGTCGTGCTCATCGCCTTCGCCGCGGTGGCGCTGTTCAAGGTCTACACCGGCCAGGCTGAGAGCTACTCCCTCAAGCCGTCGCTGGACTGGTTCTGGCCGGCCGGGCTGGACTTCTCCACCGTGATCGCCCCGGCCCTGCTGACCGCCCTGTTCATCTACTGGGGCTGGGACACCGCCGTGGCCTGCAACGAGGAGTCCGACGACCCGGGCACCACCCCGGGCCGGGCCGCGGTCATCTCGACCTTCCTGCTGCTGGCCACCTACGCCACGGTCTCGGTGGCGACCATCGCCTTCGCCGGCGTCGGCGAGGAGGGTGTCGGGTTGGGCAACCAGGACAACGCCGACGACGTCTTCGCCGCCGTGGGCCACGACCTGTTCGGCGACAGCTTGCTGGGCAAGGTCGGACTGGCACTGCTGGCCGCCTCGATCCTGACCTCTGCGTCGGCGTCGACCCAGACCACGATCCTGCCGACCGCCCGGACCACGCTGTCGATGGGCGTCTACAAGGCCCTGCCGGACTCGTTCGCCAAGATCCACCGCAGGTACCTGACGCCGACCACCTCCACGATCGCGATGGGTGCGGTGTCGATCCTGTTCTACCTGCTGTTCACCCTGATCAGCCCGAACCTGCTGACCGCCCTGATCGGCTCGGTGGGCCTGATGATCGCGTTCTACTACGGCCTGACCGGGTTCGCCTGCGTGTGGTTCTACCGCAAGGACCTCACCAAGTCCGGCCGCGATCTGCTGATGCGCGGGGTGGTTCCGTTGCTGGGCGCGGTGATCCTGGGCGCGGTGTTCGTCTACGGCCTGATCCAGTACGCCAAGCCCGACTGGCTCACCGACGACGACGGCAACAACGTCACGATCTTCGGCTACGGCGCGGTGGCCGTGGTCGGCGTCGGAGCACTGGCGCTGGGCCTGGTGGTGATGGCGCTGTGGTGGATGGCCTCGCCGTCCTTCTTCCACGGCCACACCCTGCCGCGACGGTCCAGTGCCGACCTGGTGCTGGCCCCCCCGGTCAACGTCGAACCGACCCTGGGCCTGCCCGACTCCGGCGACATGCCGACGGTGATCGCCCCGGACCTGTCCAACCTGCCGCCGGGTGAGACCGCGATCAACCCGGAGACCGGCGAGGAGTTCACCAAGCGGCGCTAGCCGCGCGCCGATCGGATTCAGCGCAGTTTGAATATCGTTCGGTGCCAGCCCTTTTCGGGCACACCGGTGATGTCGCTCATCACATGCTTGATGGTCAGGTACTCCTCGAAGGAGTAGTCCGACATGTCCTTGCCGAAGCCGGAGGCGCCCAGTCCGCCGTGCGGCATCTCGCTGATGATCGGGATGTGGTCGTTGATCCACACGCAACCCGCTTTGATCTCCCGCGACGCCCGCTGGGCGCGGTAGACGTCACGCGTCCACGCCGAGGCGGCCAGTCCGTAGTCGGTGTCGTTGGCCTGGCGCAGGGCGTCGTCGTCGCCGTCGTGGCGGCGCACGGTCAGCACCGGCCCGAAGATCTCGTCGCGGTAGGCCTCGGAGTCCTCGCCGACGTCGGCCAGCAGGGTGGGCAGGTAGTAGGCGCCGGGCAGGTCGGGGGCCTTGCCGCCGGTGACCACCCGGGCGCCCTGGGCCGGGGCGCGGTCGACCATGCCGGCCACCTTGGCGCGGTGGGCGAAGGAAATCAGCGGGCCGAGGTCGGTGTCGGGGTCCTGCGGGTCGCCGACGACGACTCTGCCCATCAGTTCGGCCACCCCGGCGACGAAGTCGTCGTAGAGGTCGGCCGCGACGATCGCCCGGGTGGCCGCGGTGCAGTCCTGGCCGGAGTTGATCAGGGCGCCGGCCACCGCGCCGTGCACGGCGGCGTCGAGGTCGGCGTCGTCGAACACCACGAACGGCGCCTTGCCGCCGAGTTCGAGTTGGGTGCGGTGACCGTGAATCGCCGCGGCCGCCATGACCTTCCGGCCGACGGCGGTGGATCCGGTGAAGGTGACCACGTCCACGTCCGGATGACCGGCAAGCGTATGGCCGACGTCCCCGCCCGCTCCGGTGACCACGTTGAGCACCCCGTCGGGCAGGCCCGCCTCCGATGCCAGGCGGGCCAGGGTCAGGGTGGTCAGCGGGGTGATCTCGGCGGGTTTGATGACCACCGAACAACCGGCCGCCAGCGCCGGGATCCCCTTCCACACCGCCATCTGCAGCGGGTAGTTCCACGGGGTGATGGTGGCCACCACGCCGACCGCCTCCCGGCGGATCGACGAGGTGTGGTCGGCGGAGTACTCAGCGGCGGCCTTGCCCTCGAGGTGCCGGGCCGCGCCGGCGAAGAACGCGATGTTGTCGATGCTGCCCGGCACGTCGAATTCGGTGGCCAGCCGAACCGGCTTGCCGGTCTGGGCGACCTCTTCGGCGATGACGACGGCGGCATGCGCCTCGAGCAGGTCGGCGAGCTTGAACAGCACGGCCGAGCGTTCCGCCGGGGTCGCCCCCGCCCAGCCCGGCAGCGCGGCCCGGGCGGAGGCCACCGCCACGTCGACGTCGGCGGGGGTGGCCAGGGCGAGTTCGGCGACGACGTCGCCGGTGGCCGGGTTGACGACCTGGTGGCGTCCGCCGGCCGTGGTGACCGGTGCGCCGTCGATCCAACTGCTGGCGATCACGACCCAATGCTACGGTTTTCGTCGCTTTCGTTGCTCAAAACAACTGATTCCGTGCACAATCAAGGGATGCGTGACCTGCACGCCCTCGGCCCGCGGCCGTCCGGCCCGGTGCAACTCGACGAGATGTCCAAGGCGATCATCGAGAAGTTGCAGCAGGACGGGCGCCGGTCCTACGCCGGGATCGGCAAGGCCGTCGGCCTGTCGGAGGCGGCGGTCCGGCAGCGGGTGCAACGGCTCATCGACTCCGGGGTCATGCAGATCGTCGCGGTCACCGACCCGATGCAACTGGGCTTCTCCCGCCAGGCGATGATCGGCATCCGCTGCCAGGGCGACGTCACCAAAGTCGCCGAACGGCTGGCCCAACTCGATTCGGTCGATTACGTGGTGCTCACCGCGGGCACCTACGACGCGATCGTGGAAGTGGTCTGCGCCGACGACTCCGAACTGCTGGATCTGCTCAACATCGAGATCCGCGCGGTGCCGGGAGTGACCTCGACGGAGACCCTCGTATACCTGAAACTCGTTAAACAACAATACAATTGGGGTACGCGATGACGCTCTCCGAAGAGCACCGGTTGACCGTAGCGCTGGGCGAGAAGGCCGACCGGCACCTGTGGGGCCACTTCGCGCGGCACGGCAGGGGAATGACGCCGCCGATCATCACCCGGGGCGAGGGCGTGCACATCTGGGACAGCTACGGCAAGCGCTACTTCGACGGACTGTCCGGATTGTTCGTGGTTCAGGTCGGGCACGGCCGCAAGGAGATCGCCGAGGCGGCCGCCAAGCAGGCCGAGACGTTGGAGTTCTTCCCGCTCTGGTCCTATGCCACCCCGCCGGCGATCGAACTGGCCGAGCGGCTGGCCGGCTACGCCCCCGGCGACCTCAACCGGGTGTTCTTCACCACCGGCGGCGGCGAGGCCGTCGAGAGCGCGTGGAAGCTGGCCAAACAGTTCTTCAAACTGACCGGTAAGCCGAGCAAGTACAAGGTCATCTCCCGCGCCATCGCCTACCACGGCACCACGCAGGGCGCGCTGGCCATCACCGGCCTGCCCGGCTTCAAGGAGCCCTTCGAACCGCTGACCCCCGGCGGTTTCCGGGTGCCCAACACCAACTTCTACCGGGCGCCCGAGCAGTACCGCACCGACATCAAGGCCTGGGGACGCTACTGCGCCGACCGGATCGCCGAAGCCATCGAGTTCGAAGGCCCGGACACCGTCGCCGCGGTGTTCCTGGAACCGGTGCAGAACGCCGGCGGCTGCTTCCCGCCCCCGCCCGGGTACTTCGAGCGGGTCCGCGAGATCTGCGACGAATACGACGTCCTGCTGGTCTCGGACGAGACGATCTGCGCCTTCGGCCGGATCGGCGCGATGTTCGCCTGCACCAGCGATCTCGGGGACTTCGGCTACGTGCCCGACATCATCACCTGCGCCAAGGGTATGAGCTCGGGCTACTCCCCGATCGGCGCGATGATCGCCAGCGACCGGCTCTTCGAGCCGTTCAACGACGGCAGGACCACCTTCGGCCACGGCTACACCTTCGGCGGACACCCGGTCTCGGCGGCCGCCGCGATGGCCAACCTCGACATCTTCGAGCGGGAGAAGATCAACGAGCACGTCAAGACCAACGCCCCCGTCTTCCGGTCCGCGCTGGAGCGGCTGCTCGAGCTGCCGATCGTCGGAGACGTGCGTGGCGAGGGCTTCTTCTACGGCATCGAACTGGTCAAGGACAAGGAGACCCGGGAGACCTTCGACGAGGACGAGAGCGAACGGCTGCTGCGCGGGTTCCTGTCCGCGGCGCTGTTCGAGGCCGGGCTGTACTGCCGCGCCGACGACCGCGGCGACCCGGTGGTGCAGTTGGCCCCGCCGCTGATCAGCGGGCCGGACGACTTCGACGCGATCTACGAGACCCTGCACCGGGTCCTCAGCGAGGCCTCCCGGCTGCTGTGACCCACAGCGCGGCTCCCGGGAAACCGGCCGCCGATCGCTTAATCTGCGACGAATGGGGACACGACTTCTGGCGCGTGCCGCCGCCCTGGCCGCCGCGGTGGTGGTGGCGGGCACGCCAGCGCTGGCCGCGGCCGACCCGGTTCCGGCCCAGGATCCCAACAGCTGCCCGTACAAGGTGTCCACGCCGCCGGCGGTGGACTCCTCCGAGGTTCCGGCCGCGGGTGATCCGCCCCAGCCGCTGCCGGTGCCGGCCAGCCCGGTGGGCGGCGAGGCGCTGAGCGGGTGCGGGGTGATCGTCGCGGCCGGCACCCCGCCGCTGCCCGGCGACGTCTCGGCGGAGGCCTGGCTGGTGGCCGACCTCGACACCGGGGATGTCATCGCCGCGCGGGACCCGCACGGGCGGCACCGCCCGGCCAGCATCATCAAGGTGCTGACCGCGACGCAGGCGATCAGGGAGCTTCCGCTCAACAAGATCATCGAGGGAACGCAGGGGGACGCCGACGCCGAGGGCACCAAGGTCGGCGTCAAGCCCGGCGCACGCTACACGGTCAACGATCTGCTGCACGGCCTGCTGATGTACTCCGGCAACGACGCCGCGCACGCCCTCGCCGTGGCGATGGGCGGCTCCGGGGGGCAGGAGCGCAGCGACCCGCGAGTCGCCATGGATGTCGCTCTCGGCAAGATCAACACCCTCGCCGCAAAGCTCGGCGGCAAGGACACCAGGGTGGCCACCCCGTCGGGTCTGGACGGGCCCGGTATGAGCACCTCGGCCTACGACATCGGCCTGTTCTACCGCTACGCGTTCAACAACCCGGTCTTCGCGGACATCGTGCGCACCCGGGAGTACCCGTTCCCCGACTTCGCGGGCAACCCGTACCCGGTGGAGAACGACGTCAAGCTGCTCTACAACTACCCGGGTGCGCTGGGCGGCAAGACGGGCTACACCGACGACGCCGGGCAGACGTTCGTCGGCGCGGCCAGCCGGGACGGCCGGCGGCTGGTCGCCGTGCTGCTGCGCGGCACCCGGCAACCGATCGCGCCCTGGGAGCAGGCCGCGCGCCTGCTGGACTACGGCTTCGCCACCGCGCCCGGCACC
>NZ_JBBATF010000113.1:0-10130 GCF_040398885.1 Mycobacterium sp. | reverse complement strand
CCGGGGAAGTTCTCGGTGAAGGAGACGAACGCGTTGCCGTAGTCGGAGTGCCCGTCGCGGGTGTAGACCCCGGCCTCCCGGGTGATGCGCTGGATCGCCACGGCGAGGTCGGCGTCCGGGCCGAACAGGTGGGTCACCTCGTCGGTGGTGTCGATGAAGGCGAAGACCCGGACCCGGGAGAACTGCTGGCGCAGTGCGTGCACCAGCAGCAGGGTGAAGTGGCTGAACCCGGCGACCGACCCGGAGACATCGCAGAGCACCACCAGTTCCGGGCGGGCCGGGCGGGGTTTGCGCAGCACGAGGTCGATCGGGACGCCGCCGGTGGACATCGACCTGCGCAGCGTCTTGCGCAGGTCGATCGCCCCGGCCCGGTGGCGCCGCCGTTTGGCCGCCAGTCGGGTGGCCAGCATCCGGGCCAGCGGCGCGACCACCCGGCGCATCTGGCGAAGCTGGTCTCCGGAGGCGCGCAGGAACTCGACGTTCTCGGCCAGCTGCGGGATGCCGTAGGTCTGTACGTGGTCGCGGCCCAGTTGCTCGGCGGTTCGGCGCTTGGTCTCACCCTCCACCAACCGGCGCAGCTGCGCGATCTTCCGGGCGGCAAGGGATTTGGCGATCTGTTCCTGGGTGGGAGAAGGGTCGTCGCCGTGCGGGGCGAGCAGCCCGGCCAGCAGTCGGCCCTCCAACTGGTCCAGGCCCATCGCCTTGAGCGCCTGGTATGACGAGTACGACGGGCCGCGGCTGGAGGTGTAACGGCCGTAGGCCTCCACGATCGCGGCGATCATCGCCACCAGCCGGTCGTCGAGATCGCCGATGTCGGGATTGCCGGTGAGCAGATCCAGCAGCATCCCGCGCATGGCCTCGACGTCCTGGGGATCGAGTTGCGCGGGTGGCCCGGCGGTTTCACCCTCCAGCACGGTGCGCCCGCCCAGGGCGGCCGGCCACCACAGGTCGAACAGGGCGTCGTAGGTCTGCCGATGATCCGCACGGCGCAGCACCGCACAGGCCAGGCCCTCGCGAACCGTCTCCCGGTCGGACAGGTCCAGCGCGCTGAGCACCTGGCCGGCGTCCACCGTCTCCGACGGCCCGACCGAGATACCCTGTGCGCGAAGGGCTTCGACGAAGCCGACCAGGTGGCCGGGCAGGCCGTGCGGGGCCAGCGGCTGCGGCGGTCGGGTCCGGCGGACTGCCATCTCGGTTCTGCTCCCGCTAGTTCAGCCGAAGCTCGCCGGCCGCGCGCAGCTGATCGGACTGGTGCTTGAGCACCACGCCCAGCGTCGCGGCGAGGGTGGCGTCGTCGATGGTGTCCATCCCCAGCGCCAGCAGGGTCCGGCCCCAGTCGATGGTCTCGGCCACCGAGGGCAGTTTCTTGAGTTGCATGCCGCGCAGCACCCCGACGATGCGGACCAGTTCCTCGGCGAGCCGTTCGGGTAGTTCGGGCACCCGGGACAGCAGGATGCGCCGCTCCAGTTCGGCGTCGGGAAAGCCGATGTGCAGGAACAGACACCGGCGTTTGAGCGCCTCGGACAGCTCGCGGGTGGCGTTGGAGGTCAGCACCACGAACGGTTTGCGGGTTGCGGTGATGGTGCCCAGTTCCGGCACCGTCACAGCGAAGTCCGAGAGCACTTCGAGCAGCAGGCCCTCGATCTCGATGTCGGCCTTGTCGGTCTCGTCGATGAGCAGCACGGTGGGTTCGGTCCGGCGGATGGCGGTCAGCAGCGGCCGGGACAGCAGGAACTCCTCGCTGAACACGTCGTCCCTGGTCGCCTCCCAGTCCCCGGAGCCGGACTGGATGCGCAGGATCTGCTTGGCGTGGTTCCACTCGTACAGCGCGCGGGCCTCGTCGACGCCCTCGTAGCACTGCAGCCGCACCAGACCCGACCCGGTGGCCTGGGCCACCGCGCGGGCCAGTTCGGTCTTGCCCACCCCGGCCGGGCCTTCCACGAGCAGCGGCTTGCCGAGCCGGTCGGCGAGGAAGACCGCGGTGGCGGTCGCGGTGTCGGGCAGATACCCGGTCCCGGTGAGCTTGGCGGTGACGTCGGCGATGTCGGCGAACAGCGGGGCCGGGCGGGCGGGTGTGGTGGTCAGGGGAGTCTCCAGTCCTCAGGCGGGCCGAATGTGGCCGTCGCCGTAGACGATCCACTTGGTCGAGGTCAGTTCGGGCAGCCCCATCGGGCCGCGGGCGTGCAGCTTCTGGGTGGAGATGCCGATCTCGGCGCCGAAGCCGAACTGCTCGCCGTCGGTGAAGGCGGTGGAGGCGTTGACCATGACCGCGGCGGCGTCGACGCCGTCGGTGAACCGTTGTGCGGCAGCCAGATCGCGGGTGACGATCGCCTCGGTGTGGCCGGTGCCGTAGGTGTTGATGTGCTCGATCGCGGCGTCGACGCCGTCGACGTAGGCCACCGCGATGTCCAGCGAGAGGAACTCGGCGCGCAACTCCTCTTCGGTCGGGTCGTCGTGCACGGTGACACCGGCGCGCTGCAGTGCCTCGACCAGGCGCGGCCCGGCGGTGTCGGCCAGGGCGGTGTCGATCAGCAGCGTCTCGGCGGTGTTGCACACACTGGGCCGACGGGTCTTGGCGTTCAACACGATTCGCTCGGCGACGTCGAGGTCGGCGTCGGCGTGGACGTAGACGTGGCAGTTGCCCACACCGGTCTCGATGGTCGGCACGCACGCGTCGCGCACCACCGCCTCGATCAGGCCCGCCCCGCCGCGCGGGATCACCACGTCGACCAGGCCCCGGGCCTGGATCAGGTGGGTGACGCTGGAGCGGTCGGCGCTGGGCAGCAACTGCACGGAGTCCTCGGGCAGTCCCTCGACTCGCAGCGCACCGCGCAGGACGTCGACCAGTTCGGCGTTGGAGTGCGCCGCCGAGGAACTGCCCCGCAGCAGCACCGCGTTGCCGGACTTCAGCGTCAGCCCGAAAGCGTCGACGGTGACGTTGGGCCGGCCCTCGTAGACCATGCCCACCACACCCAGGGGGACCCGCTGCTGGCGCACCCGCAGCCCGTTGGGCATCGTGCGCCCCCGCAGAACCTCGCCGACCGGATCCGGCAGACCGGCGACCTGGCGCAGGCCGGCGGCGATCCCGTCGACACGTTGCGGGTTGAGGGCAAGCCGGTCGAGCATCGCCTCGGGGGTTCCGGCGGCCCGGGCCGCCCGCAGGTCGGCGGCGTTGGCGGCCAGGATCCGGTCGGTGTGCGCCAGCACGGAGTCGGCGGCGGAATGCAGGGCCCGGTCCTTCACGGCGGTGGTCAGCGACCCGAGGGTGCGCGCGGCGACCCGGGCGCGGCGGGCGGCGTCGTGCACAGCCTCGCGGATGTCGGTTTCCGCGGCGATGTCCACACTCATCCGACCAGGGTATCGCTGCCAGCCAACCGGACGGTTGGGACCGCCGACAACCGCCGCGTCGCCATCGCCTAACGAAGCGATCACAGCCCGCATGGCCCCGCGGCGACAGGGGTCCGGGATTGCTAGTTTCCGGCCATGAGGTCCCGGACGGACTCCCGGCCACCGCGGTGCACCGCGGTGGCCGCCGCCGCGCTGCTGGCGGCGGCCTGCCTACCTGCGCCGGTCGCCGGCGCGTTCTCCCGGCCGGGCCTCCCCATCGAGATCTTCGACGTGCCCTCCCCGGCGATGGGCCGCGGAATCCGCGTGGAGTTCCAGGGCGGTGGCCGGCAGGCGGTCTACCTGCTGGACGGGTTGCGCGCCGAGGACCAGACCAACGGCTGGGACATCAACACCGCGGCGTTCGAGTGGTACGAGAAATCGGGCTTGTCGGTCGTGATGCCCGTCGGCGGTCAGTCGAGTTTCTACACCGACTGGTACCGGCCGGCGGCCGGTCGCGCCGGCACCGTCACCTACAAGTGGGAGACTTTCCTGACCCGCGAGTTGCCGGCCTGGCTGGCGGCCAACAAGGGCGTCGAGCCGACCGGTAACGCGGTGGTCGGACTGTCCATGTCGGGCGGCCCGGCGCTGACACTGGCGATCTGGCATCCCACCCAGTTCCTCTTCGCGGCCTCGCTGTCGGGGTTCCTGAACCCGTCGGTGGGGCTGTGGCCGATCCTGATCAACGTCGCCATGCGCGACGCCGGCGGCTACAGCGCCTACGACATGTGGGGCCCCAAGGGCGACGTCGCCTGGGCGCGCAACGACCCGACCGTCAACATCGGCCGGCTGGTGGCCAACGGCACGGCGGTATGGGTCTACTGCGGCACCGGAGCGCCCTCGGAGTTGGATCCGGATCCCTCCCTGCTCGGCTCGTTCTCGGCGGGCTACCTGGAGAACGTCACCCTGGACACCACCAAGGAGTTCCAGCGCAGGTACCTGGCCGCCGGCGGCCGCAACGCCGTGTTCAACTTCCCGCCCGCGGGAACCCACAGCTGGGGATACTGGGGCGCCCAACTGCAGGCGATGAAGGCCGACATCCAGCGGGTGCTGGGCGTCCGGCCTCCCGACTGAGGGTCGCTCAGCCCTGCGGGATCTCCCGTTCGATCTCCTGCAGCCACACGGTGGCCGCCATGTCCGAGGGCGCCCGCCAGTCCCCACGCGGCGACAGCGATCCCCCGTGGGACACCTTGGGTCCGTTGGGAAGCGCGGAGCGCTTGAACTGGCTGAAGGAGAAGTAGCGCTGGGCGAAGACCGCCAGCCAGTGCCGGATCTCCCCCAGGGTGTAGCCGGGCCGCTTTTCGGCCGGGTAGCCCGGCGGCCAGTCACCCCGGTCCGGGTCGCTCCAGGCGTGCCAGGCCAGGAAGGCGACCTTGGACGGCCGGAATCCGTAGCGCAGCACACCGAAAAGCGAAAAGTCTTGCAGCGCATAGGGTCCCACCGTGGCTTCGCTGCTCTGGACCTGCTCCCCCTCGCCGGCCGGCACCAGTTCCGGGGTGATCTCGGTGTCCAGCACGGACTGCAGCGTCTCCCCCACCTCGTCGTCGAACTGACCTGAACCGATGACCCACCGGATCAGGTGCTGGATGAGGGTCTTGGGCACTCCGGCGTTGACGTTGTAGTGGCTCATCTGGTCCCCGACGCCGTAGGTGGACCAGCCCAGCGCCAACTCCGAGAGGTCACCGGTGCCCAGCACGATCCCGCCGCGCTGGTTGGCGATGCGGAACAGGTAGTCGGTGCGCAGGCCGGCCTGAACGTTTTCGAAGGTGACGTCGTAGACCTGCTCGCCGCGGGCGTAGGGGTGCCCGATCTCGGTGAGCATCAGCGTCGCGGTGGGCCGGATGTCGATCTCGGAGAAGGACACCCCGAGGGCCTTGGACAGCGCGATCGCGTTGTTTTTGGTGCGCTCCCCGGTGGCGAAACCGGGCAGGGTGAACGCCAGGATGTCGCTGCGCGGGCGGCCCTGCCGGTCCATCGCCTTGGCCGCGACGATCAGCGCGTGGGTGGAGTCCAGGCCGCCCGACACCCCGATGACGACCTTGGGGTGGTCCAGCGCCCGCAGTCGCTGCTCCAGGCCGGAGACCTGGATGTTGTAGCCCTCGTAGCAGTCCTGCTCAAGCCGGACCGGGTCGCTGGGCACGAACGGGAAACGCTCGACCTCCCGGCGCAGTCCGATGTCGCCACCCGGCGGTTCGAGCCGAAAGTCGATGCGCCGGAAGGATTCCAGTGCGCCCTGGTGGTGACGCCGGTTGTCGTCGAAGGTTCCCATCCGCAGCCGCTCGGCGCGCAGCAGATCGAGGTCGACGTCGGCGACCGACCGGCGCTCCCCCCTGGGGAAGCGCTCCGACTCCGCCAGCAGGCGGCCGTTCTCGTAGATCATCGTCTGGCCGTCCCAGGCCAGGTCGGTGCTGGACTCGCCCTCTCCGGCGGCCGCGTAGAGGTAGGCGGCCAGGCAGCGCGCCGAGGCCGAGCGGGCCAGCAGTCTGCGGTCCTCGGCGCGGCCGATGGTGATGGGGCTGCCGGAGAGGTTGGCCAGCACCGTCGCCCCGGCCAGGGCCGCGAGCGCACTCGGCGGCACCGGCACGAACATGTCCTCGCAGATCTCGACGTGCAAAACCAGACCGGCCACATCGGAAGCGGCGAACAGCAGGTCGGGTCCGAACGGCACATCGCCGCCGAGCAGGCGGATCGTGCCGGTCGTGTCGTCGCCCGCCGCCACCTGGCGGCGCTCGTAGAACTCGCGGTAGGTCGGCAGGTAGGACTTGACCGCCACGCCGAGGACCCGGCCGCGGTGGATCACCACGGCGGTGTTGTAGATCCGGTGCAGGTGGCGCAGCGGGGCGCCGACGACGAGCACGGGCAGCAGGTCGGCGGAGGCGGCCACCAGGTCGGCGAGCGCGGCCTCGACGGCGTCCAGCAGGCTGTCCTGCAGCAGGATGTCCTCGATGGAGTAGCCGGACAGCGTCAACTCGGGGAAAACCGCCACCGCGACGCCGTCGTCGTGGCACTGCCGGGCGATCCGCAGCACCGAGGCGGCGTTGGCCGCGGGGTCGGCCAGCACGGTCTGGTGTGTGCAGGCCGCCACCCGGGCGAATCCGTGCCGGTAGGCCGAGAAGAAGTCCACGCCCTATTGTGGCCCATCCCCGGTGGCGGGGTGCCGCGCCGCCTGATCGAACTGACCTTAGTCTCGACGTGTGGACGCCCCGGAACTCCTCGCGCTGCTGACCGGCAGGCGGGTGGCGGTTCTCACCGGCGCCGGGATCTCCACCGACTCCGGCATCCCGGACTACCGCGGCCCGGACTCCCCGCCGGCCAACCCGATGACCATCCGCCAGTTCACCGCCAGCCGCGAGTTCCGGCAGCGTTACTGGGCGCGCAACCACCTGGGCTGGCGTCATATGGCCCGGACCGAACCCAACGCCGGTCACCGCGCCCTGGCCGCCCTGGAACAGGCCGGGGTGGTCTCCGGTGTGATCACCCAGAACGTCGACCTGCTGCACACCAAGGCCGGCAGCAGGCGGGTCATCAACCTGCACGGCACCTACGCGCGCGTGGTCTGCCTGGGCTGCGGACACGCCATGTCGCGGGCCGCGCTGGCTGAGGAACTGGAAGCCGCCAATCCCGGCTTCACCGCGCGGGCCGAGCGGGTGGGTGGGCCGGCGGTGGCCCCGGACGCCGACGCGGTCGTCACCGACACCGAGTCGTTCCGGTTCGTCGACTGCCCGCAATGCGGCGGCATGCTCAAGCCCGACATCGTCTATTTCGGCGAATCGGTGGCCAAAGAGGTTGTAGAGCAGGCCTGTTCACTGGTGGATTCCGCCGATGCACTGCTGGTGGCCGGCTCGTCGCTGACGGTGTTCTCCGGGTATCGCTTCGTGCGGCACGCCGCCGCCAAGGCGATACCGGTGGCGATCGTCAACCGTGGGCCCACCCGCGGCGACGATTTGGCGACGGTGAAGCTGGACGGGGGGTGCTCGCCGTTGCTGACACTGCTCGCCGAGGAACTCACCGGAAGCCGGTTGGCGTAGGGTCTCCGCATGACCTCCCCTCTCGATGTCGTGACCGCGCTGGCGGTGGGGTTCGGCCAGACGGTCCTCAAACCGGTGCGGCCCGAGCCGGGCCCGGCGACCGAACGGTGGGGGGTCGGCGTCGGCGAACTCGCCGCGCGCCTCCCCAAGCTGCCGGGACCGCTGCGCGGGGTGGCCCGCAAACTCAACCAATTCGGCTCTGTGGTGGTCAGCCCGGGCGGAATCGAGTTCGACGGCGACGAGGTGGCCTGGGATCGGGTCACCGAGATCCGGACCCGCCGACTGATCGGCTACCTGCTCACCGACTCGATCCCCAAACAGGTCGACCGGCTGCCGGCCTACCGGTTCCCCGGCCGCGGCCTGGTGCTCGCCGGTGCGATGCACGCCGCGCTGACCGCCGTCGCGGTGGTCGCCGACCCACCCCTGGACCGGGGCGTGTCGACCCTCTACATCGCGGCCGAGGTGCGCGGCCGGGGGCTGTTGCGCGGCAAGGACATTCAGCCCGGTCTGCCGGCTTCGCTAGTGCTGGCCGACCCGTCCGTGCGGGATTGCGTGGAGGCAACCGCGCGCCAGTACGGTATTCCGGTGCGTCAGGCGGATGACGACGCTCTGGAGCGGGCCGTCCAGCGGGCCGCGGTCATCCGCGCCACAATCGGCAGGGCAGTGGCGCTGGCCGGCAAGACCGTGACGGTGGTCGGCACGCTGGCCGGTCAGGCCGGGACCAAGTCATCGGCGTGAACGGCCGGCCGGCGTAACTCGGCCGGCAGGTCGGCGGTCGAACGCCCGATCATGGTGGCCAGTTCGGCGGCGTCGTAGGCGACCACCCCGCGGCCCACCATCTCCCCCGTCGGCCCGTGCAACTCCACGACGTCGCCGCCGAAGAACCGTCCCGTGCACGCGGTGATCCCGGCCGCCAGCAGCGAGCGGCGCTGCTCGACCACCGCCCGCACCGCACCGGCGTCCAGGCTCAGCGACCCGGCGGCGTCGGCGGCGTAGCGGACCCAGAACCGGCGGGCCGACATCCGGGTCGGCCGCGCGGCGAACACCGTCCCGGCCGAGGCCCCGGTGAGCGCGTCGGCGGCGTCGGCGGCCGCGGCCAGCAGCACCGGCACCCCGGCGTCGGCGGCCAGCAGGGCCGAGGACAACTTCGACGCCATCCCACCGGTGCCCAGCCGGCTGCCCTGCCCGGCCACCACACCGTCGAGGTCATCCGGCCCGGCGACCTCGGCGATGAAGCGCGCGTTGCCTTTTCGAGGATCGGCATCGTAGAGGCCGTCGATGTCGGATAGCAGCACCAGGGCCTCGGCCCCGACCAGATGGGAAACCAGAGCCGAAAGCCGGTCGTTGTCGCCGAACCGGATCTCGTCGGTCGCCACGGTGTCGTTCTCGTTGACGATCGCCACGGCGTGCAGTGCGCGCAGCCGGTCCAAGGTCCGCTGGGCGTTGGTGTGCTGCACCCGCTGGGAGATGTCGTGTGCGGTCAGCAGCACCTGCCCGACGGTGCGGTCATAGCGGCTGAAGGCGGTGCTCCAGGCATTGACCAGGGCCACCTGCCCGACGCTGGCGGCGGCCTGTTTGGTGGCCAGGTCCGTCGGCCGCCGGGGCAGGCCGAGCGGCTCGATCCCGGCGGCGATCGCGCCCGAGGACACGATCACCACGTCGGTGCCGGCCTTCATCCGGGCTTCGATGGCTTCGGCCAGCGCGGCAAGCCGGGTGGCGTCGAACAGCCCGGCGGAGTCGGTCAGCGCGGTGGTGCCGACTTTTACGACGATGCTGCGGGCGGCGCGGACGGCCTCCCGGTGGGCACTCACCCGTCGTCCTCGGACTCGCGCCGCTGGCGTTTGGCCTCTCGGCGCTCGGCGGCGCCGATCCGGTCGTTGCGCTCCACCCGGACGTCGGTGCCGCGACCGGACAGCGTCACGTCCACCCCGGCGGGCGTCTGCGGCTCCCAGTCGAAGGTCATGTCGCCGATCGTCACCGCGCACCCGGCCGTGGCCCCGCGCTTGAGCAACTCGTCCTCCACGCCGAGGCGCGCCAGCCGGTCACCGAGGTAGCCGACCGCCTCGTCGTTGTTGAAGTCGGTCTGGGCGACCCAGCGTTCCGGGCGGATGCCGCGCACGATGAAGCCGCCGGGATGACCGGGATCGGGCTCGACGGTGAACCCACTGGAGTCCACCGGGATGGGGCGGATCACCGGGCGGCGCGCCACCGCCGGAGGCTGCGCGGCCCGGTAGGCGGCGACCATCTCCCACAGCCCGAAGGTCAACTCGCGCAGGCCTTCCCGGCTCACGGTGGACACCTCGAAGACCGGCCAGCCGCGCGCCGCGACCTCCGGGCGGACGAAGTCGGCGAGCTCGCGGGCCTCCGGCACGTCGATCTTGTTGAGCACCACCGCACGGGGCCGGTCGGCCAGGTCACCCAGCGTGGAGTCGGCCTGCAGGGTGGGACGGTAGGCGGCCAGTTCGGCCTCGACGGCCTCGATGTCGGAGACCGGGTCGCGGCCGGGCTCGAGAGTCGCGCAGTCCACGACGTGCACCAGCACCGCGCAGCGCTCGATGTGGCGCAGGAAGTCCAGTCCCAGGCCGCGGCCCTGCGAGGCGCCCGGGATCAGCCCGGGCACGTCGGCCACCGTGAAGGTGCGCTCGCCGGCCGACACCACCCCCAGGTTGGGCACCAGGGTGGTGAACGGGTAGTCGGCGATCTTCGGTTTGGCCGCCG
>NZ_JBBATF010000112.1:0-10281 GCF_040398885.1 Mycobacterium sp. | reverse complement strand
CTCGTCGGTGCGGCTGCCCGCAGTGGGGGCGCCGGTGTTCGGCGCCGCCTCGGGAGCCGAAGTCTGCTCCGCCATCATGCGGTCCTTCCGTTGTACGTCATCTCATTGATTCCCATGTCGCTTCGCTCCTGCCCGCCGGCTAGAACTTCAGTCCGCTCTCGCGGGCGGCGTCGGCGAGCGCGGCGATCCGGCCGCCGTAGGTGTTGCCGCCGCGGTCGAAGACCACGGCCTCGATGCCGGCGGCCTTGGCGCGCTCGGCGATCAACTGGCCGACCCGCTTGGCGTGAGCCTTCTTGTCGCCGTCGACCGCGCGGACGTCGGCCTCGATGGACGACGCGGCGGCCAGGGTGGTGCCGTTGGCGTCGTTGACCAACTGCACGTGGATGTGCCGCGAGGAGCGGTTGACCACCAGGCGCGGACGCTGCCCGGTGCCCACGACCTTCTTGCGCAGCCGGTTGTGCCGGCGCAGCCGGGAGACCCGGCGGGCGGCCGAGACGGTGGTGCCGACCGGCTTGCGCTCGACGGTGTTTGTCTGAGTACTGGCCATGGTCACTTACCTGTCTTTCCGACCTTGCGGCGGATCTGCTCGCCGTGGTACCGCACGCCCTTGCCCTTGTACGGGTCGGGGCGGCGCAGGCGACGGATGACCGCCGAGATCTGGCCGACCTTCTGCTTGTCGATTCCGGACACCGAGAACTTCGTGGGGGCCTCCACCGTGAAGGTGATGCCGTCGGGCGGTTCGATGACGACCGGGTGGCTGTAGCCCAGGGCGAACTCGAGGTTGCTGCCCTTCTGCTGCACGCGGTAGCCGACGCCGAAGATCTCCATCTTGGTGGTGTAGCCCTCGGTCACCCCGGTGATGAGGTTGGCCACCAGGGTGCGCGACAGCCCGTGCAGCGAACGGCTGCGCCGCTCGTCGTCGGGGCGGGTGACCACGATGGCGCCGTCGTCGTTGCGCGACAACACGATCGGCTCCGCGACGGTCAGTTCCAGGGCGCCCTTGGGGCCCTTGACGGCGATGTTCTGGCCGTCGATGTTGACGTCGACGCCGGACGGGACCGGCACCGGCTGCTTACCAATACGCGACATGTCTAAACCCTGCTTTCCCTGTCCCCGGCTACCACACGTACGCGAGGACTTCGCCGCCCACGCCCTCACGTGCCGCCTGACGGTCGGTCTTCAGGCCGGCGGACGTGGAGATGATCGCCACGCCCAGCCCGCCGAGCACCCGCGGCAGATTGGTGGACTTCGCGTAGACCCGCAAGCCAGGCTTGGACACCCGGCGCAGGCCGGCAAGGCTGCGCTCCCGGTTGGGGCCGTACTTGAGCTTGACCACCAGCGCCTTGCCCACCCGGGCATCCTCGGTGCGGAAGTCGCTGATGTAACCCTCGGTCTTGAGGATCTCGGCGATGTGGGCCTTGATCTTCGAGTGCGGCAGGGTCACCTCGTCGTGGTAGGCCGAGTTGGCGTTGCGCAGACGGGTGAGGAAGTCGGCGATCGGATCAGTCATGGTCATGGTTGCGCGTCCCTCCTACCAGCTGGACTTCTGAACGCCCGGCAGTTCGCCGGCATGTGCCATCTCGCGC
Organism: Mycobacterium sp.; assembly: GCF_040398885.1. Taxonomy (GTDB): domain Bacteria; phylum Actinomycetota; class Actinomycetes; order Mycobacteriales; family Mycobacteriaceae; genus Mycobacterium. Next base: position 8,695 of record NZ_JBBATF010000112.1, on the reverse strand, counting down.
AGGCAGATCCGGCACAGGCCGAACTTGCGGTACACGGCGTGCGGGCGTCCGCACTTGTTGCAGCGGGTGTAGGCCCGCACTGCGAACTTCGGCTTCTTCCTGGCCTTGTTGACCAGCGCCTTCTTTGCCATTGCTCACTTCTCCTTGAACGGGAAGCCCAGCGCCCGCAACAGCGCCCGTCCCTCGTCGTCGTTCGTCGCCGAGGTGACGACGGTGATGTCCATGCCGCGCGGCCGGTCGATGGAGTCCACGTCGATCTCGTGGAACACCGACTGCTCGGCCAGTCCGAAGGTGTAGTTGCCGTGGCCGTCGAACTGCTTGGGGCTCAGACCGCGGAAGTCGCGGATACGCGGCAGGGCGATCGAGACCAGGCGATCCAGGAACTCCCACATCCGGTCGCCGCGCAGGGTCACCCGGGCACCGATCGGCATGCCCTCGCGCAGCTTGAACTGGGCGATGGACTTCGTCGCCTTGCGGATCTCCGGCTTCTGACCGGTGATCAGCGCGAGGTCGTTGACCGCGCCGTTGATCAGTTTGGCGTCGCGGGCGGCGTCGCCGACACCCATGTTGACGACCACCTTGTGCACGCCCGGGATCTGCATCACGTTGGCGTAGTCGAACTCTTTGTTCAGGGCGTCGCGAATCTCGTTGCGGTAGCGCTGCTTCAGCCGCGGCTGAACCTTCTCGGCCCGGGCCGGCGAATGGGTATCCGTTGTCATGCCTTGATGTCCTTGCCGTTGCGCTTGGAAGTGCGGACCCGCTTGCCGGTCTCCTCGTCGACGCGGTAGCCGACCCGGGTCGGGTTGCCGTCGGAGTCGACGACCATCACGTTGGACACGTGGATCGCGGCCTCCTGCGTGACGATGCCGCCGGACGAGGCCCCGCGCTCGTTCGCCGAGTTCGCGGTGTGCTTCTTGATCCGGTTGACACCCTCGACCAGAACCCGGTTGCGCTCCGGGAAGGCCTGGATGACCTTGCCCTTGGCGCCCTTGTCCTTGCCGGAGATCACCAGCACGGTGTCGCCCTTGTGGATCTTCACTTACAGCACCTCCGGGGCCAGCGAGACGATCTTCATGAAGCGCTTCTCCCGCAACTCACGGCCGACCGGGCCGAAGATGCGGGTGCCACGCGGGTCGTTGTCGTTCTTGATGATCACAGCGGCGTTCTCGTCGAACTTGATGTAGCTGCCGTCCGGCCGGCGACGCTCCTTGACGGTGCGCACCACGACGGCCTTGACCACGTCGCCACGTTTGACGTTGCCGCCCGGGATGGCGTCCTTGACGGTCGCCACGATGATGTCGCCGATGCCGGCGTACCGGCGCGACGAGCCGCCGAGCACCCGGATGCACAAGATCTCCTTGGCGCCGGTGTTGTCGGCGACCTTGAGCCGCGATTCCTGCTGAATCACCAGATCTCCCTACGTTGTGCACGCCAAGGCATCCTGGGCAGGCCGAAAGGACCTGACGTGCGCGGTCTTCGTCACCCGAGGGCACGCGGGGCCGACTTCGCGAACGAGGCCGGCCGAGGTCTGCCCCGGGCAACCCCCGAATACTAGGTGACGGCCACCTCGCCGGCCAAATCCGGGGGTTTTCACCGGCGGCCACCGAAGCCCCCCCCCTGACCCTACGTCGGTGTTAGCGTCGAGGATTGCAGTGATTCGGACCTGACGGGCCCGGTGCGGGTGTCCCGCGAACCCTGACCTACGGCAGCGCCGGCCATCCCCCGCGATCGCCCTCGCCGACGGGCGGGCGACTCTGCTGTCCACCGCCGCGCCTCCGGTGGGCATGTTCGAAGACACCGCCTTCACCTCCGCCGCCTACCGGGTGCCCCGGCACACCGACGCGGGCGGTCACCCAGGTGGCGGGAACACGGCCGCGGCTACCGGCTGACCACGCAGCGGAACCCGATGTGGGTGGTGGAACTGTCCTGGGACTGCGGGGACCGGGCGGCGGGACGGAAGCGGTGGCAATACTCCGGGGCGCACAGATGCGAACCGCCCTTGAGCGCCTGAATGAGGGTCGGGTCCGGTTCGGTCGACGTCGGGCAGCATGAACTCGCCGGCGCGTCCAGGACGTGGCCGTGCTCGGAGTACTTCGTGGTGGTCCACTCCCAGACGTTGCCGATCATGTCGATCAGACCGAACCCGTTGGGCGGGAACGTGCCGACCGGGGAGGTGCCGACCCAGCCCAGCGCGCCGTTGTTCTGGAACGGGAATCGGCCCTGCCAGGTGTTGGCCATGAGCTTGCCGTCCGAAGTCGGCTCGTCGCCCCAGGCGTAGGCGGTGGTGACGCCGGCGCCGGCGGCGTATTCGAACTCGGCCTCGGTGGGCAGCCGCCGGCCGGCCCAGGCGGCGTAGGCCCCGGCGTCGGGATAGGCCACCTGCACGACGGGGTGATCCTCCTTGCCGGCGATGTCGCTGCCGGGCCCGAAGGGTGCGCGCCAGTTGGCGCCGGAGGCCCAATCCCACCACTGCCGCCAGTCGCGCAGGTTCACCGGGCCGGGGGTCGGGCGGAAGATCAGCGCTCCCGGAAGCAGATCCTCTTCGGCCACACCCGGGTAAAGAGCCGGGTCCAGCGGGCGTTCGGCGACAGTGACGTACCCGGTGGCCTCGACGAACGCCGCGAACTGCGCGTTGGTCACCGGGTGGCGTTCAATCGCGAACGCCTCCACGGTGGCGGTGTGGATGGGCGCCTCTTCCGGGTAGAAGTCCTTCGAACCCATCTGGAATGAGGCGCCAGGCAGGTCGACAAGTTCGGTGAGCACCGCAACAGCCTAGGCGGTCGGCACCGTACGTGTGTGCGGGAGTGCCGTCCTCTCCCCGGATTCGCCGGTGAGTGACACCGAGACCTCAGTCCCGGGCGAAGGCCAGCGCCAACTCCCTCTCACGGTCCACATACGGCGCGCCGGAGGTGTCCACCACCACCTTGGCGACGGTTCCGCCGGTGAAGGCGAACGGCGCCGTGTAGGCGCCGCACACCGCCTGCCCGCTGTTGCGGCCCACCTGAACCCCTGCGCCGGAGAGCCCGAAGGTCACCGGATGGGTGCGCACCCCCTCCAGGGTGGCGACTTCGGCGTCGCCGACGTACAGCGACACCGTGCCGACCGGGGTGTGGCTGCCCTCGGCGGTGCCGGTGCGCTCGTAGCGCACGCCGAAGACGTGCCTGCCCGACGGGATCGGCTCGGGGCCGGCCACCGCCTGTTCGTCCTCACCCATGAAGTTGTAGACGTAGTGCAGGCGGCGGTCCTTGACGAACAACACGTGCCCGCCGTGGCCGCCGCCCTGTTTGAACAGCACACCCGCGGCATCCGGCGACTCGACATCGACCTCGGCCAGAATCGAATAGGACATCCCGCGCAGTTCGACCATCGCGCCCAGGCCCACCGGTGCGATGCCCGGGTAGTAGGTGAAGGTCTGCTGCCCCGCCGACAGCATCGGGCGGAACCGCGTGATCGTCTCCAGCATGTTGAGGTCGGCCAGCGGAAGCCCGTTGTATCTGCCGGCTTCGGTGAACCACAGGTCTTTGAGTTCGGCCAGTCTCCCCGGTTGGGCCGCGGCGAGGTCATGGCACTGGCTGCGGTCGGCGGCGATGTTGAACAGCTCCCAGCGGTCGTCTTCGAAGTGCGACCAGCCCGCCGGGCTGGCCGGGTGGACGGTGTTGGCGAACCAGCCGTCGTGCCAGATTCCCCGGGTGCCGAGCATGGTGTAGAACTGCGTGACCTTACCGGTGTTCGCGGTCGAATCCTTCAGCGCCGCAGCGAAACTCACCCCTTCGATCGGTCTCTGCGGGACGCCGCCGACGGTGTCCGGCGGGGTGATGCCCAGCAGTTCGTACACGGTCGGGGTGACGTCGGCGACGTTGACGTAGTTGTCCCGCACCTCGCCATGGGCGCTGATACCGGCGGGCCAGGAGATGATCGCGGTGTCGGCGATGCCGCCTTCGTGCGAGGCGTAGCGCTTGAACAGCTTGTAGGGCGTGTTGAACGCCATCGCCCAGCCGGTCGGATAGTGGTTGTAGGTGGCCGGGCCGCCCAGTTCGTCGTAGAACCGCAGGCTCTCCTCGACGGTGTCGATGTAGCCGTTGAAGAACTTGACCTCGTTGACCGAACCGTTGGGACCGCCCTCGCCACTGGCGCCGTTGTCGGAGATCACCACGATGATGGTGTTGTCCAGTTGGCCCGACTCCTCCAGGTAGTCCAGCACCCTGTCGATCTGGGCGTCGGTGTAGGACAGGAAACCGGCGAACACTTCGGCCATCCTGGCGAACAGCCGTTTTTCGGAGTCCGACAACGATTCCCACGGCCGCACGGTGTCCTGCGCCGGCCACGGCCGGCCGTCGGGTCCCTTCACGTCGGCGTAGGGGTTCATCGGCGACAGTTCGGTGCCGGGCGGCACGATCCCGAGCCTCTTCTGGTTGGCCAGCACGATCTCGCGGTATTTCTCGTAGCCCATGTCGAACGTGCCGGCGTAGCGGTCGGCCCATTCCTTGAACACGTGATGGGGCGCATGGCCGGCGCCGGGACACAGGTAGGTGAACCACGGCTTGTCCGGGGCGATCACCTTGGCGTCCCGGATGAACTGGATGGTCTTGTCGGCCAGGTCCGCCGACAGGTGGTAGCCCTGCTCCGGGGTGGCCGGAGCGTCGACGGGATGGTTGTCGTAGACCAGGTCGGGATACCACTGATCGGTCTCCCCGCCGAGGAAGCCGTAGAACCGCTCGAAGCCGCGGCCGAGCGGCCAATGCCGTTTGGTGGCGGCCAGATTCGACTCCTCCAGTGGAGTCAGATGCCACTTGCCGACGCAGTAGGTGTTCCAGCCGCGTCCGACCAGGACCTCGGAGAGCAGTGCGGCGTCGTCGGGGATCCGGCCGCTGCAGTTGGGGAAACCGTCGGTGAACTCCTCGACGGTGGCCATCCCGACGCTGGTGGGGTTGCGCCCGGTCAGCAGCGCGGCCCGGGTGGGCGAGCACAGCGCGGTGGTGTGGAACTGGGTCAGTTTGACGCCCCGTTCGGCGATGCGGGTCATGGCCGGCATCTGCACCAGTCCGCCGAAGCAGTCCCAGGTGGCGATGCCGACGTCGTCCCAGACCAGGTAGAGCACGTTGGGGGCGTTCGCCGGCGCGGCGGGTGCGGCGAACGCGGCCCAGTCCGGTTCGGAGTCGCGGATGTCGAGGGCGATCTTGCCGTTGAACTCAGCAGCCATGAGGCGAACCTACCTGTGCAGGTTTGCAACCGCGCGCCACGGTGAACTACCACCACGACACACCGAATACTTGGAGGATCCGTGCCGGGAATCTCACCTTCGCTCAGAACAGCCGCCGTGGTGGCGACCGTCGCCGCGATGGTCGCCGCGCCCCCGGCCTCAGCCGCCTATCCCCTGGTCGGCAGGCTCGGCAGCGAGCTGACCATGACCGACTCGGTCGGCCAGGTCGTCCTCAGCTGGCAGGTGGGCAATCTGCAGCCCAGCGCCGACGTGATGCCGGGCCACCGGGTGGCCGGAACGCTCTGGGAGGCCACCGCCACCGTCAAGGCCATCCGCGGAAGCGTCACACCGGCGATTTCGCAGTTCAACGCCGTGGCCCCATACCGTGCCGCCTACCGGGTGCTGTGGGAGGTGGCCAGCCCGACCAACATCAGCGGCGCCACCATCGCGCAGGGCGCCCGGTCCAGCGGCAAGATCCACTTCGACGTCACCGGCCCCCCGCCGACCACGGTGACCATGAACAACGGCATGGAGGACCTGATGATCTGGGGTCCGTAGACCCGCGGAGGCGGGGTCATGCGCAACCGGCCGGGACCTCGTGCCGGTCGCCGCCGCGTGCCCGGATCGCCGAGGTCTAGATAGCGATTCGCTCCGTCGATCTATTGGGCAGCCCGATCGGGTCACGCACCATTTGAGTGTGCTTCCCATCGAACATTCCAACCCGCCGCTTTCGTCGACACACCCGCAGGACCCCGAGGTTTCCGCCACGCTGGAGGAGTTCCGGGCACTGGCCGCGGTGGAGCACGGCTCGCCGGAGTACCTGCGCCGCCGCGACGCGATCGTCGAACGCAATCTGGCGCTGGCAGACCACATCGCCCGCCGCTTCCACGGCCGGGGGGAGTCACGCGACGACCTGGTTCAGGTGGCGCGGGTCGGGCTGGTCAACGCCGTCACCCGTTTCGACGTCGAGATCGGTTCGAACTTCCTGTACTTCGCGGTGCCCACCATCATGGGCGAGGTCCGCCGGCACTTCCGCGACAACGGCTGGTCGGTGAAGGTCCCCCGCCGGCTCAAGGAACTGCACCTGCGGGTGAACGCGACCACCGCCGAGTTGTCCCAGCGCCTCGGTCGCGCACCGACCGCCTCGGAACTGGCCGCGGAGATGGGCGTGGAGCGTCAGGAGGTCGTCGACTGCCTGATCGCCGCCAACTCCTACACCACGCTGTCCATCGACTGCGGCGGACGGGACGACGACGACAGCCAGCCGCTTGCCGACGTCGTCGGCCAGATCGACCACGGCCTGGAACAGATCGAGAACCGGGAGTTGCTCCGCAAGCTGCTGGCCACCCTGCCGCAGCGGGAGCGCACCGTGCTGATGATGCGGTTCTTCGAGTCCATGACCCAGACCCAGATCGCCGAGCGGGTGGGCATCTCCCAGATGCACGTCTCGCGGCTGCTGGCGAAATCGCTGGACCGGATTCGGGCGCAGATCACCGTCGCTGATGCGGCGTGAACACTGGGAGCCGGTCTGCTGCTAACGGACTTCACCCCACTGGTCGGCTTGATGGTTGGCGACGACGATCCGGACCGGCGGCTTGTCGCCGATGCCGTAGACCACCCAGGTGGGTCGTCCGGGTTGGTCGTCGATGAACCGGGCGAAGACGCGATTGGCCACGTTGATCCTGTTGCCGGCGACCCGGCTCTGCCAGCCCACGCCGGTGAGCGATTCGGCGGCCGCGTCGATCGTCACCGCCCTGGCGACGACCGCCGCGACGGAATCGGCGTTGGGCACCTGCACCGGGGTCGGACCCCGTTCTGACTGGGGCATACGGTGACTCATCCTCTCGCGCGAACTGGCCGACTGACTCCAACTATTCGGCGGTGCCGTGGCCGCGGTACATCCACCGTTGGAGCGAAACGGGATCCAGTCCTGTTGTGGTCCCGGCTTGCCCGAATCCGGCCACGCTCGTTGCGATAGCAAATACATCCCGGTGGGGTTCATCCTGCTGAACACAGGCCGGTATCGGCGAATCGGACTCGGCTGTTTGCCGTGGAGGCTTTGTGGTTAACACTGGAGGGGCGACATCGAACGGGAGGAACGGATTTTGACCGGCACCCACGTCGTGGTCTTGGACGACTGCAGGCTCGCCCGGGAGTGCCTGGCCGCCCAGCTATCGGCGCACCACCTCGACGTCGTGGGTGCGTGGGACCTGCCCTCTCTGTTCGCCAACGTCGACGTCGGCCTGAAGCACGTCGTCGTGCTCAACATCGACACCAAGGACAGCGTCACCCTGCTGCAGGTGATCCTCGACATGGATCCGCGCACCCGGGTGATCGTCACCGGCCTGTCCCCGGAGCGGGAGTCCGAGATAGTCGCCTGTGCCGAGGCCGGGGTGGCCGGGCTGCATCTGCGTTCGGAGTCGTTCGAACACCTTCTGACGCTGATCCGCGGTGCCGGCAACGGCCCGGCGCAATGTTCGGCGCAGGTGTCGGCGATCCTGCTGCGGCAGGTCTACGCCGCGGCTGCCGAGACAGAAGCCGGCGGCAACCACGACATGCTCACCGAGCGCGAGCGGGAGATCCTGCGGCTACTCGAACAGGGTCTGACCAATCAGCAGATCGCATCCCGGCTCTCGGTGACGGTGCACACCGTCAAGAACCATGTGCACAGCGTGCTCACCAAACTCGGGGTGGGTTCGCGGTCCGAGGCTGGCGCCGTCGCGCGCACCATGCGGTTCACCACCGTCGGCGCCGGCGATGAGGGCCGCTAGCCGAACCGCTTGCTGACCAGGAGCCAGTGGTTGGCCACATGGTTGCGGCGGTAGGACAGCCGGCCCAGCACCGCCTGCGCCAGACGCAGGCCGCGACCGCGCTCGGCCAACTCGTCGACGGGGTCCGGGTCGGCGGTCAGGTCCACCTGCGCGGCGAAAGCGCCGTGGTCGGTGAACTCGACGTGCACCTCGCCGGGCAGGAGGCGCACCTCCATCCGGACCGGTATCGGCCGGCCGCCGCTGGCGTGCTCGATGATGTTGGCGCCGATCTCGGCGACCGCGATGGCCAGTTGCATCCGGATGTCGTCGGGCACCTCGGGGTGGGCCGCCCACATGTCGTCGAGGGTCTGCTGAATCTCGTCGAGGGTGTGCGGACCGGTGACGGTCTCCAGGATCACGGCGTCAGCCCGGCCCGTCGAAGGCGCCGCCCGCGGAGTCGACGACCGCCAGAACCCGATTCAGGTTCGTCAGTTCCAACACTGCGCTGACCTGCGGGCCGGGCGCGGCGATGCGCAGGTCGCCGCCGGCCTGCCGGGCCGCCTTCAGTCCGGAGATCAGTGCGCCAAGACCCGAGGAGTCGACGCCGCTCACGCCGGACAGGTCGACGACCAGTCGGGTGTTGCCGGCCTGGATCAAGCGGCGCAGTTGCTCGCGCAATGCCGGGGCCGCCGTCAGGTTCAGCCGACCCTCCGGTTTTATCACCGCAACACCGGAATCCATTGTC
>NZ_JBBATF010000111.1:0-10338 GCF_040398885.1 Mycobacterium sp. | reverse complement strand
CGCCAGCAGGGGGACGGCGGCCAGCAGGTGGCGGCGGGAGGTGGTGCCGTTCTCGGAGGACATGAGTGTCCTTGTCGTGGGGTGCTGCCGGCTTTTGGGCACCGTACCAGCGAGTTTGGCGTGCGTGGCCATCCTAGTGCTGCCGCAATCGACGTTTGTGTCCAGTCGTGCTCCGGGCCTGCCGGTACGGCGACGCGTCGCCGCTCGAGCAGCACAGCGGGTACGGGTTGCCGCCCAGCCGGTCGACCTCGTCGGCGGCCCCGGGCCTGTTCGCCTGTCAACTCCCCGGTGCCCTTCTCGTCGGGCACAACCTCCACCGCCGGTGACCCGGGTGGCCTCGGGCGGAGTTCGTCGTCGGGCCAGTTCGCGGCGCGAGTTATCGCGCCAGGTGGTGATGCGGGAAAACTGCCTTCTAACCGTAAAAACTCTGGTGCGCGATACTGGGATTGAACCAGTGACCTCTTCCGTGTCAGGGAAGCGCTCTCCCGCTGAGCTAATCGCGCCGGTCGTAAATCGGAGGTGGAGACGGGAATCGAACCCGTGTGCACGGCTTTGCAGGCCGTTGCCTCACCACTCGGCCACTCCACCGCTGGGGTTTGATGCCTTTAGCACCTCCGAGCGGATGACGGGATTCGAACCCGCGACCCTCACCTTGGCAAGGTGATGCGCTACCAACTGCGCTACATCCGCACCGCGCGCGAAAAACCGCACGCCGCGATGGTCGACAATAGTCCACCGTGCCTTGAGCCCACAAATCCCACTGGTCGACCGCATGCTCAGGGCAAATGCCGCGCGTGCTAGTCTTCGACCGCGGCGCCGTCGGCGTGGGCCGCCGCCACTCCGGTCCCGTGGCTCAGTGGAAGAGCGTCCGCTTCACACGCGGAAGGTCGCTGGTTCGATCCCAGCCGGGACCACCACCCTGACCTCGCATTTCAGCTCGCTTCAAGCCCTGGTTGATTCTTCTTGTCCGGTTCGTGTCCGGTCTCAATGACCCGATCGAGGACATTGGCGACCTCGTCGAGCTCGTTGTCGTACAGATCGGCGTAGATGTTGGCCGTCACTGTGATGGAGGAGTGCCCCATCGTCTTCTGCAGCCACTTGAGGTCCGGGGCGGCCGCCCTGTGGTGGGCGGTCTAGGTCGCCTTCACCGGTTCACCGGCGATGTCGTGTCCTGATTTGTGGGATGTATGGCGTAGACGCCATCGCCGCGGCAGATCAGACTGTCGGTATGACGCGCTCGGTCGTCCTCGTGGGCTTCCCCGGTGTCCAGGCGTTGGACCTCATCGGACCCCACGACGTCTTCACCGGTGCTGCGCTGATCACCGACGGCGGATATCGCGTCAGTCTGGTGTCGGCGGACGGCGGACCGGTTCAGGCGGCGGGCAGCCTGGCGTTCGTCGCCGAGTCGATGCCGAACCCGAAAGACATTGACACGCTGGTGATCCCAGGCGGATACGGCATCGATTCCGCTCGCCGTGATCCGGCCACGATGGCGTGGATCGGCCGGGCTGTCGCTGCGTCGCGCCGGGTGGTCAGCGTGTGCACCGGCGCCTTCATCCTGGCTCAGACAGGGTTGCTCGACGGCCACCGAGCGACCACGCACTGGGCTTTTGCCGACCAGTTGGCCCGCGACTTCCCCGCGGTGAGAGTGGATCGCGAGCCGATCTTCCTGCGAAGCACGGACACCGTCTGGACCGCAGCCGGAGTGACCGCCGGCATCGATCTGGCGCTGGCCCTGGTCGAAGAGGATTACGGCACTGAAGTCGCCCAGACGGTGGCACGCTGGCTGGTTCTCTACCTGCGCCGGCCGGGTGGACAGACCCAGTTCGCCACCCCGGTCTGGATGCCGCGGGCCAAACGTGCGCCGATCAAGGATGTTCAGACCGAAATCGAGGCCGAACCTGCCGGAGCGCACAGCATTGCGGAACTGGCGCGCCGTGCCGCCATGAGCCCACGCCACTTCACGAGGGTCTTCACCGACGAGGTCGGCGAGTCTCCCGGGGCCTATGTGGAAAGGGTCCGAACCGAGGCCGCCCGCCGTCAGCTCGAGGAGTCCGGCGACACCGTCGCGGTGATCGCGGCGCGGTGCGGCTTCGGGACACCGGAAACCATGCGCCGCACCTTCATTCGCCGGATCGGCGTTCCGCCGGATCAGTACCGCAAGACGTTCGCCTGACAAACATAAGGAAAGAAATGACTTCGATCGCCATCGTCCTCTATCCCGGATTCACCGCCCTGGATTTCATCGGACCCTATGAGGTGCTGCGCGCCATGCCGGGTACCGAGATTCGTCTCGTGTGGCACGAACCCGGTCCGGTCACGGCCGACTCCGGCGTGCTCGTCGTCGGTGCGACCCACTCCTTCGACGAAACACCCTCTCCGGACGTCATCGTGGTGCCCGGCGGCATGACGACCTTCGAGCACGCCCGGGACGAGAAGCTGCTCGAATGGATTCGTCGCGCGAACGAAACGTCGATGTGGACGACATCGGTCTGCTCCGGATCGCTGATTCTGGCCGCCGCCGGACTCCTTGAGGGAAAGCGCGCGACGTCGCATTGGATGGTGGTGCCGATGCTGCGCACGTTCGGCGCGACGCCCGTTAACGATGCCCGCTACGTCCGGGAGGGCAAGATCGTCACGGCCTCCGGCGTCTCGGCGGGCATCGACTTCGGGCTGTGGCTGGCCGGTGAGATGGCCGGCGAGGCGCGCGCCAAGGCGATTCAGTTCGGGATCGAGTACGACCCGCAACCGCCCTTCGACTCCGGGCACATCTCGAAGGTGTCCGCGACGACCCGGGCTATGGCGACGGCGGAACTGACCAAGCACACGTTCGCCGAGCGTCAACTGAGTCACTCGGCAAAACTGCTGTGGAACGCCACACTGGACCGGGTGCGGGCGCGGCGCAGATGAGCCCGATGAACGGTACGGGGTATGTGGGTGCGGCCTTGTCGGTCATCGCCGGATGTCTCGGTCTGGTGTGGCCGCAGCGGGTCAGCGCGGTCATCGGGCTGCACCTGCCGGGACGCCTCGGGGTATCGGAGTTCCGCGCGACCTACGGGGGACTGTTCATCGGCGCGGGTCTGGCCGTCCTACTGCTCGGAAGCCGCGATGCCGCCATGGTTCTCGGAGCGGCGTGGGGCGGTGCGTTCGTCGCCCGTGCCCTATCGGTCGTCATCGATCGTTCCCGCTCGAAGGAGAACGCAGCCGGCTTGGCCATCGAAGCCGGGGTCGCCGCGCTGCTGCTCTTCTCATGACCGGATTCCAGGAGGACGATGCACTCATGAGCGATGACGTCCAGCCTTCGCCGACGCCAAGCGACTTCATCGGCCTACTCGACGACTTTCCGACCTAGGGGCGTCGCCTTTGGCAGAATCCCTCACAGTCCGGGGGAATTCGCTCCCTCGGTCGGTCTCAACGAGGAGGGGTCCGATGGTCGAAGAGAGCGAGAGCGCGGCCGACGCCGTAGCGGCGGCGTCGTCGGTAGGTCAGCCGCGGCGGAAGGTGCTCGGCGGACTAGCGGCCGGCGCAGGGGCTGCGGCGCTGGCCGGGGCATTTGTCACCGGCTGCGGCCCCAAGGCCCCTGTGGCCGGCAGTGGAGTGTGGTCGGGCAAGCCTGGAGACCCCAACTTTGACGCTGCGGACCGGTTGGCGATCATCGCGGTGGTTCACGCCTATTCGCGATTCGTGGACAACGGCGAATACGACAAGTACTTCTCCCTGTTTGTCGACGATGTGGTGTTCCAGTTCGGTGATACCGAACAGTCCGGGGCCGACTTTCGGGCAAAACTGAGAAAACGTTTCGAAAACTTCGCAGCACAGGGTTTCCAACGGCGCCATCTCATGTGCAATGTGATGTTCCTCGAACAGACCAGCACTACTGCTCGCATCGCGGTTGACGCATTGCTGGCCAACATCGAGAACAAGACTAAGTTTTCGACCGTCACGACCATCGTCTACGAGGGGCTGTTTGAAAAGCGAGACGGTGTCTGGATGATCACGCGCTGGAAAGACAGCCCGGACATCCCGCTTCCCCCGTAGATCGAAGAATTCGGTCGTCAGCGTCGGTTTCCGGACTGGATGATCTCGATGAGCACCCAGAACGGCAGCCACATACCGCACGTGCAGATCGTCAGGACCAGGTGCAGACCTACCATGCTCGACGATCCGCCGTTGTTGACCTGCTGGGTGATCATGATCGGCTGCTGCGGGAACCGGGCCTGCTGGCGCTGCATCGGCGCGCGGTGCTCGGTCCACTGGACACCGTCGAAGTAGCGCATGCTGGGAATGCCGCCGTAGCGGAATCCGGTGGTGTTCTCGGGGTCGGGATACCAGCCCGCAGGCACGGTCGGAGGCGGCGGCGGTGGTTTGGGCCCAAGAACAGGCCCAAGAACAGGCCCAGGAACAGGAACAGGCACAGGCGCCGGTACGGGCTGTTCACCCAGTCGCGCGATCAGTTCGTTGTAATTCCGCGGCGGCCTGCCGGCCGCCTGTGGGTCGTCCACGAACCCGTCGTCAGCAGTCAATGCGCCCCCGCTCGTCGATGCAAACCAGGCTATCGGAACTGGCCGACAGGCGGGAGCCGCCGTCCCACCGCCCGCACAACCGTCTCCACCCGCTCATCGAAGGGCCCGGCCACGGCCAGCACCGGCAACTGCGGATTGCCGGCGAAGACCGCGCCCAGGATCTCCTGCGACGTCGCCCGCGCCTCGGCGCCGTCGCGCTGGGGGTCGGGCTGCCAGGGGAAGTCGTCCTGGCACCACACCACCTTCTCGCTGCACGCCGTCCACTCGAGGGCCAGCGGCAGCAGGGAGTCGTCACCGTAGTACTGGATGCTGTACACGGCCGTCATCAGCGGTCCGCTGTCGGAGACCACCCAGGGCCGGCCGGTCCGGCCCGCCTGCGCCAGCGCCGAGACCTCCGACTCGCGGTGGGCGGCCATCACCTCGGCCTGCTCGGCGGGCAGCGGCACCCTTCCTCGGCTCTCCACCCACGACCGCAGAAACTCCGAGACCACCACGGCCGGCAGTCGCGCCCCCAGGGCCGCCGCCAAGCTCGACTTGCCGGTGGATTCCCCGCCCACCACCGAGATCAGGCGCGCGGGTTCAGACACCGCTGGCCGCCGGTGCCGGGACGGGGTGGGCTGCCGCCCGCGCGGACCACGCCCGCCAGCCGGCTACCGCCATCACGATCAGCACCGCGTAGAACAGCGAGGTGAAGTACAGACCCTGGCTGGCGTAGAGCACCGCGCCCACCGTGTTCACCGCGATCCACATCGGCCAGGCCTCCATCTTCTGCAGCACCATCAGCAACTGGCCGGCCAGCGAGCCCACCAACATGAAGGCGTCGCCCCAGGTCGCCGCCCCGCCGATGTGACGCAGCAGTGGCGCCACCAGCGCCCACAGCACGACCACCCCGACCGCTCCCCGGATCCGCCACTCGGGGCTCAGCCGGCCGGGCGCCTCGACGCCTTCCCGTCCCCAGGAGAACCAGCCCCAGACCGCCGCGGCCATGAAGATCAGTTGCATTGCCGCCGAGGCGAACAGGTGGTACTCCACGAACAGCCAGCCGTACAGCAGGCTGGACACGAAATAGAAGGGCCAAGTCCAGCGGGTCCCGCGGATGCCCAGGGCGATGGCGACCAGAGCCAGGACCACCGAAGCCGATTCGATGGCGGTGACGTCGTAGCCCCACAAGGTGAACAGCACAGTCATGGTGAACGCTCCCTGCCCGGCATTACCCGAACGGTCATGCGGTCGGCGGCGCGGTGTGCCACCTTCTCAGACCGGTTGCCCCGGCCTCCCGCGGTTGGTACTGCTTGCAGCTCCCAGGTTACTTACCGGGGCGGACCAACCGGGACTTTATGCCCTTCCCCATTTCCGCGGCCGGCGGCGATGCTGGAGCGAGAGGGAGTGCGACAAAACAGATCTGGGGGGAACGACATGAATCGTGACGTGTTCAAATTTCTGTCCGGCTTCGCGGCGGCGATGACTTTCATCCATGTGGTCTACGCGGCGGCGACGGCGTCGGGCACCGTTTCGGTGCCGATGTGGCGCGGCCGTCCCTGGGGCGTCGGCAAGATGCTCGTGGAGGCCGTCGTGTACGGGAGTGTCGCCGCCGGGCTGGGCTATCTCGGTTTCAACGAGAAGTCCCCGCAGCCCGCGACGGCTCCCGCCGAGACGGCGAGCGCGCCGTGAGAAGACCGGCCGGATCGTCGCTCGGCTCCTCGCAGCGGCACCGGGTGCCCTAGCCCGATGCGATGCGCACATGCCGCCACTGACTGCGCGATCGCCGAGCGGTGGATCGGCCGCACCGCGGTGATCTCCGTCTCCGGAGTGCTGGACATGCCGACCTCGCCCCGCCTGGAGGCGGCGATCTCCGGCGCGATGGACAAGGGTCCCGCGGCGATCGTCGTGGATCTCAGCGACGTCGACTTCCTGGCCTCCGCCGGGATGGGCGTGCTGGTATCGGCCCGCGACCGGGCTCAGGGCGAACTCGGATTCGCCGTCGTCGCAAACGGTTCGGCCACCAGTCGGCCGCTCAGGCTCGTCGGCCTGGCCGAGGTGGTGCGCCTCTGCGCCACGCTGACGGAGGCTCGGGCGGCGTTGGGGGCATGACGCCGCACCACGGGTACCTATCATCGTGCGATGAGTACCTATCTGATCGCGGGCGGCAGTCGGGGGATCGGGCTGGAATTGGTCCGGTTGTTGGCTCCCGGGGCCGGCCGCATCGACGTGTGGTCCCGGTCGGCCGACGGTCTGCGTGCCGAGGGGCCGGTCCGGCACCAGGCCTGTGACCTCACCTCGGCCGATCCGCTGCCCGAACCGCCCGAGGCGATCGACGGGGCGGTGTACTGCCCGGGAACGGTGAACCTCAAGAGCTTCCGGGCGCTGTCCGAGGAGGATTTCCGCCGCGACTGGGAGGTCAATCTGCTTGGCGCCGTGCGGTTTCTGAAAGCCTGCCAACCTCGGCTCAAAGCCGCAGGCGGCGGTCCGGCCAGCGTGGTTCTGTTCAGCACCGTCGCGGTGGGCCAGGGCATGCCGATGCACACCTCGGTCGCCGCGGCCAAGGGCGCGGTGGAGGGCCTGGTGCGCTCGCTGGCCGCCGAGTGGGCGCCGAAGGTCCGGGTCAACGCCATCGCCCCGGCACTGGTGGACACCCCACTGGTGGACCGGATGCTGTCCACCCCGGAGAAGCGCGAGGCGATGGCGGCCCGCTATCCGCTCAAGCGGGTCGGAACCCCTAGTGACGCAGCGACTTTGGCGAAGTTCCTGCTCTCGCCCGACAGCGGCTGGATCACCGGCCAGGTGCTGGGCCTGGACGGCGGCATGTCCACGCTGCGTGCCTGAGGGCCGCGCTCAGACGGCGGAGAGGTAGCGACCGGTGACCACACCCTGGGCCAGCGACAGGATCGGCCTGCCCAGCCTGCTCCACCAGGTGGCCGGACGCGAGAACGCCGCCACTTCGGCGTAGACCGCCCCATCGGCGGGGTCGTAGCGCACCCCGAACATCTCCTCGCCGCAGACCGCATGCCCGGGAAGGCTGCCGTAGGCGAAGCCGCGCCGGTCGGGTTCGTCGACCACGTAGACCACCCGGCAGGGCGCGACGAACGGCCCCAGCCTGCCCAGGACGTCGGTGCCGACCCGGGCCACCTCGGTGGTGGCGTCCACCCGCAGGCCGGCCCCGCGCAGCATGCCGTAGCGCATGACCTTCCCGGCCGCCTCCTCGAATCGCGGCCGCCCCGACCCGATCCGGAGGGACCTCCGGACGACCGCATAGCCCGTGGGCGGGGTGGTGGCCGTCGCCCCGACGTCGGGGTAGGTCAGCGGCAACCCGGAAAGATCGGCCAGTTTCACCCCTCCACCATGCCCCGTCCCGGGTGAGGTCTGCGAGCGAAACGCGCACCTCGAGTCGCTCGGAGGTGGGCAAGAGTCCCGGTCCCGGCGCGACGCACGTACCCTGGCGGCGATGACTGAGGACAGGCGCCGCCCCGGAATCGCCCGCTGGCACCAGCATCGGGACCGGCTGCGGCGACGCCGTTCGCTGGACTTCGTCTACCGCGTCCTGGTCGCCGTCGTCGGCCTGACCGTGCTGCTGATCGGCGTCGCCGCGATCCCGTACCCCGGGCCGGGCTGGGCCATCGTGTTCCTCGGGCTGGCGATCCTGGCCACCGAGTTCCTCTGGGCCCGACGCACCCTGACCTTCACCCGGGACCGATACGACTCCGCGATGACCTGGCTGCGCGGCCAGGCCTGGTGGGTGCAGGCGCTCAGCGCGGTGCTGACCGCCGCGGTGGTGGTCGGCACCATGTGGTTCCTCGGGGCGATCGACTGGCTGGCGAAATTGGTGGGCCTGGAACACCCGTTGCTGCGCAGCCCCGTCGGGCTTGGCAGCTGAGGCCCGCTCGATAGCATTAGCGCGACTCCCGCCGAACCGGCGGCCTTCCTGCTGACCGGAAAGAGATGTTTCGATGAGCGCCCCCGCACAGCCCACCCCGGTCAACCTGCTGAAGGTGCCGGCCGGGACCGCAGCGGGAGCCGCCGTCCGCGACGCCGGTCTGCCGTCCAGGGGAGAGCCGGGGGCGATCGTGGTGGTCTGCGACGCCGAGGGGAAACTGCGTGACCTGAGTTGGGTGCCGGACGGCGACGCCGAGGTGACCCCGGTGGCCGCCGACACCGAGGAGGGGCGCAGCGTCATCCGGCACTCGGCGGCCCACGTGCTGGCCCAGGCCGTCCAGGAACTCTTCCCCGACGCCAAGCTGGGCATCGGCCCGCCCATCACCGACGGCTTCTACTACGACTTCGACGTCCCGGAGGCCTTCACCCCCGAGGACCTGGAAAAGCTTGAGAAGCGGATGCGCGCCATCGTCAAAGAGGGCCAGCTGTTCTCCCGGCGGGTCTACGAGTCCAAAGACCAGGCCCGCGCCGAACTCGCCGCGGAGCCATACAAACTCGAACTGGTCGACGACAAGTCCGGCGACCCGGACGTCATGGAGGTCGGCGGCGACGAGCTGACCGCCTACGACAACCTCAATCCGCGCACCCGCGAACGGGTCTGGGGTGACCTGTGCCGCGGACCGCACATCCCGACCACCAGGTACATCCCGGCGTTCAAGCTGACCCGAAGCTCCGCGGCCTACTGGCGGGGCGACCAGCGCAACGCCAGCCTGCAGCGCATCTACGGCACCGCCTGGGAGTCCCAGGAGGCGATGGACCGCCACCTGAAACTGCTCGAGGAGGCCCAGCGCCGCGACCACCGCAAGCTGGGCGTGGAACTGGACCTTTTCAGCTTCCCCGACGAATTGGGTTCGGGCCTACCGGTTTTCCACCCCAGGGGCGGCATCGTCCGACGCGAGTTGGAGGAGTACTCCCGGCGCAAGCACATCGAGGCCGGCTACGAGTTCGTCAACACCCCGCACATCACCAAAGAACAGCTCTACATCACCTCCGGGCACCTCGAGTGGTACGCCGACGGCATGTTCCCGCCGATGCACATCGACGCCGAGTACGCCGAGGACGGCACGCTGCGCAAGCCGGGGCAGGACTACTACCTCAAGCCGATGAACTGCCCCATGCACCACCTGATCTTCCGGTCCCGGGGCCGGTCCTACCGCGAACTGCCGTTGCGGCTCTTCGAGTTCGGCACCGTCTACCGCTACGAGAAGTCCGGTGTCATCCACGGCCTGACCCGGGTGCGCGGCATGACCCAGGACGACTCGCACATCTACTGCACCCGCGAGCAGATGCGCGACGAGTTGGCCTCGCTGCTGCGGTTCGTGCTCGACCTGCTCGGCGACTACGGCCTGGACGACTTCTACCTGGAGCTGTCCACCAAGGACCCGGAGAAGTACGTCGGCTCCGACGAGATGTGGGAGGAGGCCACCGAGACCCTGCGCGAGGTCGCCGAGTCCTCCGGCCTGGAACTGGTGCCCGATCCCGGCGGCGCGGCGTTCTACGGGCCCAAGATCAGCGTGCAGGTGCGTGACGCGCTGGGCCGCAGCTGGCAGATGTCGACCATCCAGCTGGACTTCAACATGCCGGAGCGGTTCGGGCTGGAGTACACCGCCGCCGACGGCACCCGCCGGCGCCCGGTGCTGATCCACCGCGCCCTGTTCGGCTCGATCGAGCGGTTCTTCGGCATCCTCACCGAGCACTACGCCGGGGCGTTCCCGGCCTGGCTGGCCCCGGTGCAGGTGGTCGGCATCCCGGTCGCCGACGGGCACGTCGGCTACCTGCAGGATCTCGCCGCCGAGTTGCGCGGCCACGGGGTGCGCGCCGAGGTCGACGCCAGCGACGACCGGATGGCCAAGAAGATCGTCAACCACACCAACCAGAAGGTGCC
>NZ_JBBATF010000110.1:0-10408 GCF_040398885.1 Mycobacterium sp. | reverse complement strand
TGGTCAGCGCCGCCGACGGCCGGCCGCTGATCGAGATGGGCTCCCGGCGCACCCACGAGCAGGCGGCGGTCGCCGCCGCCCGGGCCGCCTACATCGCCGGCTTCACCGGCACCTCCAACCTGGCGGCGCACCGCCGGTACGGCATCCCGGCGCTGGGCACCTCGGCGCACGCCTTCACCCTGCTGCACACCACCGCCGACGGCAGCACCGACGACTGGGAACAGGCCGCGTTCCGCGCGCAAGTCGCCGCGCTGGGCCAGTCCACCACCCTGCTCGTCGACACCTACGACGTCCGCCGCGGCGTGGCCAACGCCGTCACCGCCGCCGGCCCCGGTCTGGGTGCGGTGCGGATCGACTCGGGGGACCTCGGCGTGCTGGCCCGGCAGGTCCGCAGACAACTCGACGCCCTCGGCGCGACCGGGACCGGGATCGTGGTGTCCGGCGACCTCGACGAGTACGCCATCGCCGCACTGCGGGCCGAACCCGTCGACACCTACGGGGTGGGCACCTCGGTGGTCACCGGTTCCGGCGCGCCCGCCGCCGGCATGGTCTACAAGCTCGTCGAGGTGGACGGCCTGCCGGTCCGGAAACGCAGTGTGGCCAAGGAATCCGTCGGGGGCCGCAAAGCGGCGGTGCGCCTGGCCGGGCCGTCGGGCGCGGTGGTCGAGGAACTGGTGCACCCCGCCGGGGTGGCGCCGCGGGTCGGCGAGCACGCCCGGGCGCTGACCGTCCCACTGGTGCGGCGGGGCGAGGTGCTGGCCGAACCGGATCTCGAGGCCGCCCGCGCGCTGGTCGCCGCTGGCCTGCGCAGCCTGCCGCCGGAGGGCCTGGCGCTGTCCCGCGGCGAGCCGGCCATCCCCACCCGACAGGCCTGACTCACCTCGCCGAGAGTGCGCACAGATCGTTGTTTCCGCGTATTTCGGTCACAAAGTCGATCCGGGCGCACTCTCGGGGGGCAGAGTCTCGGGGGGCAGCGGCCGGGCTACCTTGACTGACGTGACCTCGGTGCCCGATCTGCTCGCCCGCGCGGTCGCCGCGTTGGGCGGCATCCAGCGCGACGGTCAGGTGCGGATGGCCGAGGCGGTGGCGCAGGCGTTCGCCACCGGCGAGCACCTGGCGGTGCAGGCCGGCACCGGCACCGGCAAGTCGCTGGCCTACCTGGTCCCGGCCATCGCCCGCGCGGTCACCGACGACGCCCCGGTGGTGGTGTCGACGGCGACCATCGCCCTGCAGCGCCAACTGGTCGACCGCGACCTGCCCCGGCTGGTCGACGCGGTGGCCCCCGCCCTGCCCCGCACGCCCACCTTCGCGCTGCTGAAGGGCCGGCGAAACTACCTGTGCCTCAACAAGATCAACAGCGGACCGACCGACGAGGAGCCCCCGCAGGAGGAACTCTTCAGTGCCGATTCCCGGGTCGCTTCGCTCCTGCCCTCCGGCGCTGCGGCCGTCAGCGCCATCGGCCGCGACGTCCAACGCCTCACCCAGTGGGCCACCGAGACCGAGACCGGCGACCGCGACGAACTTCGCCCCGGCGTCCCGGAACGGTCCTGGTCGCAGGTCAGCGTCTCGGCCCGGGAGTGCCTCGGCGCGACGCGCTGTCCGTATGGCGTGGAGTGCTTCGCCGAGAAGGCCCGCGCCACCGCCGCCGGGGCCGACATCGTGGTGACCAACCACGCCCTGCTGGCCATCGACGCGATCACCGAGGCCCCCGTGCTGCCCGAGCACGACTTCCTCGTGGTCGACGAGGCCCACGAACTGACCGACCGGGTCACCTCGGTGGCCACCGGCGAACTCACCCCCGCGCCGCTGGGGGTCACGGTGCGCCGGGTGGCCCGGTTGATCGAACCTGAACTGGCCCAACGCCTCGAGGCCTCGGTGGCCACCTTCGCCTCGGCGATCCACGACGCCCAACCCGGCCGGATCGACTACCTCGACGCCGAACTGGGCACTTACCTGACCGCCCTACGCGATTCGGCCGCGGCCGCCCGGTCGGCCATCGACCCCAAACCATCCGACCCGCAGGCCGCCGCCGCGCGCCTGGAGGCGATCGCCGCGCTGACCGAGATCACCGACACTGCCGCCCGGGTGCTGGACTCCTTCGGCCCGGCCATCCCCGACCGCGCCGACGTGGTGTGGCTGGACCACGAGGAACTGCGCGGAACCGCCGGCGCAACCGGGGCCGTCCGCCCGGTACTGCGGGTGGCCCCGCTGTCGGTGGCCGGCCTGCTGGCCGCCCGGGTCTTCGGCGATTCCACCGCGGTGCTGACCTCGGCGACACTGACGGTCGGCGGATCGTTCGACGCGATGGCCCAGGCCTGGGGCCTCACCGAAGACACCCGATGGCGGGGCCTGGACGTCGGGTCGCCGTTCGACCACGCCAGGGCCGGCATCCTCTATGTCGCCGCCCACCTGCCCGCGCCGGGCCGCGACGGCGTCGGCCAGGACGCCCAACTCGACGAGATCGCCGCGCTCATCGAGGCGTGCGACGGACGCACGCTGGGCCTGTTCTCCTCGATGCGGGCGGCCCGGGCCGCGGCCGAGGCGATGCGGGAACGACTGGACACCCCGGTGCTCTGCCAGGGCGACGACGGCACCGCCGCGCTGGTCGAGCAGTTCGCCGACGATCCGCGGACCTCACTTTTCGGCACCCTCTCGCTGTGGCAGGGCGTCGACGTTCCGGGGCCGTCCTGCTCGCTGGTGATCATCGACCGCATCCCGTTCCCCCGCCCGGACGACCCCCTGCTCAGCGCCCGGCAGCGGGCCGTGGCGGCCCGTGGCGGCAACGGCTTCATGGCCGTGGCCGCCGGTCACGCCGCCCTGCTGCTGGCCCAGGGCGCGGGCCGGTTGCTGCGTCGCTCCGAGGACCGCGGCGTGGTGGCGGTCTTGGACTCCAGGATGGCGACCGCGGGCTACGGCGGTTACCTGCGGGCCTCCCTGCCGCCGTTCTGGACCACCACCGACCCGGTCCTGGTCAGAGACGCCCTGCGACGGCTGCGCGCGACGGCGGCGGACTGAAGCGGCGGCGGCGGCGGGCGAACTATGGTGATGTCATGCGCCACACGCTGAGGAGTCTGCTCGCCGCCGTCGGCATCGCCGCGGTGGTCACGTCCTGCAGCAGTGCCGTCACCGGCAGGCCGGTCTCGGTTTTCGAGGACCCGTTCAAGGTCGGCGGGCTGGAGGCCGTCGACGGCCCGACCGGACTGCGCCCGGATGCCAAACCGCCGTCACGGGAGGTCACCGGCACCGACGGCGGCGAGGTGGACGAACTGGCCGCCCAGTCGGTCAGCGATCTGGAGGAGTTCTGGAAATTCGCCTACCCCGACACCTTCGACGGCGAACTGACCCCGGTGAATGACCTGATCTCCTGGGACTCCGAGGATTACGACGGCACCTTCTGCGACGAGACCACCGAGGGACTGGTCAACGCCGGCTTCTGCGAGCGGGACAACACCATCGGCTGGGACCGCACCGTGCTGATGCCGTCGCTGCGGGATGCCTACGGGGACATGGCGATCACGATGGTGCTCGCCCACGAGTACGGCCACGCCATCCAGAAGGCGGCCGCCCTGAACCCCAGGGGGGTGCCCACCCTGGTCGCCGAGCAGCAGGCCGACTGCTTCTCCGGGGTGTACCTGCGGTGGGTCGCCGAGGGCAAGTCGCCGCGCTTCACCCTCAGCACCGGCGAGGGCCTGAACAACCTTCTGGCGGCGATGATCTCGTTCCGCGACCCACTGCTGTCGGCCGACGAGGGCTACAGCGGCGGCGACGAGCACGGGTCGGCGTTCGAGCGGATCTCGGCGTTCCAGTTCGGCTTCACCGACGGTACCGCCGCGTGCGCGGCGATCAATCTCAAGGAGATCAAGGAACGCCGCGGCGACCTACCGGTCGACCTGCCGTCGGACCAGAGTGGCGAACTCCCGGTCACCGAGAAGTCGGTCCGCTCGGTCGTCGACGCGATGAACCTGCTGTTCACTCCGAAGAACCCGCCGAAGCTCAGCTTCGACGCGGGCGCGGCATCGCCCTGTGCCGACGCCCGGCCCAGTCCCCCGGTGTCCTACTGCCCGTCGACCAACACCATCGCCGTCGACCTGGGCGGCCTGAAGGCGCTGGGGACGCCGACCAAGGGCTACGACGGCCCCGCACTGCAGGGCGACAACAGCGCCTACTCGGTGCTGACGTCGCGGTACATGCTGGCCCTCCAGCATGAACGCGGCGGGGTGGCACTCGACACCGCCGAGGCCGGACTTCGCACGGCCTGCCTGACCGGGGTGGCCACGACCGCGCTGTCCAAGACGATCACCACCCCGGCCGGCGACGCCGTCGCACTCACCGCCGGGGACCTCGACGAGGCGGTGTCGGGTCTGCTGACCAACGGCCTGGCCGCCAGCGACGTCAACGGCGAGACCGTACCCGCCGGGTTCTCCCGCATCGACGCCTTCCGTGTCGGAGTGCTCGGCGATGCGGACCGCTGCTACAAGCGATTCCGCTGACTCAGACGGCTTTGGTGACCCCGTACCAGGACAGGATCGCGTCGCCGGACTTGTTGGTCTTGGCCAGCGTCGCGTAGGACCGGATGAAGGATTCGCCGACGCAGCCGTCGATCTTGATGCGGAACCTGCTGATCGACACCCACGGGTCCGCGGACTCGAACAGCTTCTTGGTCACCGGGACGGTATTGATGATGCCCGGCTTGAGACCGACGGTGATGCCCCCGCCGACGTTGGCGCCGATCGCGGGGACCAGGCCGTCGGGCAGCACACCGGGGAAGTCGAAGCCGAAGTACCCGATCGACGGGTTGAGGCCGGCGGTGCCGGTGAGGGAGACGCCGTTGGAGGTGCTCATGTCGATGCCGCAGCCGATCTGGTAACCGACCTCGAACACGCCCGTGGGGGTTTCGCCGTCGCCACCGGTCAGGCTGCCGTTGTAGACGCCGCCGACCTCGTACTCCCGGGTGGAGATCGCGGTGGTCAGCGGCGCCACGGGCGCCTGGGTCTCGTCCCGGGCCGACACGGTCAGCGTCCAGCCGTCCGGCGAGATGGTGCTGTTCGGCGGACTGGAGGCCACCTTCCCGTCCGGCGCCGGCGGGGCGGCGGGGACCGCCCCGGGGTCGGCCGCCGCGACCGGTGCGACCGCCTCGGCTCCCGGAGTGGCCGGCGGCGGTACGGCCGGTGGCGGGGGGCCGGGATCGGCGCCGGCCGGGGCTGCGAGCAACACGCCCACGGCCGCCACGACGGCCATTCCGCGTGTCATCCCGGACACCATCCGACCACCTCCGCAATGTCTGAGGGGAACCTACATGTGCGGTTCGGCGCCGGCGAAGGGGTCCCCGGATTGGCTGTCCCCGGCCAGCCTGACCAGTCCCCACTCGGCCGGGCCGGCCAGCAGCCCGTGACAGGGCAGCACCCGCGTGGTGTAGCCCATGGAACCGGCCATCGGCAGCGGGGTGGTCGCCGAGAAGATCTCCGTTCCGCCCTCGCCAGAACCGACATGGGTCATGTCGATGTAGTGCGGACTCTGCAGGGTGCCGGTGGAGTCCACCCGGCCCAGCACGCCCTGGACCACCACCTCGTCCGGACGCAGGCCGGCCAACACCACCGCCGCGGTCAGGGTCAGTTCCGAGCCGAGCAGTGGCGTGTCGGGCAGACCGGTGCTGTCCACATCGGTGATCGCCACGTAGGGCCAGGCCTCGGTCACCCGCTGCCGGTAGGCGGCCAGTTCCCGGGCCTGGCCGAACGGCAGGCCGTCGATCGGTTCGACCGTCCGGCGCAGCGACGCCGCCGCCGGGGCGTAGTACCGCTCGGTGTAGTCGCGAACCATCCGGGAGGCCAGCACCTTCGGGCCAAGCGACAGCAGGGTGTGCCGAACCATCTCCACCCAGCGGCCCGGCACCCCGTTCTCGTCGCGGTCGTAGAACTTCGGGGCCACCGAGTTCCGCAGCAGGTCGTAGAGCGCCCGGGCTTCCAGGTCGTCGCGGCGCTCCTCGTCGACCACCTCGGCACTGGGGATCTCCCAGCCGTTCTCACCGTCGAACCACTCGTCCCACCAGCCGTCCCGGATGGACAGGTTCAGCCCGCCGTTGAGCGCGCTCTTCATGCCGGAGGTTCCGCACGCCTCCAGCGGCCGCAACGGGTTGTTCAGCCACACGTCGCAACCCCAGTACAGCAACCGGGCCATCGACATGTCGTAGTCCGGCAGGAAGGCGATGCGGTGCCGGACCTCGGGCCGGTCGGCGAACCGCACGATCTGCTGGATCAGCGCCTTGCCGGCGTCGTCGGCAGGATGGGACTTCCCGGCGACGACCAGCTGGATCGGCCTGTGCTCGTCGAGCAACAGCGCCTCCAGACGGTCGGGGTCGCGCAGCATCAACGTCAGCCGCTTGTAGGTGGGCACCCTGCGGGCGAATCCAACCGTCAGCACACCGGGATCGAAAGCCGTTGGGATCCAGTCTAATTCAGCCTCGATCGCCCCGCGCTCCAGCCACGAATCACGGATCCGGCGGCGGACGTCGTCGACGAGCCTGGCCCGCAGCTGGCAGCGGATCCACCACAGGTGACCGTTGTCCACGTGCTGGAGGTGCTGCCATTCGGCCGGATCGCGCAGCTCCGGGTAGTGGCCGGCCAGTTCGCCGGCCAGCCGCAGCCACTCCGGCGCCGCCCAGGTCGGCCCGTGCACGCCGTTGGTGATCGAGCCGATGGGCACCTCCGCGGCGTCGAACCCCGGCCACAACTCGTCGAACATGCCGCGGCTTACCCGGCCGTGCAGCTGTGACACCCCGTTGGACCGCTGGCCCAGCCGAAGGCCCATGTGCGCCATGTTGAACTTCGTCGGGTCCGACTCCGCCCCGAAGCCCAGCACCCGCCGGGCCGGCACCCCGGGCAGCGTCCCGCCGTCGCCGTCGTCGCCGAAGTAGCGCTCCACCAGTTCCACCGGGAATCGGTCGATGCCGGCCGGCACCGGGGTGTGGGTGGTGAACAGCGTCGAGGCCCGGACGACGGCCAGCGCGGTGTCGAAGTCGAGGTGGTCCCCGACCATGAACTCGCGGATGCGCTCCAGGCCCATGAAGCCCGCATGCCCCTCGTTCATGTGGAACACGTCCGGCGCGGGGTGTCCCTCGACGGCGCAGAACGCCCGGATGGCCCGAACCCCGCCGATCCCGGCCAGCAGTTCCTGTTTGATGCGGTGCTCCTGGTCGCCGCCGTAAAGCCGGTCGGTGACGTGCCGCATGTCGTGGTCGTTCTCCGGGATGTCGGAGTCCAACAGCAGCAACGGGATTCGGCCCACCTGCGCGATCCACACCCGGGCCCGCAACGTCCGGTACTCCGGCATCGCCAGTTCGATCAGCACCGGGTCTCCGCCGGGATGGGCCAGCAGCCGAAGCGGCAGACCCTGCGGGTCCAGCGCCGGGTAGTTCTCGTGCTGCCAGCCGTCGGCGCTCAGCGACTGCCGAAAGTAACCGCTCCGGTAGTTCAGGCCCACGCCGATCAGCGGCAGACCCAGATCCGAGGCGGCCTTGAGGTGGTCGCCGGCCAGGATCCCCAGGCCGCCGGAGTAGATCGGGAGCACCCCGGCGACCCCGAACTCCATCGAGAAGTAACCGATGCCGGTGGGCAGCACCCGGTCGCCGCGAGCCTGCAGTTCCTGGTACCAGCGGGGGTCGGCGAGATACCGGTCGAGGTCGGCGGCCAGCCGGTCCAGGCGCTCCCCGAAGCCGGGGTCCAGCGCCAGTTCGTCGAGCCGCGCGGGGCTGACCTCCCCGAGCAGCGCCACCGGATCGCGGCCGACCCGCTCCCACAGCTCCGGGTCGATGCCGGCGAACAGGTCCTGGACGTCGATCTCCCAGGACCACCGGAGATTCGTCGACAGCCGGCCCAGTGAGGCGATCCGGTCCGGGAGGTGAGTGCGAACGGTGAACCGGCGGAGAGCTTTCACCGGCACGACCTTACTGAGCTTTCGGTTCAGCCGTGCTCCGAGATCACCGCGGGGCCACTACGGTGGTAAGCCGACGGTCTTCGGGTCGGGAAAGCGGGGTGCGCGGGTGCCGGGACGTGTCGAGGTCGACGACGTAGCCCCCGTCGTCTCCGGCGGCCTCTACCCGGCCAAGGCGGTGGTCGGCGAGGTCGTGCCGGTGTGCGCCACGGTCTGGCGGGAGGGCCACGAGGCGGTGGCGGCCACCCTGGTGGTGCGTTACCTCGGCCCGGCCTACCCGCGGGCCGGCAACGGCTCGGCGGGGCGGGCGAAGCTCCCGGCGGACGACCTTCCCGCCGGCTCCCCCGGGGTCAAGCCGGCGCAGTACCGGATGCAGCCGGGCCGGACCCCGGACGTGCTGCACGCACAGTTCCGTCCGGACCGGGTCGGTCTGTGGGTCTTCCGGGTGGACGGCTGGGGCGACCCGATCGCCGGCTGGCATCACTCGGTGACCGCCAAGCTCGACGCCGGGCAGGGCGAGGAGGACCTGCGCAACGACCTGCTGGCCGGCGCCGCCCTGCTGCAGCGCGCCGCCGCCGGGGTGCCGCGCGCGGACCGGGCTCCCCTCCTGCAGGCCGCCGAGGAACTGCGCAAGCCCGGTGACCCGCTGTCGCGTGCCGCGCCCGCGCTGTCCCGGCAGGTGACCGAACTGCTGGACCGCTATCCGCTGCGCGATCTGCTGACCCGGGGCCGGCCCTACGGGGTGTGGGCGGACCGGCCGCTGGCCCGCTGCGGCGCCTGGTACGAGATGTTCCCCCGGTCCACCGGCGGCTGGGACGCCGACGGCAACCCGGCGCACGGCACCTTCGCCACCGCCGCCGGGGCGCTGCCCCGGATCGCGGCGATGGGGTTCGACGTCGTCTACCTGCCGCCGATCCATCCGATCGGGAAGGTGCACCGCAAGGGCCGCAACAACTCGGTCACCGCCCAACCCGGGGACGTCGGCTCGCCGTGGGCCATCGGCAGCGCCGAGGGCGGCCACGACGCGGTGCACCCGGACCTCGGCACCATCTCCGACTTCGACGACTTCGTCTCCGCGGCGGGCGACAACGGCCTGGAGGTGGCCCTGGACCTCGCGCTGCAGTGCTCCCCAGACCACCCGTGGGCGCGGGCGCACCGGCGCTGGTTCACCGAACTCCCGGACGGAACCATCGCCTACGCGGAGAACCCCCCGAAGAAGTACCAGGACATCTATCCGCTGAACTTCGACAACGACCCGGACGGCCTCTACCACGAGGTGCTAAGGGTGGTTCGGCACTGGATCGACCACGGCGTCAAGATCTTCCGGGTCGACAACCCGCACACCAAACCGGCGAACTTCTGGGCCTGGCTCATCGGCGAGGTCAAGAGCACCGACCCGGATGTGCTGTTCCTGTCCGAGGCGTTCACCCGTCCGGCCCGGCTGTACGGGTTGGCCAAACTCGGCTTCACCCAGTCGTATTCGTACTTCACCTGGCGCACCGCGAAGTGGGAACTCGAGGAGTTCGGCCGCGAGATCGCCGAGCACGCCGACTACGCCCGGCCCAATCTCTTCGTCAACACCCCCGACATCCTGCACGAAAGCCTGCAGCACGGCGGACCGGGAATGTTCGCCATCCGGGCCGCGCTGGCGGCCACCATGGGCGCCTCGTGGGGGGTCTATTCGGGCTACGAGCTGTTCGAGCACGTCGCGGTGCGGCCGGGCAGCGAGGAGTACGTCGACTCCGAGAAGTACGAGTTGCGTCCCCGCGACTTCGCGCTGGCCCTCAGGCAGGGCCGGTCGCTGGAGCCGTTCCTGGCCCGGCTCAACGAGATCCGCCGGTTGCATCCGGCGCTGTGCCAGATGCGCACCCTCACCTTTCACCACGTCGACAACGACGCCCTGGTGGCCTA
Organism: Mycobacterium sp.; assembly: GCF_040398885.1. Classification (GTDB taxonomy): domain Bacteria; phylum Actinomycetota; class Actinomycetes; order Mycobacteriales; family Mycobacteriaceae; genus Mycobacterium. Next base: position 571 of record NZ_JBBATF010000110.1, on the reverse strand, counting down.
CAGCAAGTTCGACCCGGTGACCGGTGACACCGTGCTCACCGTCGTCACGCTCAACCCGTTCGCCGCCGAACAGGGCACCGTATGGCTGAACATGGGCGCCCTGGCCATGGAGGACTACGAGCGGTTCTGGGTCCGCGACGAGGTCACCGGGGAGGAATACCAGTGGGGCCAATCGAACTACGTCCGCCTCGAGCCGGCCAAGGCCGTCGCGCACATCTTCAACATGCCGGCGATCCCGCCCGACCAGCGCGCCAACCTGCTGCGCCGGGAGTGAGCCCACGATGACCCGCAAAGCCCTCGACCCCAACCTGGCGCCCGACCCCGGCGAGTTGTCACGCCTCGTCGCCGGCGTGCACCACAACCCGCACGGCATCCTCGGCGCGCACGAGTACGGCACTCAGACCGTGGTGCGCACGCTGCGCCCGCACGCCTCGGAGGTCACCGCGCTCGTCGGCGCCGAGCGTTATCCGATGACGCACATCGACGCCGGATTGTTCGCCGTCGCATTGCCGTTCACCAACCTCGTCGACTACCGGCTCGAGGTCGTCTATCCCCATCACACCCTCACCAC
>NZ_JBBATF010000109.1:0-10430 GCF_040398885.1 Mycobacterium sp. | reverse complement strand
TGGCCGAGCACTGGATGATGTCGGTGCCGTCGATGATGATCTTGCCGCGCTCCGGTCGGAGCAGGCCGATGAGCGACTTGAGGAACACCGACTTGCCGGTGCCCGACGGGCCCAGGATGACGCTGAGCTCTCCGGAGGGGATCGTCAGCGTCACGTCCTCCCAGATCTTCGAGGAGCCGAACGACTTGCTGAGGTTCTCGACGTCGATTTGAACGCCCATGCAAAAACCCTTCCCGGGGAAACACCGCAACACACCTGTGCTCAGCGTCACTGTATCGCACGGTGGTGGGCTGCATCACGTTTGTCCCACCAGCAACGAATCCCCCGCGAACCGGGCGGTTCGCAGGGGATTTCGCTGGATCGAAGCGGCGGTTCGCTACTTGACGCTGACCGTCGCGCCGGCGGCCTCGAGCTTGGCCTTGGCGTCCTCGGCGGCCTCCTTCTTGACCTTCTCGAGCAACGGCTTGGGAGCGCCGTCGACGAGGTCCTTGGCCTCCTTGAGGCCCAGGCCCGAGACGATCTCGCGGACGACCTTGATGACGCCGATCTTCTTGTCGCCGGCGGCCTCGAGGATGACGTCGAACTCGTCCTGCTCCTCGACGGCCTCGGCAGCGCCGCCGGCGCCGGGGGCGGCGGCCACGGCGACCGGGGCGGCCGCGGTGACCTCGAAGACCTCTTCGAACTTCTTCACGAACTCCGAGAGCTCCAGGAGGGTCATCTCCTTGAACGCGTCGAGCAGGTCGTCGGTGGAAATCTTTGCCATGGTTGTGGTCCTTCCGTGGTTTATGGGTTTTTGGGTTGTCGTCGGTTACGCGGCTTCGCCGGATTTCTTCTCCTGCAGCGCGGCGGCCAGGCGGGCCATCTGCGATGCGGGAGCGTTGAACAGCCCGGCCGCCTTGGACAGGTTGCCCTTCATGGCGCCCGCCAACTTGGCCAGCAGCACCTCGCGCGAGTCCAGGTCGGCGATGGTCTCGACCTCGGCGACGGTCAGCGGGTGGCCGTCCATGTAGCCGCCCTTGATGATGAGCGCCTTGTGCTCCTTGGCGAACTTCTTGATCGCCTTCGCCGCGTCAACGGCCTCGCCGCTGACGAACGCGATCGCGGTCGGTCCGGCGAACAGTTCGTCGAGGCCCTCGATGCCCGCTTCCGCCGCGGCCCGCTTGACGAGGGTGTTCTTGGCGACGGTGTAGGTGGCGGTGCCGCTCAGCGAGCGGCGCAGTTCGGCCAGGTTGGCCACGGACAGACCGCGGTACTCGGTGACCACGGTGGCCGTCGAGGACTTGAACTGCTCGGTGATCTCGGCGACCGCGGTGGCCTTCTCAGGCTTGGCCATGCATTGCCTCCTCGGGTTGGCGACCGTCGGCCGGCCCGGAAAAGACGAACGCCCCGACGCAGACGGTCGGGGCGCGCACAGACGTACGGATGCCTCGTCCTCCTGCGTGGGCCGCCCGGAAATCCGGGACCTTCAACCGATTAGCCGCTTGCTCTCTTCGCGCAAGCGCTCATCGGTGACCAACGGTCTTCGGTGGAACCGGGAAAGGGTACCTCGGGCGCGCCCGCCGCCCCAAATCCGCCCGTCCTTCCCCGCGCCCTTCCCCCCGCCCTTCCCCCCGCCCTTCCCCGCGAGCAGACGTAAACGTCAACGGAGATCCGGTCGATGTGAAGTTGCATGAGTTCCGGCCGGCGCCGCCGACGCCCTACATCGAGCAGATCAAGGCCTATTCGCAGTTGCTGGCCGCGGAGTCCGGTATCCCGGCGCCGTACCTGGGTTTCGTGACGGATAACCCGTCGAGCGCGGATTCGATCCGCCAGCAGGAGTACCGGCTGGTCAAGCGTGCCGAGCGGCGGCAGAAGAGTTTCGGCCTGGCGTGGCGGGAGGTCGCCTACCTGGCGTTGCTGCTGCGCGATGGCGGCGTCGATCCGCAGGTCTTCCGTGAGGTGGGGGTGAAGTGGCGTGACGCTTCCACCCCGACGCGGGCCGCGGCCGCCGATGAGGCGTCGAAGTTGATCCCGATCGGGGTGCTGCCGCCGGACTCGACGGTCACCTATGACCGTCTCGGCCTGTCGCCGCAGGAACAGCAGCAGCTTGAGCGGGACCGGCGCCGCGGCGGTGCGAAGTCGCTGGTCGACCAGTTGACGGCGAGCCCGCCGCAGGCCAGTGTGCCGGCCCCGCCCGCCGATGCGGTGGCGCAGGCCGTGGGAGGGCAATAGCCGGCCGTGGCGGTCGCCGTCGACGAGTTCCAGCTCCTGCTTGTCAAGCTTGCGGCGGACCTCGACATCAAACTCGACCGGCTCGTCGCCGCGGTGGTCGACCGGACACAGCGCGAGGTGCTGACCTACATCAGCGCCGCCTACCCGGAACTGATGGATCGCTACCTCGGCGCGGTGGGGGACCTTTCGGCGACCTACTACGAGGACCAGCCCGGCGGTACGCCGGGTTTCATCGCGAAGCCGGCAGACCCGACACCCCAGGCGCGGTTGGCGGCCTCCGCGCGGTGGGCGATGCTGCAATCGGTTCCGCGGACGGCGCTGTCGGGGGCATCCGCCCGGTTTCTGTTCGAGCATTCCCGGACGACGATCGTCGGCAACGCCGCCCGCGAGGACGTGCGGTGGGCGCGCCACGCTTCGGCCAACGCGTGCGGGTTCTGCCGCATGCTGGCTACCCGCGGCACTGTCTACCGCGGCGCGGCCACCGCGAAACGTAGCCACAACGGCTGCCACTGCATCGCTGTGCCCGACCGGGACGGCAACTACGAGCCCGCCCCGTACGTCGCGCAGTGGGAGAAGGACTACAAGGCCGCCCGCAAGGCCGGTGCGTCCACGCCAGGGCAGATCGCGCAGGCGATGGACGCGGGACGGCCAAAGGCCAAGGCGCCGAGACCAGCGGCCAAGAGGGTCGAGGGGGCACCGCCCGCAGCAGCTCCTGGCGGAAGTGGGCCACCCAAGCCGCCGCGTAGCATCCCGCCGGTGATGGGCTCGCCGGAAGACCGCTACCCGGACATGTATAACGGAGATCCTGCACCGTTGAGGCCGTCGGATGTGCTGGCCCTTGACGAGGCAGATCTCCAGCACATACTGGCCGGGCATCGTTACAACTCCCGAGTGCCAGACAAACGCGAGTTCCCCGACCGATGGGGCAACTCAGTTGAGGGTCCGATTGAAGCAGGCTTGTGGGACCGAGCCACCCAACGCACACTTTGGCCGGGAAAGAGCGATCGAGTCGTCTACATCAGAGCGCTCTACGACGAGGTCGTCTTCAAGATTGTGTTGATGCGAGTATCGGAAAAGAGTGGATGGTGGCATGTGCTGACCGCACATCCTCTAAGCGGAAACGGTGTCACCTACAACAACCCGGAGACCGGCCTGCGCGACCCGGTTCCATTGAATATCGAAGACCTGACCCGTACCATCGAGTAGGTGACAACAATCCTGGTAGATGGCAAGCGGTTGGCCAGCGATCTGCGGGATTCATTGCCGGTACAGAGCCCCATGGTCAACGAGAATTTGGCCTTAGGCGAATGGGAACTTGCGATTTTTGAGGGTCTAGCCACTCTGATTACAGCAAATTCGCCCTTGCCATCTGAGCTACGCGTCAGGATCGAGCAGTTGATAGATGGCGCGCAAATCTGGCATAAGTACGCCGATTTAATCCGAGATGAACTAATTAAAGTTCCATCCGCCTAGACCTGGGCGGTACCGGAGAACGTAGGACCCCTGAGCTGATCGCTCCGGGGTTCTTTCGTATGCGCCCTCGGAGGTGCGAAAAATTCTTCACCCCTGTTCCAGGGGGTTGGCGTGGACGACCAGCGCATCAAGTGGTCGGTAGTTGCTGACGAGCTACGGGAGAACACATGTCTGGTATCACCCCGGCGGAAGGCCAGCCGGCCGACACCATCGTCACCCCCGCGGTGGGGGATGGCGGCGAGAAGCAGTTCGAGGCGATCACGTCCCAGGAGGCCCTGGACAAGATCATCGGCCAGCGCCTCGCGCGGGAGAAGAACAAGAGCGCCGAGCAGTACGCGGATTACGACCAGCTGAAGGCCGATAGCGCCGAGTTGGCCCGCATCCGCGACGGCGAGAAGACCGAACTGCAGAAATTGCAGGAACACCTGGCCGCTGAAACCGCGGCCCGGGAGAAAGCCGAGCAGGCCGCCGCCGCCGCGGTAACGGCGCAACTGCGCATCGACCGCGCCGCGGCCAAGGGCCTGCCGCCGGTGCTGGCGAAGAAACTGGTCGGCACTACAGCTGAAGAGCTGGACACCGAGATCGACGAGTTGCTGCCCCTGGTGGCGCAGCGGCCGGGCCCTCAACCCAATCCCCAGCAGGGGGTGCCCTCGCAGGGCCGCGGCGGGTCGATCTCGGCCGGCCGCGAACGTTACGCGGCCCAACACAAGTAACCCTCGCAGGCGGGCCGCCTGCACAACACTCTTGAAAGGAGTGACACCATGACTCAGCTCGGAATTCGCAGCGAGTCTGTCGGTGCAGGCGACCAGTCTTGGCTCGGTTCGCGGCACGGCACCGACACCGCCCGATCGGCCACCCTGGACCCCACAGCCTGGACGGCCAAGACCACCAGTGGCGTCATCAAGTCCGGGGAGCCGTTCGCGGTTGTCTCCGGTCTGGCGGTGCCCTACAACGCGGCCGGTTCAGGTGGCACCGATGTGCTGGCGGGGTTCATCCTCACCGACACCGCGGTGGCTGCCGGCGCCGGGAATGTGACGTTCCCCGGTGTGTGGCATGGCCGCATCATCCTGTCCAAGTTGCCGTCCACGGTCACCGCTTCGGCGAAGACCAGCGGCCTGTTCGTGCTGGAGGCCTAAATCATGCTGTGGACTGATCTGATCACACCTGCCGATCTGACCGGGTTCGCCCGGGCGGCCGTGGAGGACGTGGAACGGCAGAAGGCGACTCTGGCGCGGTGGCTGCCGAACTACGCGGTTCCCGACGTCCCCGAATCCGCGGCGTGTCGGGGACGTTTACGTCTGCTCGCCGGAGGAGAGGGGGGCGCGGAGGAGGGCGGCGGCCCCGACCAGGCCGGCGGCCCCGCCGAGTTCGGCGGGCACCACCCGCAGGCCGCGGGTGAAGTCCAGCGCCGCGTAGTCCTTCAGCGCCTCGCGCAACGGATCGAACAGCACCGGGCCGGCGTTGGCCACTCCCCCGCCGATGACCACCAGGTCCAGGTCGCAGACCGCGGCCACCGACGCGATCATCGCCGCGACGGCCCGCGCGCCGCGGCGGAAGGACCGACCGGCGACGGCGTCGCCCGCCGCCGCGGCCTCGGCCAGTGCCCTTGCGTCGTCGCCGGCCCAGCCCTGTTCGCGGGCCCAGGCCACCAGGCGCGGCCCGCTGGCGATGGCTTCCACGCAGCCGTGCCCGCCGCAAGCGCACGGCGGCCCGTCGAAGTCGACGACCGTGTGCCCGACGTGGCCGGCGTTGCCGGTGCGGCCGGCGTAGGGCACCCCGTCGAGAACCAGGCCGCCGCCGATGCCGGTGGACACCACCATGCCGAGCATGAATGCCGCGCCCTGCCCGGCGCCGCGCCAGTGCTCGCCGAGGGCCATGCACAGTCCGTCGCCGGCCAACCGGACCGGAACCCCGGGCACCGCGGCGGCCACCCGGTCACGGACCGGGAAACCCCGCCAGGCGGGGATGTTCACCGGGCTGATGGCCCCGTCGGGCACGTTGATGGGCCCGGCCGAGGAGATGCCCACCCCGCCGACCGTTCCGCCGGCGGCGGCGAGGGCCTCGGCGATGACCCGCTCGGCGGCGGCCCAGACCTCGTCCGGGTCGTCGCTGCGCGGTGTCGGTTGCCGATTCTGTTGCAGCACTTCGCCATTCGCGTCGACGATGCCAGCGGCGATCTTGGTGCCGCCGATGTCCAGGGAGAGAACGCTCATGTCAGTGCCTGTGGGTGTTGTCGGGTTGGCGGGGGTCGCCGGGGTGCTCGTAGCCGGGCGCGAGCCGGACCAGGGCGGCGCGGCGCTGGTCGAGCCAGATCCGGAACGCCCGCCGGCGCGCGGCGCCGCGCAGCATGGCCGCGATGGCGCCGGCCACCTGATCGAAGTCCGGCGCGGGTTCCTCGCCCCGGGCGAAGCGGCGCGGGTTGCGGCGGTGGTAGTCGGCGGCGGCGCCGGGGTCGACGTCGACGCCGGCGGTGACCCGCGCGAACACCGCCCGGGCCAGCGGGTCGGCCAGTGCGCCGGCGGCGATGCTGCCGATCTCCAGGCGCGCGGTGAGGTCGGGCAGCAGATCCTCTTCGGTGGGGGTGGCGCCGGTGACCGCCACCCCGAGGGCGGCGGCCTCGGTGGCCACCACCCGTTCGGTCACCAGCAGTTGGGTGAGCCAGCGCCGCAGTTGCCGGCCCTCGCTGGTGCCCGGCCGAGGCAGCGCGGCGGCCTGCGGGGAGGAACGCAGGACGGCTTCGCGGGCGTCGACTTCGGACACCGGCACCGGCGAACCGGCCACCGTCGCAGCAAGACTCATCGGACCGTCACCGACACTGCCGGAGAGTAGAGCAGCCGCCCCGCGCAGCCGATCCGGATCAGCGCCCACCACCGGCCCGGGGTCGCCCAGGGCGGCGGTGCGATGTCGAAACCGACCTCGACGGTGGACCGCGCGGGCAGCACGGCGCCCAGGGACGCCGGCCCGATCCACTCCCAGGTTCCCCACGGGCTGATGAGGTGCGCCTCCAGGTCGAGGTCGGCGCTCGCGCCGCCGGCCACGGTGGCGCTCAGCCGGGCGGTCTTTCCACGGTCGACGACGATGTCGGCGGGCTGCGGGTCGAGAAGTCGCACCAGGTCCTCGCCGGGGTCGCCCACGGTGATGACGCAGACGTCCTCGACGCGCTGGCGCCAGGCGGGCGGGACGTCACCGGAGAGCGTCAGTTCCGCGCGCACCGGGTAGTGGCCCGGTCCGGCGTCCGCGGGGACCCGGACGGCGATCGCGGCCTCGCGGTGGCCGCGCGGCGGCAACTCGAAGGTTCTCTCTCCGTGCCGGCCGGGCGCCCACATCCGGGCGGCCGGGTCCTGCCCGGCTTCGGCCCAGCCGCTGGGATACCGAAGCCGCACCGCGCCGGTGACGGCGGCGTCGCTGCAGTCGCCGGCCACGGTCAGCCGCAGCCGCACGGTCTCCCCGGGCCCGGCGGTCACCGTCTCGGGGTGCAGGTGCGCCACGGCGGGCAACCCGCCCAGCGGTGCGGGTCCGCGGTTGTGCAGCCAGTAGCGGGCGTAGAGCGGTTGGGCGGGTTCGGCGTCGGGCGCCAGCTGCCGGCCGGTGGCGTCGATGACCTTGTCGACGTCGAAATGCGTTGCCAGGGTGGCGATCTGGTAGCCGTGCAGGTTCAGCGGGTCGCTGTCGAGCCGGGGGGCCTCGAGCAGGTCGGCGGCGGCGATGCCGGTGACCTCGCCGACTGAGGTGGTGATGTGCGCGTCGGCCGCCCGGCCCACCGTCTCGACGAGGCGGACGGTGACGTTCGCGGGGTCGACGACGGCGGCGCTGCCGGTCGCCGTCGGGTTGCCGGCCGCCTTGAGCGCCCCGAGTGCCACCGTCCCGGCGGGTTCGACGGTCAGCAGGGACCCGTCCGCCGGCAGCCCGGCGTTCCCGCCGGTGACCGCGACGCCGATCAGCGGATGGTTGAATTCCGCGCTGCGCGAGGGCATTCCGATATCGCGCCAGTCCCCCGCCCCGGAGACGAGCGCGAAGTCGAAGGTGTGGCTCCAGTGCTGCAACTGGAAGTTCGAACCGTCCGGCGCCCTGCGCTGCGGCGGGTCGATCCACACCCCGGACGGCCAACCGGTGCAGGACCGCATCAGCGAGGCGTGCAGGGTGCCGTCGCGTTCGACGGCGAACCCGGGCACACCCCGGTTGATCAGTGCGACGGTGCGCGGTTCGAACCGGCCGCATTCGGCGGGGATTTCCTGCGCGACGGCGATCTCGGCGTCGCCGAGGTCGCACACCACGGCCTGCACGGCCCCGTCGCCGGCGACGATCAGCACGGGCAGGTCCAGCACACCGCGCAGGTCGGCGTCGGGCACCCAGACGCTGTCCAACGCCTCGGCCGCCGGCACGAAGACCATCGCCCGGCCCCCGGCCAGTTGACGTTTCACCTCACCGGCGTAGGCGGGGTCGGCCGCGGCCAGGACCGCGGCGGTGAAGGCGTTGTCATCCGGGCCGCCCAGGGCGATGCGGGCGTCGGGCAGGTTGGAGTCGACCTCGAGGTGGCCGTAGCGCGGACGGTCGGCGGCACTGCAGGTGGCGGTCACCCCGGCGCGCACCAGGGCGACCATCAGGTCGCGGGCGTCGGCGTCGGCTTCGACCGGGGCGATCACCTCGGCGACGGACACCGACCTGACCTGACCGGGCTCTTCACGTCGTTCAGCGCCCGGACGTGTCGGCTCGCCCACCCGGATCCGCGCGCAGGAGGACAGCCCGAACCATCCGTGCGCCGGATTGTCCAGTGTCCAAGGGTGTTTCGCGGAGTCGACCGCGCGGTCCTCGCCGGAGGAGTGGTCGTGCATCAGCCCGAAGCCCCGGCCCACGACCGCGTCGCCGACCTCACTGACCGGCAGCGCCCCGGGTACGGGGCAGGGCCAGCGCAATCGCACCAGTCGGTCCGCGCCGGTGAAGTCGTCGACGGTGGTGCGGCAGTCCACCCGGTCGATGCCGTGCCACAGTGTGACGGTCTGGGTGTAACGCAACTGACCACCGACATCGCCCCGCACCACGATTCGTTCGCCCAGTGGGCCGCGGTAGGCCTGCACCGTCGCCGGCGAGGACGAGGAGCGTTCCAGCGGCCCGGTGGGCAGCAGATGCCACGGCCCCTCGCCGGCCTCCGGGTGGGCCGGGTATTCCTCGTAGACGGCCAGTTCGTTGCCCACGGCGCCCTCGGCGATCAGGTCGCGGCCGCTGCCGGTCTCCACCAACGACACCACCCCGCCGCCGCGGGCCGGGTCGACCCGCAGGCGGTGGAAGTCGTTGGCGATCTCCACACCGTCGACCTTCACCCACCCAGAGGGGGTGGTGCCCTCGACGACCCGGTAGGTGCGCCAGCCCAGCGAGCCCACGTCGTCGGCCCGCCAGCTCACCGAATGGCCGTCGTCCTCGACCAGCGCCGGATGCTCGCCCCCGGCGGCGTCGAGCACCACGACGTTGCCGCGGACCGGCTGGTCGAACCGGACGGTGACGATGTCGGAGCGACTGTGCGCCAACGGATTCCAGACCACGAAAGAGGAGACCCCGGCGTCCACCGCGCTCGACAGCACGGCCAGCGCGTTGTCGCGGGCGGCGCGGCCCAGTTCCCACGCGTCGCGCCACCCGGTGAGCAGGTCCAGGTAAACCTGGTCGGACTCGCTGCCGGTGATGGCGTCGTGGTGCGCGCCCCAGGCCAGTTGCACCCACGCCTTGGCCAGCGCCGCCTCCGGGTAGCGGGCGCCGCCGAGCAGGGCGGCGAACACCGCGAAGCGTTCGGCGCCGAGCAACGCGTCCTCGGCGGCCCGGTTGGCCTGCTTGGTGTCGATGTAGGAGACGTCCTTGCCGGTGTAGATCGGGTTCATGTCCCGGGTCTGCGGGGAGGCGGCCCGGCCGGCCAGTTCGGCGCGCACCGCGGCGAAGAACTCCCCGGGCACCGCGCAGACGAACCGCGGCCAGGTGTAGCGGGCGTTCCAGTCGCGGTGGATCTCGGTGACCCAGGCATTCGGCGGGGTGTAGTCGGTGCCGACCGGCAGCAGCACGTTGCGGGTCAGCGCCACCGACTTCAGTTCACGGAACAGTTCGTAGGTGGCGTGCTCGGCCTCGGCCAGCGAGGTCGAGGAGTCCATCCACCAACCGGCCGCGTAGTGCGCCGGCATGTAGTGGGTCAGCAGTCCCACCCCCGACGGCGCGATCCACTCGAACTCGCTGCGGAACTGCATTCGCCGCGGGTCACCGCCGCCTGCCATGGGCCCCCACTGATGGTGCGGGCCGCGCGCCCAACTGCTCGACGTCAGGCCGGCGCCGGCGGCCATCCCCGGAAACTGCGGATCGTGGCCGAACACGTCCAGTTGCCAGGCGGTCGCCGGATCGGCGCCCAGGACGTCGCGCTGAAACCCGATGCCGTGCACGAAGTTCCGGATGGTGCTCTCCGCGCCGGTGAGGTTGGTGTTGGGTTCGTTGTAGGTGCCGCCCATCACCTCCACCCGCCCGCCACCGATGAACCGCAGCAGGTCGGCGCGATCCTCGGGGTGGACGTCGAAATAGGGCTTGAGGTAGTCGACCTCGGCCAGCACGAACTTGTAGTCCGGGTCGCGCCGGGCCATCTCCAGGTGCGCGGCAACCAGGGCGAAGGCGTTGTTCTGCTTGCACGCCCCCGGCGGTTCCTCGGTCCACACGCTGGTGTAGGCGCCCTGGGTGTTCCACCACACCGGGTCGTAGTGGAAGTGGCTGATCATGTGCAT
>NZ_JBBATF010000108.1:0-10434 GCF_040398885.1 Mycobacterium sp. | reverse complement strand
GCAACGGCGGCGACCCCGGCACGCTCGGCACCGGCGGCACCGGCGGGGCGGCCGGGGTCGGCGGGACCGGCGGCACGAAGGGCGCCGACGGCACCGCGGGCACCGCAGCCACCTCCGGTGGTAACGGCGGTAACGGCGCGGCCGGCTTCAGCGCCACCACCGCCGGCGCCGCCGGCGGTAAGGGCGGCGCCGGTGGTGACGGCGGTGCGGTCGGCAACGGCGGCAACGGCGGCGCCGGCGGCAACGGCGCGGATGGAGTCACCAGCGTCTCCGGGAACGGCACCGACGGTGGAGACGGAGGCAACGGTGGCGACGGCGGCAACGGCGGCCTGACCTCCGGCACGGCCGGTAGCGGCGGCAACGGCGGGGCCGGCGGAGCCGGCGGTGACGGCGCCGACGGCAACGCAGCAACTCCGGACGGCGGTTCCGGTGGTTCCGGTGGTGACGGTGGTATCGGTGGCGCCGCCGGCACAGGTGCGGTCAGCGGTGCGACCGACGGCACGGACGGCAACGGCGGCAATGGCGGCGACGGCGGCCAGGGCTGGGACTCTGGGATCTCCGCCCTCAACGGCGGCAACGGCGGTGACGGCGGCGCCGGTGGCTCCGGTGCCGTCGGCGGTTCCGGCGGCACGGGTGGCGACGGCGGCGACGGCATCGCCGGTGTTTCCGGCCCCAGTGCCAGGGACGGTTCGGATGGCGGTCGCGGCGGTAACGGCGGTGCCGGTGGCGCCTCAACCGTGGGCGGTCTGGCCGGTGACGGTGGCGATGCCGGTAACGGCGGTATCGGTGGTGATGGCACCGCTGGCGATCTACTCAGGCCGGATGGTGGTGCCGGTGGCGACGGTGGCGACGGTGGCGTCGGCGGTGCGGCCGGCGGTCCCGGGGCGACCCAGGGCACCGACGGCGACGGCGGCAACGGCGGCAACGGCGGCGCAGGCGGCACCGGCCTGGTCGGCGGCATCATCCAGGGCGGTAGCGGCGGCGCCGGCGGCAACGGCGGCGCGGCCACCACGGGCGCCGGAGGCACCGGCGGTACCGGCGGCAACGGCGGCGACGGCCGGTCCGGCCTCACCGACGAACTCGGTACGAAGGGCGGCAACGGCGGCGCCGGCGGCAACGGCGGCACGTCGGTCTCCGGCGCTGCCGGCGACGGCGGCGACGGCGGCAACGGCGGCAACGGCGGCAACGGCGGCAACGGGGCCACGCCCGGCAATCCCGGTCGCGACGGCGGAACCGGTGGCAACGCCGGCGCCGGCGGCAACGGCGGCACCTCCACCACCGGCACCTCCGGTGACGGCGGCGACGCCGGCCTGGCCGGCAACGGCGGCAACGGCGGCAACGGTGGCGTCGGCGTGAACGGCGTCAACGGCGTCAACGCCGGCGACTCCGGCACCAGCGGCACCGACGGCGGTGCCGGCGGAACCGGCGGTGACGGCGGCGCGGGCGCGGCCGGCGGCACGGGATTGATCGCGGGTGCGGACTCCCAGGGCGGAGACGGCGGCGACGGCGGTGCGGGCGCCAACGGTGGCAACGGCGGCAACGGCGTCGCGGGCGCCAACGGCGTCAGCTCGCCGCTGGTCGCAACCGGCGACGGTGGCAACGGTGGCAACGGCGGCAACGGCGGCAACGGCGGCAACGGCGGCAAGGCCGGTGCCGGCGGCGGCAGCGCCACCGCGGGCACCGAGGGCGCGGGCGGCGACGGCGGTGATGCCGGCAACGGCGGCACCGGCGCCAATGGCGGTAACGGCGCCAGCGGCACCTTCGTCAGCACCCTGGCCAGGCCCGGCGGCAAGGGCGGCGACGGCGGCGACGCCGGCGTCGAGGGCGCCGGCGGAACCGGATCCACCACCGGCACGGATGGAACGTTCGGCAACGGCGGCGACGGTGGCGACGGCGGCAACGGCGGCAACCTCAGCGGCCAGCGCAACCGCGGCGGTGACGGCGGCGCCGGCGGCAAGGGCGGCAGCGCGACCGGCGGCAACGCCGGCGACGGTGGCGACGGCGGCAACGGCGGCTTCAGCGGCCCGGGTGCGGTAGGCGACGGAGTCAGCCGCGTCGACGGCCTCGAAGGCCGCGAGGGTGCCAACGGCGGCAAGGGCGGCGACGGCGGCAGCACCACCTCCGGAGTCGCCGGCGACGGCGGTATCGGCGGCAACGGCGGCACCGGCGGCATCGGCGGCGCCGGATGGAACTCCACCGATCCGACCAACCAGAACGGCCGCGGCGGCAACGGCGGCACGGGCGGTCTGGGCGGCAACGGCGGCGGCGGCGGCAACGGCGGCGCTTCGGTGTCCAACAACGGCGGACTGGGCGGCGACGGCGGCAACGCCGGCAACGCCGGGGCCGGGGGTGCGGGCGGCAAGGGCGTCGACGCCACCACCACCACAGCGGCGGGCGTCGGCGGCAACGGCGGCAACGGCGGCAACGGCGGAACCGCCGGCCTGGGCGGCAACGGCGGCGCCTCCACCACCGCCACCGGCGGCAACGGCGGTGACGGCGGCAACGGCGGCAACGCCGGACAGCCCGCCGACGGCGGCAACGGCGGGGCCGGGGCCGATTCCGGCACCACTGCCTACCGCAACGGCGCCAACGGAGGCAACGGCGGTGAACCGGGCACAGCGACCACCGGCGCCTTGGGCGGTTCCGGCGGGACCGGCGGCGCGGGCAACGGCAGCGACGGCGCCAAGGGCACCGACGGGGCCGCGGCCGTGGCGCCGGCCGGCAACGGCGGCAACGGCGGCGCCGGCGCCAGCCTGACCAACCGTGGCGGCGGAATCGGCGGCAACGGCGGCAACGGCGGGGCCCTGGGCAGCGGCGGCAACGGCGGTGACGGCGGATCGAGCACCAGGACCGATGGCACCAACGCCACCGCTGGCGCCGGCGGCAGCGGCGGCAACGCCGGTGCGATCGCCGGCAACGGCGGCAACGGCGGCAACGGCGGCAGCGCCAGTGCAACCGGCGACTCCGCCCGCGCCACCGCCGGAAAGGGCGGCGACGGCGGTTCGACGACCGTCGGGACCGCCGGGGCCGGCGGTAACGGCGGCGACGCCACCTCCGCCGCCACCGGCATCTCCGGGAACGAAGCCATCGGCGGTGCCGGCGGCAACGGCGGCGCCGGCGGTGCGACCGGCGGCGCCGGTGGCAACGGCGGGAAGGCGACCTCGACCAATCTGAACTCCGACTCCCTTGGCGGCGACGGCGGCAAGGGCGGCACCGGCACCACCGGCGACGGCGGGGCCGGTGGCACCGGCGGCGACGCCTTCGCCTACGGCAGGGAAAGCAACAGCCAGGCCGGAAACGGAGGTGACGGCGGGGCCACCACCGACGGCACCGGCGGCAAGGGCGGAAACGGGGCCTACGCCTACTCCGAGGACGGCGACGGCTACGCCGGGAACGGCGGGGCGGGCGGTGCCTCGACCAACGGCAACGGCGGCAACGGCGGCGACGGCGGGGCGGCGCTGTCCGACACGGTGTCCAACTTCACCGGTCTGGACGCCCTGGGCGGCAACGGCGGTGCCGGCGGCGCCGGCGGCATCAACGGCGGCAACGGCGGCAACGGCGGCGACGCCTCCGCTCCGACGCTGAATGCCGGTGCTGACGCCACCGGTGGCAACGGCGGCAACGGCGGCACCGGCGGAACGGGCAACGGCGGCAAGGGCGGCAACGGCGGTGTGGCCATTTCCGACGACCGGATCACCACCTCCACCGGCTCCACCGGCGGCAACGGCGGCAACGGCGGTGACGCTCTGGCCACCGGCAACGGCGGCGACGGCGGCGCGGGTGCCCTCGCGCTGGCCTTCAACGGCAAGGCCACCGGCGGCTCTGGCGGCGACGGGGGCAACAGCGCTGCCGGCGACGGCGGCAACGGCGGCGTCGGCGGGTTCGCCGACTCGCAGCGCACAACTGCCAGCTCTAGCGTCTTTGCCACCGGCGGCAACGGCGGCACCGGCGGCACCGGCACTGCCGGCGGCGACGGCGGCGATGGCGGCGGTTCGTACACGGCCGGCGCGTTCCCGTCCACCGGCGGCAACGGCGGCGACGGCGCCGCGGTCGGCGGCCTGGGCGGAGCGGGCGGCACGGCGAACTCCGGCGGCGGTGGCACCACCACCGACGGCACGCCGGGAACCAACGCCTAACGGCAAAAGCACTGTGGGCCCGGGCTTTACGCCCGGGCCCACAGTGTTTTCCAGGGCCTAAGGCCCTGCTTTCTAGGCTTGAGCCAGTCGGCGCAGAGCCGGCACCAACATCCCCAGCGCCCGCCCGCGGTGCGAGACCGCATCCTTCTCGGCCGGGCTCAACTGTGCGGCGCTACGACCGCCCCCGGGGCTCTCCCCCTCGGGAATGAACACCGGGTCATAGCCGAACCCGCCCTCCCCCAACGGTTCTCGCGCAATGACGCCGGGCCACTGCCCGCGTACCACGACGACGTCATCAGCACCGGGCCCGGTCACCAGCGCGCACACCGACACGAACGCCGCACCGCGCCGGTCGTCGGGAACGTCACCCAACTGCGCCAGCAGCAACCGGTAGTTGGCCACATCCTTGTCGGCGTCCACCAGGCCGCCCGACCACCGCGCCGACAGCACGCCCGGCATCCCGTTGAGTGCCGCCACCGCGATCCCGGAGTCGTCGGCCAGCGCGGCGATCCCGGTGGCCGCGAACGCATCCCGGGCCTTGGCGAGGGCGTTCTCCTCGAAGGTGGCGCCGGTCTCCGGCGCTTCGTCAAACGGCGGGACGTCGTCGAGGCTCAGTAGTTCCAGGCCGGTGATCCCGGCGGCGTCGAGCACCCGGTTCAGTTCGGCGAGCTTCTTGCGGTTGCGGCTGGCGACCAGCAGCCGCCCCCGCACGCTCACGACCCGAACGCCTTCTTCGGCGGCGGGCCCTCCGGCAGCTTGCCCGGATACGGCAGCGCCAGCGCCTCGCGCTGCGCGGCGAACAGCGTCTGGCAGCCGGCCATCGCGGCGTCGAGCAGTTTGTCCAGCGTCGATCGCGGGAACGTCGCACCCTCCCCGGTGCCCTGCACCTCCACGAACGTCCCGGTGTCGGTGACCACCACGTTCATGTCCACCTCGGCGCGGGAGTCCTCCTCATACGGCAGGTCCACCCGCACCCGGCCGTCCACCACCCCGACGCTGACCGCGGCGATCGCACACGACAGCGGCATGGGGTCGGACAGCTTGCCCGCCGCCGCCAGGTAGGTCACCGCATCGGAGAGCGCCACGTAGGCGCCGGTGATAGCCGCGGTGCGGGTGCCGCCGTCGGCCTGCAGCACGTCGCAGTCCACGGCAATGGTGTTCTCCCCCAACGCCGCAAGGTCGATGCACGCCCGCAGCGAGCGTCCCACCAGCCGGCTGATCTCCTGGGTCCGCCCACCGAGGCGGCCCTTGACCGCCTCCCGGTCCGAGCGGGTGTGGGTGGCCGCGGGCAGCATCGCGTACTCGGCGGTCAGCCAGCCCAACCCGGAGCCCTTGCGCCAGCGCGGCACCCCCTCGGTGACGCTGGCGGTGCACATCACCCGGGTCTCGCCGAAAGCCACCAGCACCGAACCGGCCGGGTGCGTGGTGAATCCGCGGGTGATGACCACCGGCCGCATCTCATCGTCGCGGCGTCCGTCCTGTCGTGAAGTCACGACGAAACCCTAACGCCTCAGGCGCGCCGGATCTCCATCGTCTCGCCGGGCACCACCGCGTGCACCGGGCCGTCGAACTCCGCCTTGGCCTCGCTGATGACGTCCTCCCGGGAGGTCCACGGCGGGATGTGGGTCAGCAGCAGTTCGCGCGCCCCGGCCCGTTGGGCCACCCGGCCGGCCTCGGCACCGGACAGATGCAGGTGCGGGGGGCGCTGCGGGGAGTCGGTCCAGGAGGCCTCGCAGAGGAAAACGTCGGCGCCCCCGGCCAGTTCGATCAGCGACTCGCAGTACCCGGTGTCGCCGCTGTAGACCAGGGTCGCGCCGTCGGGGTCGGTGATGCGCACCCCGAAGGACTCGGTGGGGTGGCAGACCAACCGCGGCAGCACCCGCAGCGCCCCGATGGAGACCTCCCGGCCGTCGGCCCACTCGATCACCTCGAAGACGTCGCTGAAGTCGTCGAGGTCGCCGCCCCCGAGCGGGGACGACGCCGACGCCAGCCGGGTCCAGGTGTCGCGGGGCCCGTAGATCGTGCCCCGTTCGGTGGCCGGAGTCGGGTGGTAGCGCCGCCAGACGAACAGCCCCGGCAGGTCCAGACAGTGGTCGGCGTGCAGGTGCGACAGCAGCACATGCACCTGGTTGGGATCGGCGTGGCGCTGCAGCGCGCCCAGGACTCCCCCGCCGAAGTCGATCACCAGCGGAGGGGTGTCCGCGGCGGTGAGCAGATAGCCCGAGGCCGGCGAATCCGGCCCCACGACACTGCCCGAGCAGCCCAGGACCGTGATGCGCACGGTTTCAGCTTGCCACGTGACGGATGGGAAGGATGGTGCTTTTACAGGCGGTCGATCACGGCGATCGGGTCGGTGCCCGAACCCCGGTGACCACCGGGCCCAGGAACCGGGTCGCCAGGTCGGTGAACGCCACCGGGTCGCCGGTGGCCTCGAACACCCGGGTGGCCGCCGCCGGCCGATCCGGGTGCGGGCGCAGCAGATCCCGTTCGGTCAGCACCCGCAGCAGGTCCTTGGCGGTCTCCTCGGCGCTGGACACCAGGGTCACCGAATCGCCCATCACCAACTGGATCACCCCGGACAGCAGCGGGTAGTGCGTGCACCCCAGAACCAGGGTGTCGACCTCGGCGCGCTGCAACGGCTCCAGATAGCCCTCGGCCAGTCCGAGCACCTGCCGGCCGCTGGTCACGCCGCGCTCGACGAAGTCGACGAACCGCGGGCAGGCCACCGCCGTCACCTCGATGTCGCGGGCGGCGGCGAAGGCGTCCGAGTAGGCCCCCGAGGAGATGGTGGCCTGCGTCCCGATCACCCCGATCCGACCGGTGCGGGTGGCCGCCACGGCGCGGCGGACCGCGGGCAGGATCACCTCGACCACCGGCACGTCGTAGCGCTCCCGGGCGTCCCGCAGACAGGCCGACGAGGCGGTGTTGCAGGCGATCACCAGCGCCTTGACGCCCCGGCCCACCAGGTCGTCGCCGATGGCCAGGGCGTGCGCCCGGACCTGCGGGATGGTCAGCGGGCCGTAGGGTCCGTGGGCGGTGTCGCCGACGTAGACGATGTCCTCGTCGGGCAACTGGTCGATGATCGACCGCGCCACCGTCAGCCCGCCCACCCCGGAGTCGAAGACCCCGATCGGGGCGAACCGGTCGCTCACGCGAGCTGTCCGGGGGCCGCGGCCTTCCGGCGGGCCCGCGCCTCCCGCTCCGGGCTGGACAGCCAGTAGGCCGCCAGCACCCCGGCGATCGCCCCGCACAGGTGGCCCTGCCAGGAGACCCCGCCGCAGCCTCGCAGCACCGGGATCGCCCCCCAGAGGATGCCGCCGTAGTAGAACAGCACCGCCAGGCTGACCGCGATCTGCCAAAGGTGGCGGGTCAGCCAGCCGAAGACCAGCAGGAAGCCCAGCCAGCCGAACACCAGGCCGGAGGCGCCGATGTGGTTGGTGTCCAGCGGGCAGCCGTCCAGGTCGCCCAGCAGCCAGGTACCCAGGCCGCCCAGGATCCAGATGATCGCCGTGGCCTTGACGAATCGGGCCATCCCGGCCAACGTCACCAGGAAGCCCAGCACCAGGGCGGGCACCGTATTGGAGACCAGGTGTCCCCAGTCGGCATGCAGCAGGGGGGCGAACAGGACACCCTTGAGCCCGCGTTCCTCCAGCGGCCGGATCCCGTTGCCGTCCAGCGCATGTCCACTCAACTGGTCGACCATCTCGATGACGTAGAGCAGCGCGATGAAGCTCAGCATCGTCGCGCCGCCGACCTTCCACGCCGGCCACTTGGTCGGCGGCGGCGGCGACGGGGTACCGGTCATTCCCAAAGGTTAACCGGCACCTGGTGGCAACGCCCCCGGCAGCACGTCGCGGTAGCCCGGGATCCCGGCCACCGACTCGGCGGCCAGCACCCCGGCCAGCACGGCGCGGGCCAGGCAGTCCGCCGCCGCCACGCCGACGGCGGTGGTCAGCGCCGTGGCCGGCAGCATCGCCGCCGGGGTGTCCGGCGACGGGTCCACCGACACCGCCCCGGTGGCCAGCACGAACACCGTGTCGCCGTCCAGGGGGGTGTGCACCGGGCGGATCGCCCGGGCCAGGCCGTCCTGGGCGGCGATGGCGACCCGACGGCAGCCCGCCGGGTCCAGTGCGGCGTCGGTGGCGATCACCGCGATGGTGGTGTTCAGCGGACCCAGGTCGCGATGCCGCGCGGCGTAGTCCGCCACCTGCGCGGCCGGCGGGGCGCCGAGCCCGAACTCCCCGGCCAGCTCGGCCATCCACGGCAGCCCGGTGGCCGGGTCGAAGACCTCCCCGGCGGAGTTCACCACGACGACCGCCCCCACCGTCACCCCCGAGTCCAGCACGGTCGAGGCGGTGCCCACTCCCCCTTTGAGCACGCCGGCCCGGGCGCCGACCCCGGCGCCGACGCTGCCCACCGCGAGGTCGGCGCCGGCCGCGGTCACCGCCGCGCGGCCGAATTCCGCTGTGGGCCTGGCCTTCCAGTCCCCGACGGGCAGGTCGAAGATCACCGCCGCGGGAACGATCGGGACGGTGCCGCCGGTCATCGCCACGCCGCGGCCCCGCTCCTCGAGCCAGTCCATCACCCCGTCGGCGGCGGCCAGGCCGAAGGCGCTGCCGCCGGTGAGCACGACGGCGTCGACGTGACGCACGGTGCTCGACGGGTCGAGCAGTTCGGTCTCCCGGGTTCCCGGGGCGCCACCCCGGACGTCGCCGGCACCAACCGTCCCCGGCGGGGCGAGCACAACCGTTGTGCCACAAGCCCATCCGCGGCCGGGCTCGTCGGCGGTACCGACGGTGGCGTTGGAGTCGAGGCGGTGGTGGTGACCCACCAGGATTCCGCCGACGTCGGTGATCGACCCGACGCGGCGTCTCGCCGGGTTCATCGGATCGGCTTGCCCATCAGGCCCAGCACCAGGTACTCCTGCAGCACCGTCAGCCACTGGTAGACGTTGAGGTGCGCGGCCATCGGGTGACCGTCGGGCAGCCGGTCCGGGCCGTCGGGTCCGATCCCCAGAATCGTGCCCAGCGCCAGCCTGATGTCGTTGACCGCCGCGATCCACGCGTTCGCGTCGTCCTCGGTCAGCTCCAACGGCCCCCCGCCGGACGGCAGGGTCTCGATGAGCCGTTGCGCGGCAGTCATTTTGGCGTCGATGATCTGGGGCTCGTGCAGGCTTCGCAGCAAGCCGTTGGAGTCCTCGCCGCGCTCTTTGATGAAGTCGGGCAGCAACCGCGCCAGCGCCCCCTCCGGCGGCGGCTCCGGGTTGCCGGTCCGGATGCCGGTCAGTTGCTCCAACGGGTCCGACGGCGCCGCGGACTGCCGGTCGTCGAGCATCTCCTGGACCGAGGTGGCCATGTTCGTCAACAACGAGACCTCATGCGGTTCCAGCGCGGAGACCAGACGCAGACCCTCGGCGGTGTCGACCCGTCTCCATTTGCGCACCGGCTCAGCGGTCCTGCTGCATGGTCGCCCACAGTCCGGCCGCGTGCAGTTTGGACACGTCGACCTCCATCGACTCGCGGCTTCCGGCGGAGACCACCGCCTTGCCCTCGTTGTGGACCTGCATCATCAGCTTGTTGGCGTGCGGTTCGCTGTAGCCGAACAGCTTCTGGAAGACGTAGGTCACGTAGTTCATCAGGTTGACCGGATCGTCCCAGACGATCGTGACCCACGGGGCGTCGGTGGCGTCGAGGACGTCGGTCTCCCGGACCCCGCTGGTGCCGGGCCGGGTCGGTGCTGTCGGAGCGCCCATGCGACCAGGATAGCGAGCGTTGACAAAACCCACCCGGGCTCCGGCCAGCCGTTACCGTTGCCGTGTGACAGGGCATGGCTCCCCGGCGCTGTTGACCGACAAATACGAGTTGACCATGCTCTCGGCGGCTCTGCGGGACGGCACCGCCCACCGGTGCACCACCTTCGAGGTGTTCGCCCGGCGGCTGCCGGAGGGCCGCCGCTACGGTGTGCTGGCCGGGACCGGCAGGTTCCTGGAAGCGTTGGGCCAGTTCGTCTTCGACGATGCGGCGCTGGCCACCGTCGCCGGCTTCCTGGACCCGGCCGCGCTGGACTACCTGCGCGGCTACCGGTTCCGCGGCGACATCGACGGTTACCCCGAGGGTGAGCTGTACTTCCCCGGCTCCCCGGTGCTTTCGGTCACCGGAACCTTCGCCGAGTGCGTGCTGTTGGAGACCCTGGCCCTGTCGATCCTCAACCACGACACCGCGGTGGCCTCGGCGGCCGCACGCGTGGTCAGCGCCGCCGACGGCCGGCCGCTGATCGAGATGGGCTCCCGGCGCACCCA
>NZ_JBBATF010000107.1:5289-10479 GCF_040398885.1 Mycobacterium sp. | reverse complement strand
CAGGGGGGGAGGAGGCGAGGGTCGTCGTGTATCAGCCCCGGGGGGTCGGGCTGATCCACTCCCGGCCAGAGGCCGAGTGAGCCCAACTATACACATGATCCATGGGCTTGACGCAATTGCCGATCGCAAATTAAAAGCGACGTTTTTGCTGTGAATTTGCACCTTCGGCCAGGTGGCGCGGACTGCCAGTTTCCGCCGCGATCCCCGAACGGCCAAGCAGGCTGAAGTGCGCGTCGCCGCCGCCGGTCCGCCCCCCGCCACGGCCCGGCGAAGGCGGATCCGTTTTTCCTCTTGCTGTGATGCCCGTCACGGAGTACAAAGGAATCACGGAGGCTCGGCGAGGCCAGGATGGCACCGGAAGAGAAGGTTCCATCTCCCGAGTTGAGCAACCCAGCACGGTTACCGAGCACCCACGCGGAGCACGCCGCGAAGATGGCAGAAGTGTTGCGGGCCTGCGTAATTGCACTGAGCGGTCGAAGTCGGCCCAGTCTCCTCCACCGGAGCGGCTTCGCGGCGAAAGCGCAGACGCCGAGGCCACTCACGCAACCCACACAGCACGCTTGGTAACTCGTAACCGTGTTAGCGGGCGGCGAGCCGAACTCGATTCGGAACGCCGCCCGCTTCATGTCCGCAAGTTCAGGTGACTGCGGCCTCGGCGATCGAAAGCGCCTCGCGGGCACCGTCTTCCAGCGCCCGGCAGCACATCACAAGCCAGCTGCCGACGCCCTCGGGCCGGCCGGTGGCGAAGGCCCCCGCCGTCTCCCGGTATTCGTCGGGCCGACGCATCCAGTAGACCTCGGGCACGCCCAATCCGTGCGGGTCGAGACCGGAGGCGATCGTCACCAGCCGCGACACTGCGCGCGCCACGACACCGTCTGCGCTACCGAATGTCCTCAGCGCCAACAGTTCCCCGTGCGCGACCGCGGCCAGCACCGCCGCGGGCACCTGGCTGCGGCCGGTTACCAGCCGGGTCATCAAGTCCACCCGGGCGGAAACCTCCGGTACCGCCCGCGGCCGGCCAAGCCCCGCATCGGCCACCAGATCGGCGGCCGCCAGCGCATGCAGCCGTGCCAGGGCCTGCAGCGGGGCCCGCTGCCAGACCGCCACCACATTGGTGGCCCCTCCCTCCAACGCCTGGCCGACGCGGAGTGCCCCGGCCAGCACCGGATCGTCGGATCCCGATGCGGCGACATCGAGTTGGATACCGCCGCCGTCGAGCGCCGAGGAGCATCGCGCACCGCGTATCGCGGACTCCGCCGCCGTGACCGGCCAGTTGCGCAGGTTGGCGCGGTGCCGGTGCGCCTTACCCAGGGCGGCGCGCGCCGCCTCGGCGGCATCGGCCACCCCTGGCAGATCCAGCAGTGGAGCCAGCAGGTCACGTTCTCGCGGTGCCACGCCGGCCCACGCTACGCCGTCCGGCGGACGGCCAGAAGTGACCCGATGTCGAGGGATGCCTGGTTAGGCTCAAACGTATGACTGAGGCAACTTATGACTGAGGCAACTTATGACTGAGGCGCCGACCGACGTTCCAGACCTGTACCCGCCCTCGAAGGCTTTCGCCGAGGCCGCGAACGCCACTGCCGACCTCTACGACCAAGCCGAGGCCGATCGCCTCGCTTTCTGGGCGCAGCAGGCCGACCGCCTGCACTGGGCGACCCCCTTCACCGATGTCCTGGACTGGTCGGGCGCACCGGTCGCGAAGTGGTTCCTCGGCGGCAAGCTCAACGTCGCCTACAACTGCGTCGACCGCCACGTCGAAGCCGGCAACGGAGACCGTGTCGCCATCCATTGGGAGGGCGAGCCGGTCGGTGATGCGCGCACCATCACCTACGCCCAACTCAAGGACGAGGTGTGCAAGGCGGCGAATGCGTTGACCGATCTGGGGTTGGTCGCCGGTGACAGGGTCGCGATTTACATGCCGATGGTCCCGGAGGCCATCGTGTCGATGCTCGCGTGCGCCCGACTGGGGATCATGCACTCGGTGGTTTTCGGTGGGTTCTCCGCCGCCGCGCTGCGGGCGCGCGTGGAGGACGCCGAAGCCAAGCTGGTGATCACCACCGACGGGCAGTACCGCCGGGGCAGCGCCGTGTCCCTGAAGAAGGCCGTCGACGAGGCGGTCGGGAATCAGCCTTCGGTGCGCAATGTGCTGGTCGTGCGGCGCACGGGGATCGACGTCGACTGGACCGAGGGACGCGACCTCTGGTGGCATGACACCGTCGACTCCGCGTCGACCGAGCACACACCGGAAGCCTTCGATTCCGAACACCCGCTGTTTCTGCTCTACACCTCGGGAACCACCGGCAAGCCCAAAGGCATCATGCACACCTCCGGCGGCTACCTCACCCAGGCGTCCTACACGCACCACTACGTCTTCGACATCAAACCGGAGACCGACGTCTACTGGTGCACCGCCGACATCGGCTGGGTGACCGGCCACAGCTACATCGTCTACGGTCCGCTGTCCAACGGCGCCACCCAGGTCGTTTACGAGGGCACCCCCGCCTCCCCGGACGAGCACCGACACTTCCAGGTCATCGAAAAGTACGGCGTCACAATCTATTACACCGCGCCCACGCTGATTCGCACATTCATGAAGTGGGGCCGGGAACTGGTCTTCGAGCACGACCTGTCCAGTCTTCGACTGCTCGGGTCGGTGGGCGAACCGATCAACCCGGAAGCGTGGCGCTGGTACCGGTTGGTGTTCGGCGGGGACAAAGTGCCGATCGTGGACACCTGGTGGCAGACCGAGACCGGCGCGGTGATGATCTCACCGCTGCCGGGTGTCACCGCCTGCAAACCCGGATCGGCGATGCGGCCGTTGCCCGGTATCTCGGCCAGGATCGTCGACGACCACGGCCAGGAGTTGCAACCCGCCACCGAGCAGGGTGAGCAGGTGACCGGTTACCTGGTGCTCGATAAGCCGTGGCCGTCGATGCTGCGGGGTATCTGGGGCGACCGGGAACGTTTCGTCGAGACCTACTGGTCCCGTTTCGGGGATCAGGGCTGGTACTTCGCCGGTGACGGTGCGCGCTACGGCACCGACGGCGAAGTGTGGGTGCTCGGCCGCGTCGACGACGTGATGAACGTGGCCGGTCATCGCATCTCGACCGCCGAGGTCGAATCCGCACTGGTGGGTCATGCCGGGGTGGCGGAAGCCGCGGTGGTGGGGGCGTCGGACGCACAGACCGGCCAGGCGATCTGCGCCTTCGTGATCCTCAAGGAACACCGCGCCGACATGGCGACCGAGGACATGGTCGAGGAACTGCGGGCCGAGGTCGCCCGGGAGATCTCACCGATCGCCAAGCCGCGCGAGATTCACGTGGTTCCGGAACTACCCAAGACCCGCAGTGGCAAGATCATGCGGCGCCTTCTCCGGGACGTGGCCGAGGGCCGGGAACTCGGCGACACCTCGACACTTGTCGATCCGGGTGTGTTCGAAGCGATCCGGGCCAGCAGGGCGAACTGAACGTCAGGCCGGTCCCGGCCTCGCGCCGGCGACCGGGACGAATCCGGCGCCTGGTCGGTCCTTGGCCGCCACGTCGGCCAGGATCGAGTTCATCGACATGGTTATCGCGGGGGTGTGTAACGGGATGTATTTGATGACACAGGTGGGCAGGCCGTCGGTGAAGGCGCCGTGGATCATGCCGACCAGTCTGTTGTTGACCGTCACCGGTGCACCGGAGTCGCCGGGCCGCCCGCAGACCTGGTTGACGATGGTGCCCGGATCCTGGCCGGGCCCCCACGTCACACCGCAGGAATAGCCGGTCGTCCGGCCCAACTTGCAGGCCACCTGACCGAACGTCGGATCCGGACCGAGGCCGTCGATGGCGAAGCCGTTCCAGTTCGACACCGGCGTCACCTTCGCAGGGTCGAATCGGATCACGGCGTAGTCGAGGCCGTCGTTGCCGGCCACCATGGCTCCGATGACGCCGCGGTCCTCAGCACCCTCGGCGGCGACCTGGGCCCCCGGGCCCCCGCAATGTGCCGAGGTGAATCCGACCAGCGCTCCGGTTCGATCGTTCCCGATGGCCGTCAGTGTGCAGAAGGTGTCCCCGTCGATGACGATCCCGGCCCCGCCGCCGATCGGGACGGGATCGGCCGCGACGGCGGTGGCCGGCGTCGGCACCAGTGCGACACCGGCCAGAGCGACCGCCCCCACCGCCCGCCGCACACAGATTGCGCTGCCCACTGGCACCTCCATCGCCGAATCGCGTCCATCGCATAGTTTACTGCCACCACTTCTGTAGCTCCTGCAACAACACCAGGTGCGCCCCGGCCAGGTCCCCGACGTGGCAACATGTAACCGCGAAACACCAAACCGGGAGGACTGCCGTGAGGAATCGGGATCACAAGAACGGGGTGCCGAGCACCGTGGCCTCGATCCCACTGGTGGATCCGCATGCGGTGTCGGCCGAGATGTCCATCGGCGAATTGGTCAGGGAAGCCACCACCCAGGTGTCGACGCTGGTGCGTGCCGAGGTCGAACTGGCCAGGGCCGAGATCACCCAGGATGTGAAGAAGGGCCTGACCGGCAGCGCCTTCTTCATCGTCGCTCTGGTGGTGCTGCTTTACTCCACGTTCTTCTTGTTCTTCTTCCTGGCTGAACTGCTCGACACCTGGGTGTGGCGCTGGGCGGCGTTCCTCATCGTCTTCGCCCTGATGCTGGCGCTCGCCGCGGCGTTCGCACTCCTGGGCTTTTTGAGGTTGCGGCGGATCAGGGGTCCGAGGCAAACGATCGAATCGGTCAAGGAGACCACCGCTGCGCTGACGCCGAGCCTGTCGAAGTTCGCCGGCGCGCCCGCCCGGGGCATGCCCGCGACGCCCCCGACGGCCGTCGAGGCGGCAGGCTGGACGCCGGCTTCCGGGCCGGCGCCGCGACCGGCCGTTCACGCGGTGGCCCCGGCCTACGAACCGGCCGAGGCAACCGTCACCTACGAACCCTACGAACCCTACGAACCCGCCGTCACCTACGAACCCGCGGTCACCTACGAAACGACCGAAGCCACCACCGTCACCTACGAACCCTACGAACCCTACGAACCCGCGGTCACCTACGAACCCTACGAACCCGCGGTCACCTACGAAACGACCGAAGCCGCCGTCACCTACGAACCCTACGAACCCGCGGTCACCTACGAAACGACCGAAGCCACCGTCACCTACGAGACGACCGAGGTGGCCGTGGCCTAC
>NZ_JBBATF010000107.1:0-5189 GCF_040398885.1 Mycobacterium sp. | reverse complement strand
CGAAACGACCGAAGCCACCGTCACCTACGAGACGACCGAGGTGGCCGTGGCCTACGATCCGACCGCCGCGGTGTACGCGGACACCGGCCTGCCGGTCACGTCGGGCGACCCGTTGCCCGGCGACTCGTCGGGCTGGTGATGAATCGGCCGGATCCCTCGGTCACCCGAATCACGGGCCCGTGGCGTCATCTCGACGTCCACGCAAACGGCATCCGGTTCCAGTGCGTCGAGGCGTTGCCCGACGATGACGACACTCCCCCCACCGCCAGACCGCTGGTCATGCTGCTGCACGGCTTCGCCTCGTTCTGGTGGTCCTGGCACCACCAGTTGCGCGGCGTGTCGGGCGCCCGGGTGGTCGCGGTGGACCTGCGCGGCTACGGCGGCAGCGACAAGCCCCCGCGAGGCTACGACGGTTGGACCCTGGCCGGGGACACCGCCGGGTTGGTCCGCGCCCTCGGGCACACCTCAGCCACCCTGGTCGGGCACGCCGACGGCGGTCTGGTGTGCTGGGCCACGGCGCTCCTGCACTCCCGGGTGGTGGATGCCATCGCGTTGGTCAGCTCGCCACACCCGGCCGCCCTGCGCCGGTCGGTGATCGCCAACGCCGAACAGCGGCGGGCGTTGATGCCCAGCCTGTTGCGTTACCAACTCCCCCGATGGCCGGAACGCCTGCTCACCCGGAACGACGCCGAGGAGCTCGAGGCCTTGGTCTCCGCCCGCGCGTCCGCGAAATGGGTTGCCTCCGAAGACTTCTCCGAGACCATGGCGTATCTTCGTCAGGCAATTCAGATCCCGTCCGCGGCACACTCCGCACTGGAGTACCAGCGGTGGGCAGTGCGCAGCCAGACCCGCGGTGAGGGCCGGCGGTTCATGAAGTTGATGGACCGCCCACTGGAGTTGCCACTGCTGCACATGCGTGGTGCCGAGGATCCTTACGTACTGGCCGACCCGGTGGAACGCAGCCGCCGCTTCGCTCCCCGGGGACGATTCGTCGAGCACGCCGGCGCCGGGCACTACGCCCACCAGGAGGCCCCCGCGGAGGTCAACGCGCGCCTGCAGGAGTTCCTGACTTCGACGGTGCTCAGCCGTTGACGCAGGCCCCGGTCGGCACCTTCGCCGTGTTGCCGATCTTGGCCAACTGACGCGACACCTCGTCGGTGGTCATGACGAAGCCGGTGTCGTTGTCGTCGACTGCCGCCCCGAACACCACACCGATCACCTGACCCGCACGGTTGATCATCGGGCCGCCCGAGTTGCCTTGGCGGACGAGGCCGCGGATCGTGTAGACCTCGCGGTCGACCGTGGTGGTCTTGTAGATGTCGGGACCGTTCAACTCGATGATCTCGCGCACCCGGGCCGGGGTGGCCACGAAGTCACCGCCGCCGGGGAAACCGAGCACCACGGCGTCGGTGCCCGTCTTGGCCGGCTCCTCGGCGAACTGCAGGGGTTGCAACGGCAGGTTGGGGACGTCGAGGATGGAGATATCGGCGCTGGGATCGTAGGAGACCACCGTGGCGTCGTACTTTTTGCCGTCCTCGGCCTCGACGGTCACGCTGTCAGCGCCGGCGACCACGTGCGCGTTAGACATCACCCGGTTGGGTGCGATGACGAAACCGGTTCCCTCCAGGACCTTTTGGCAGGCCGTCGCCACACCCCGGATCTTGACCACACTGGATCGCGACTTGCCGACCACCAGGCTGTCGGCCAGAGAAGCGTCCGGCGCATCGACCGTCGGTGCCGGGTTGCGCAACGGCTCGAGCACGTCGGGTAGGCCGGAGGTGCTCAGCAGCGCCGACATCCGCTTGGGCACCGCGCGCAGCCACTCGGGGGCGTATTTATCGACCTCGGAGATGACCTTCGAACCCTTTGTGGCCCCGGCCAGATTCGTCTGATTGGAGGTGGTCAGCGGGCTGCCCAGCAGCCACGCGGCGACCAGCACGACGACCAGTTGCAGTGCGACGCCGACCAGCGAGTCGACCACCCGGACCGGGCCGCTCCGGATCGAGCCGCGCACCGCGCGACCCAGCACGACACCGGCCACCTCGCCGATCACCACCAGCGCCAGGATCAGGAACAGCGCGGCGAACAGCTTCGCGCGCGGAGAGTCGAAGAAGCCGACGACGTGCGGTGCGAGCATCACGCCCGCGATCGCGCCGAGGACGACCCCGATGAACGACATCAGCGAGCCGAGCGCACCCGAGCGCCAGCCGGAGATCGCCGCGATCAGCGCTACGCCGACGATGGCGATGTCCAGCCATTGCGAACTCGTCACACCGGCTCCTCACTGTCATCCGCACTGCGCCCGTCATCTGCGCCCGAACCGGCGAGGTTACCGATAAGCGCCATCGCTTCGTCCAACTCTCGCACGTCTTCGGTATCCCACGGTTGCCCCCAACCGGCCACGTCCAGCATCGCCGAGATTACGTGACCGGTGAAACCCCACACCAACATCTCGTCGAGCAGGAACGCCGGTCCGGCATAGCGGCGCTCCAGTCCGGTGCGGCACACCATCAGCCGGTTCGCCGGGTTGATCAAGGCCCGCAGCGGAACCCGCGCGACCGCGGCGGTCTCCGCTTCGTCGACCACCGCGACGGGGCCGGGGTCAGGCGAATAAGCCAGCACCGGTACGACGTGAAACCCCGACGGCGGGATGAACATCCGGTCGAGAGTGGCCAGCGGGTGCAGGCGCCCGGGGTCGACGCCGGTCTCCTCGTTCGCCTCGCGTAGCGCGGTGTGGACTGGTCCGGGATCGCCGGGGTCGGCGGCGCCGCCGGGGAAGGCGGCCTGGCCGGCGTGGTGGCGCAACGTCCCGGCGCGGACCGTGAGCAGCAGGTCGGCGTCGACGGGAACCTGCCCCGGTGGATGTTCGGCGTGCGGACCGGAGAACAGCACGAGCACAGCGGCATCGCGCGTCGACGCGGCGCCCACGGCGGCCAAAGCGGCAAGGATCTCCGGCGGCACCCGTCGCCGGTAGGCGTCGGGCACCCGGTCGAGATTGTCCACCAGGGGGGCCAGCCAGGGCGGCCGGGACTGCGGGCGAAGCGGATCGGCCGGGAGAAAGTCGTCTCTCACCGAGACTGACTCACTTCAGGACCGCATCCACCGCGGCGGCGACCTCATCGGCGCTGGTGAACGGCTGGGGCAGCACCCGCGCAACGCTACCGTCCCGGCGCAGCACCACGGTGGAGGGCATGACGTTCGGCACCCTCAGGGCAGCGGCGATGCTGCGGCGGCCGTCCTGCAGCACCGGTAACCGGACACCCAGTTCGGCCATCCGGATCAGCGCCGCGGTCTCGTTCTCGTCCTGATGCACGGTGACCACCTCGACCGAATCACCGACACGGCGCTGGTAGTCCTGCAGTGCGGGCAGTTCCTCGGCGCAGGGCGTGCACCAGTAGGCCCACAGGTTGAGCACCACCGTCCGGTCGGCCACCACCCCGGCCGCATTCACCTCCGAACCATCGGCGGCGCACTCAACCGTCACCTCGCGCAGCGCCGCCGGGCCCGCGCCGGGGTCTCCGGTCGGACACGGCGGCAGGGCGGCGCGCTGACGCGGCCCGGCCAGCGCCTTCTCGGTGTCGGCCGCACGGTGCGTCCGCCGGTCCGGGGCGCTCGCGGCCCGTTGCGGGTCCGCGCCGTCGGTGACTTCCAGGGCGAACGCCACGGCGAGGGCGCCGAGGATGGCCAGCACCGCCAGGGTCCACCGCGTCGACGTGCGCATCGACCTACAGCCCCGCCAGTTTCAGCAGGTGTTCGGTCTCCGGACCCCTGACGAGATCGGCGGCGAGCAGTGGTTCGGTGGGCCCGGTGCCGTAGGAGGGGCAGTCCTTGGCCAGGACGCACACCCCGCAGGCGGGCTTGCGGGCGTGGCACACCCGGCGGCCGTGGAAGATGACCCGGTGACTGAGAAGCGTCCACTGGTCACGTTCGATGAGGGCCCCGACGGCATGTTCGACCCTCACCGGATCGGTTTCGGCGGTCCATCGCCAGCGGCGCGCCAGCCGGCCGAAGTGGGTGTCGACGGTGATGCCGGGGACGCCGAAGGCATTGCCGAGGATCACGTTGGCGGTTTTCCGGCCGACCCCGGGCAGCGTCACCAACTCGTCCATGGTGCCGGGCACCTCGCCGCCGAACCGCTCCTCGAGTTCGCGGCCCAGCCGGATCAGCGAGTCGGCCTTGTTGCGGTAGAAGCCGGTGGGCCGGATCAGTTCCTCAAGCTCGGTGCGGTCGGCCTCGGCGTAGTCCGCGGCCGTCCGGTATCTGGCGAACAACGCCGGGGTCGTCAGATTGACCCGTTTGTCGGTGCTCTGCGCCGAGAGGATGGTGGCGACGGCCAGTTCGAGGGGGTTTGCGAAATCCAGTTCGCAGTACACATGCGGGAAGGCGATCGCCAGCGTCCGGTTCATCCGGCGGGCCCGGCGCACCAGACCGAGGTGGGTTTCGCCATCCCATCTGGATTTCCCGCCCGCGGCCGCCATCACGCTGCCAGGGTACTGACCGCCGACAGACCGGTGGCATTTCGTGATCCCGATGAGACGTCGCACCGGTTAACTCCCCGCTATGTCCTGGTTGGTGGCCGTCAGTTTCCCGGTGCTGCTGATGCTGTTCACGGCCGGACTGCAGCGCATCGAGACCCTGTTGCACAGTGACCGGCTCTCGGCCGCCGCGTTGGTGACCAGGCTGGAACGGGCCGCCCGCCACGCCGGCCGGGAGGCCGCCGAACGAACGTTGAACGAACTCTCCGGCGTCAAGCCGGTGAGCCGGCTGGATCCCCTGCTGCTGATCGACGAGCCCGGTCTGCCCACCCGGCCGAATCCACTATTTCAGCCTTCGGGCTAGGCCGTTTCTGTGTAGGTTGGGGCACGTCGGCGAGACTGACTAAGCATTAGGCTCGGTGACCTGCGCACGTGCTAAGTCACCGAGATGAGCTGAAGGGGCCGACGTGGACGAGATCCTGGCCAGGGCCGGAATCTTCCAGGGAGTGGATCCAACCGGGGTTTCCGCCCTGACCAAGCAGCTGCAGCCGGTCGACTTCCCCCGCGGCCACACGATTTTCAACGAAGGCGAACCGGGCGACCGGCTCTACATCATCATGTCGGGAAAGGTGAAGATCGGCCGCCGATCGCCCGACGGCCGGGAGAACCTGCTGACGATCATGGGGCCGTCGGACATGTTCGGCGAGCTGTCCA
>NZ_JBBATF010000106.1:0-10556 GCF_040398885.1 Mycobacterium sp. | reverse complement strand
CGCCCCCGCCGCCGCCGGCCCCGGCCCCGCCGCCGGCCCCCGGCATGCCCACCTGATCCGATCGGGGCTAACAGTCCGGAGGCTGATTTTGTAGCCGATTCGCAGGCGCATCGTTACCCGATCGGCGTAGCTTCACAGTTCAGAGGCCGGTTGCTGAAAACCGGCCGACGAACCGAGGAGGGTGTATGGACATCATTGCTGGAACCGAACTGCTGGCACGGTCGACGACGACCACCAGCGTCGGATGGATCGGCTACATCATCATCGGCGCCATCGCCGGATGGCTGGCCGGCAAAATCGTCAAAGGCGGGGGTTCCGGCCTCTTGATGGACATCGTCATCGGCATCGCCGGCGCACTGATCGGCGGCTTCCTGCTCAGCTTCTTCCTGAACACCGCCGGGGGCGGATGGTGGTTCACACTGTTCACCGCCACCCTCGGGGCGGTAATCCTGCTCTGGATCGTGGGGAAGGTGCGCAGCCGGACCTGACCCGGACCGAAACCTCCACCGCCTCCCGCCCCGCCAGGGGCGGGAGGCGGTGCATTATGGGCTTCATGCGTGCCTGGCGGGTCCGGCGTCCGGGCCCGATGCGCAGCGGTCCGCTCGAATTCGACGACGGGGCCGCTGTCCCCGTTCCCGCCGCCGGGGAATTACTGGTCGCAGTCCGGGCGTGCGGTGTGTGCCGGACCGACCTGCACGTCGCCGAGGGCGACCTGGCCGTTCACCGGCCGGGCGTCGTCCCCGGGCACGAGGTCGTCGGGGAGGTCGTCGGGTTCGGTCCCGGCGCCGAAGGTTCTGAACCCGATCTCCGGGCGGGCTTCGCGCTCGGCGACCGTGTCGGCATCGCCTGGCTGCGCCACACCTGCGGCGATTGCCCGTACTGCCGGCGCGGGGACGAGAACCTGTGCCCGAACTCCCGCTACACGGGGTGGGACGCCGACGGCGGCTATGCCGACTTCGCCACCGTGCCGGCCGACTTCGCGCACCGGCTGCCGGAGGGCTACAGCGACAGCGAGATCGCCCCGCTGTTGTGCGCGGGCATCATCGGCTACCGCGCGCTGCTGCGGGCTGACCTGCCGCCCGGCGGCCGGCTCGGCCTCTACGGATTCGGCGGCAGCGCCCACCTCACCGCGCAGGTGGCGCTGGCCCTGGGCGCGGAGGTTCATGTGATGACCCGCGGCGCCCGGGCCCGCGAACTGGCCCTGGCCCTCGGCGCGGCGTCGGCCCAGGACGCAGCGGCGGCGCCCCCGGTCAAACTGGACGCGGCCATCCTGTTCGCTCCGGCCGGTGATCTCGTGCCGCCGGCATTGGAGGCACTCGATCGCGGCGGCACGCTGGCCATCGCCGGCATCCACCTCAGCGACATCCCCGCGCTGAACTACCAGCGGCATCTGTTCCAGGAGCGCCAGGTGCGCTCCGTGACGTCGAACACCCGCGCCGACGCCCGGGAATTCCTCGCCTTCGCCGGACGCCACCGCATCGAGGTGACGACCCCGCGCTACCCGTTGAGCCGGGCCGATCGCGCCCTGACCGATCTGGCCGAGGGCAGGATCGCCGGGGCGGCGGTTCTGGACCTGACGGGGGACTAACCCGACAGCTGCCAGACCAGGGCGGCGGCCAGGGCGCCGACGCCGTTGAGCGACCAGTGCAGCGCGATGGGCGCGAGCAGGCTGCCACTGCGCCGGCGCAGCCAGGTGAACACGAAACCGGCGGCGGCGGTGGCCAGCACCGCGCAGGCCACGCCGGCCGCCATGCCGAACACCCCGCCCCCGAGAATCCTGGTGAAACCGACGTTGCCGGCGGTCAGGCCGAGCGACGAGGCCACATGCCACAGCCCGAACAGCACCGACCCGGCCGCCGCCACCCCGCGGAAGCCCCAGGCCCGGTCCATCGCGCCGTGCAGCACCCCGCGAAAGGCCAACTCCTCCGGAATGACGGTCTGCAGCGGGATGATGACCATCGAGGCGACCACCGCCCCGGACAGCGTGGCGTAGCGGTCGTTGAGGAACATCGGTCTGGTCCATGGCAGTAGCGCGCCGGCGGCGACCACCAGCACAACCAGGCCCACCGCCGCGGCCGCGTGGAGCGCGCCCGACCGCCAGTGTTCGCGGCCCAGTCCGAGTTCCGACCAGCCCAGGCCGCGTGCGCGCACCAGCAGCAGCAGGGCGAGCGCCCCCGCCGGAACCATCGCGACACCGGCCCAGGGGGTGGTGAAGTGCGCTACCAGGTTGGTCAGCGCCAGCACCACCACCACGACGCCGATGTCGACGTAGGTCCGCAACCGGTGCAGCGCCGCCAGTTGCGTCACGACCGCGTGCTCAGCCATCGCCCGCCATTCTAGCTGCGGTGACGACGTCACCGCCGCCGCCGCCGGCGCCCGGCGCGCTAAGCTCGGCGCCGGGAGATGGAAGGCGCGCGGCGTTGAGCGAGAACGAGCCACTGCTGGCGGGACTGCGGATCCTGGACCTCTGTGACGGCGAGGCCGACGCCGTCTCCCGGCTGCTGGCCGACCTGGGCGCCGACGTGCTGAAGGTCGAACCGTCCGGGGGTGCCGCCGGCCGCCTGCGACCACCCCTGCTGGACGGCACGAGCATCCCGTTCGCACTGCACAACGCCAACAAGCGGGCGACGGTCCTGGACCCCGGCTCCGCGGAGGACCGGCGCAGGCTCCTCGATCTCGCCGGCGGGGCCGACATCGTCGTCGACAGCGGCCGACTCCCCGGGTACGGCACCTCGTGCGAGGCCCTGGCCGACCGGTTCGGCCACCTGGTCACCATGCTGGTGACCGATTTCGGCAGCGCCGGGCCCTACGCCTCGTGGCGTGCCACCGACCCGGTGTTCTACGCGATGTGCACCGCGCTGTCCCGGTCCGGCCCGGCTGTCGGCACCCCGGTCCTGCCCCCGGACGGCATCGCCTCGGCGACCGCCGCGGTGCAGGCCGCATGGGTGCTGCTGGCGGCGTACTTCAACCGCCTGCGTTGCGGCGTCGGCGACTACATCGACTTCGCCAGGTTCGACGCGGTGGTGATGGCGCTGGACCCGCCGTTCGGAACGCAGGGCCAGGCGGCCACCGCGAAGAAGGGCGGCGAACGCTGGCGCGGCAGGCCCCGCAATCAGGATCTCTATCCGATCTTCGGATGCCGGGACGGGTACGTCCGGATCTGCGTCATGGCGCCGCGGCAGTGGCGCGGGCTGCGGGCCTGGCTCGGCGAACCGGAGCAGTTCCAGGATCCGCGTTTCGACACCCTGGCGGCACGGGCGCAGGCCTTCGACGAACTCGGAACGCTGATCGGCACGTTGTTCGCCGGCCGCACCCGCGAGGAGCTGGTGGCCGAGGGCCAGCGCCACGGCGTGCCGATCGCCGCCGTGATGACCCCCGCCCAGGCGCTGCACTCCGATCACCTCACCGCCGCGGGTGCGCTGACCGACGCCGGACTGGTCCCCGGGGTGACCGCCCGGGTGCCGGTCGGCTACTGGGCGGTGGACGGCGGGCGGGCCGGGTTCCGCGCCGCCGCCCCCGCGTCCCCCGAGGCGACGGCCGGGGCGGACCGGCCCGCCTGGCGGACCGAGCGCTACGACCCGGCCCCCGTCGCGCCGGTCGGCGGTCTGCCACTGGAGGGCATCCGGGTCATCGACCTCGGAATCATCGTGGCCGGGGGAGAACTGAGCAGACTGTTCGGCGACCTCGGCGCCGAGGTCGTCAAGGTGGAGAGCGCGTCCTATCCGGACGGTCTGCGGCAGAAGCGGGAGCACCAGGCCATCGGCGACTCGTTCGCCCGTGCCCACCGCAATCACCTGGGCATGGGCCTGGAGTTGCGCAGCGCCGAGGGCGGGCGGGTATTCGCCGACCTGGTCGCCTCGGCCGACGCGCTGTTCGCCAACTTCAAACCCGGCACCCTGGCCGCGCTGGGCTTCGGCGAAGGGTGGTTGCGGGAGATCAATCCCGCGTTGGTGGTGGCCGAGAGCAGCGCCTACGGCGACACCGGCCCGTGGAGCACCCGGATGGGCTACGGGCCACTGGTCCGGGCGGTCACCGGCGTCACCAGTCTGTGGACGTCCGACCAGCCCGATCCTGCCGCGCGGCATCCCTTCTACGACGCCACGACGATTTTCCCGGACCACGTGGTGGGCCGGATCACCGCCATCGGCGCGCTGGCCGGCCTGATCCGCCGCAAGCGCCGCGGAGTGGGCGCCCGGATCCACGTCTCCCAGGCCGAGGCCGGAATCAACCAGTTGGACACCCGTTTCGTCATGTTCGCCGCCGAGGCCGCCGGTTCCGGCCACGCCGTCCGCCACGACGAGGCCGCGCACCTGGTGCTGCGGTGCGCGGGGGAGGACGAGTGGTGCGTGGTCTCGCTGTGCTCGGACGCCGACCGGCGGGCGGTGGCCGGGTTGACGTCCGATCTGGCCGCCTGGGCCGCCGAACGCACCCCGCTGCAGGCGGCGGAGCTGCTCCAGGCGGCCGGCGTGGCGGCCGGGCCGATGAACCGGCCGGACGAGGTCTACGACCATCCGCAGCTCCGGTGGCGAAACGTGCTGGCGGACATGACCCATCCGCTGCTCGAGGTGCCGCTGCCCGCGGAGACCGGGCCCGCCCGTTTCCGCAACATCCCGCCCGCGCCGCGGCGCCCGGCGCCGCTCCCGGGGGCCGACACCCGCCGCGTCTGCCGTGACATCCTGGGGATGACGGCGGAGCGGACCGAGCAGTTGATCGCGTCAGGTGTCTTGTTCGCCGCCGGGGATCGAGAGGGAGCCGCCCTGTGAAGACCGAGAGTCCGCAGCTGTTCATCGACGGCGAGTTCCGGCCCGCCGAGGAGGCCGTGCCGGTCCTGGAGGCGGCCACCGGCGAACCGCTCGGCGACGGCGCCAGTGCCACCGCGGCCGACATCGACGCCGCGGTGGCGGCCGCCCGCGCGGCGCTGGGGGAATGGCGGTCCACCTCACCGGACCACCGGGCCCGGCTGCTGCTGGCCTTCGCCGCGGCGCTGCACCGACGCGCCGAGGGCACCGGCGAACTGGTCAGCCGCGAGAACGGCATGCCGATGCGGCTGTCCCGCGGCGCCAACGGGCTGTTCCCGGCCGCGCTGCTCGGCTACTACGCCAAGCTCATCACCGAGACGCCCATCGAGGAGGTCCGGCCGAGCCTGATCGGCCACACCATCGTGCGGCGGGAGCCGGTCGGTGTGGTCGCCGCGATCGTGCCGTGGAACTATCCGCAGGCCCTGGCCGCGTTCAAGCTCGCCCCCGCCCTCGCCGCGGGATGCACGGTGGTCCTCAAGGCCTCACCCGAAACAGCCTTGGACGCAATGGTTTTCGCTGAGTCGGCCGCCGAGGCCGGGCTGCCGCCCGGGGTGCTCAACGTGGTGCCGGGAGGAGCGGAGGCAGGCGCCCACCTGGTGTCACACCCCGGGGTGGACAAGGTCAGCTTCACCGGATCCACCGCTGTCGGCCGGATCATCGGCGAGGTGTGCGGCCGGCTGCTGCGTCCGGTCACCCTGGAACTCGGCGGGAAGTCGGCGGCGATCATCCTCGACGACGCCGACCTCGACGCCACCATGGCCGGACTGAAGTCGGTGTCGCTGATCAACAACGGCCAGACCTGCTTCCTCGGTTCCCGGATCCTGGCGCCCCGGTCACGCTACGGCGAAGTCGTCGACGCACTGGCGGCCATGGTCGGCGGACTGACCGTCGGCGACCCGCTGGACATGGCCACCGACATCGGGCCGGTGGTCAGCGCGCGGCAGCGGGATCGGGTGCTGGGCTACATCGCCGACGGGAAGAGCAGTGGAGCGAGACTCGTCGCGGGTGGCGATGTCCCGCGTGACCGGCCCCGCGGGTGGTTCGTCGAGCCGACGGTCTTCGCCGACGTCGACAACTCCGCCCGGATCGCCAGGGAGGAGATCTTCGGTCCGGTGCTGGCCGTCATCGCCTACGACAGCGACGAGCAGGCGATCGCACTGGCCAACGACAGCGAGTTCGGCCTGGCCGGCAGCGTGTGGTCGGCCGACGCCGACCGGGCCACCGAAGTGGCGCGGGAGATCCGCGCCGGCACCGTCGGGGTCAACGACTACCAGTTGGACATCGGCGCGCCCTTCGGCGGCGTCAAGGCCAGCGGCATCGGCCGGGAACTCGGACCGGAGGGACTCGACGAGTTCTTCGACCTCAAGTCGATCTACCGGGTCGGCCCGGCCGACACCCGATGACCCTGGACCCGCGGACCCCGGTGCTGATCGGGGCCGGGCAGATCAATCAGCGCACCGAGAACCCGGACGTGGAACCGGTCGATCTGATCGCCGCCGCGGCCCGCGAGGCCGCCGACCCCCGGGTCCTCGCGGCGCTGGACTCCATCCGGGTGGTCAACCTGCTGTCCTGGCGCTACCGGGACCCCGGTCTGCTGATCGGCCGGCGGGTCGGCGCCCCGAACGCCGCCACGCAGTACACCGGGATCGGCGGCAACACTCCGCAGTCACTGGTCAACCAAACCTGCCTGGACATCCAACGGGGTCGCGCCGATGCGGTCCTGCTGGCCGGAGGCGAGACCTGGCGAACCCGGATGCGGTTGCGCGCCAAGGGTATCCGTCCAGACTGGACCAAGCAGGACGAATCGGTCCGCGTCCCGCCGGGAGCGGGCACCGACGTCCCGATGTCGGGCCCGGCCGACGAGCGGATCGGACTGGACCGGCCCTCGTTCGTCTATCCGCTGTTCGAGCAGGCGCTGCGCATCGCCGCGGCCGAACCGGTGGCCGCCCATCGGCGCCGGATCGGCGAATTGTGGGCGCAGTTCAGCGCGGTGGCGGCGGGCAATCCCCATGCCTGGGTCCGGGAAAGATTTTCCGGCGACCAGATCACCGAGGCCGGCCCGGACAACAGGATGATCAGCTGGCCCTACACCAAGCTGATGAACTCCAACAACATGGTCGACCAGGCTGCGGCACTGGTGCTGTGCTCGGCGGAGAAGGCCACCTATCTGCAGATACCGAGGGAGGGCTGGGTCTTCCCCCACGCCGGCACCGACGCGCACGACACCTACGGCTTCGCCGAACGGCTTGAACTGCATCGCAGTCCGGCGATCCGGATCGCCGGCGCGCGGGTCCTGGAGCTGGCCGGGGTGGGACTCGACGACCTCGACTACGTCGACCTCTACTCGTGCTTCCCGTCGGCGGTCCAGGTGGCCGCCGGTGAACTGGGCCTTCCGGTGGGCGACCCGGACCGCCCGCTCACGGTCACCGGCGGCCTCACCTTCGCCGGCGGGCCGTGGAACAACTACGTGACGCACTCGATCGCGACGATGGCTCAGCGGTTGAGGGAGAACCCGGGCTCGCGGGGACTGGTCAGCGCCAACGGCGGTTATCTCACCAAGCACAGCTTCGGCGTCTACAGCGCCACCCCGCCTGGTCGCGAGTTCCGTTGGGAGGACGTCCAACCCGCCGTCGAGGCCGAACCCACCCGCACCGCGGTGGTCGGGTGGGAGGGCGTCGGGACGGTGGAGTCCTGGACCACCCCGCATGACCGGGAAGGCAAGCCGGAGAAGGTGTTCCTCGCCGTCCGCACTCCTGACGGCAGCCGTGCGCTGGCGGTGGTCGACGACGCCGGCGCGGCCGCACACAGCGTCGCCGAGGACATCGCCGGCGCGAAGGTCAGGGTTCACGCCGACGGCCGGGCCGCCCTGCAGGGCGGCGACTAGCAGGTCAGGAGATCCCGCAACTCGCACGCGTTGCGCACCGCGTTGCCGCCGCCGTCGTTGTTGAAGTACACCAGCACCCGCCGGCCATCACCCACCCATCGGCCGATCCGGTCGGCCCAGCGCCGCAGTTCCTCGGTGGAATAGCTGCCGGCGTAGGGCGCCGCGTCATCCGGTCCGTGCATCCGGACGTATGCGAAATCCGTTGTCACCGTGGGAATGCACGCGAGATCCAGCCCGCTGGTGACCACGTACGCGGCCCGGCGATTCCGCAGGATCCGGTAGACCGCCGGGTCGTCCCACGACCGGTGGCGCAACTCGACGGCGATCCGGATCCAGTGCGGCACCAGGCCCAGGAAGCGATCCAGGCGGGCGTCGTCGCGGACCATGTCGGCGCGAAGCTGCACCAGCACAGCCTCGCGGCGCTCGCCGAGCGCGCGCTGGCACACCTCGATGCGCTCGATCCACGGCTCGGGCGCGGCCAACCGCCGGAAGTGGCTCAGTCCGCGATGCGCCTTGACCGACATGGTGAATCCGGCGGGCAGCCGCTCGCGCCACCCGGCGAACGCGGTCTGCGGCGGCCAGCGGTAGAAGCTCGCATTGAGTTCGACGGTGTCGAACACCTCGGCGTAGCGCGCCAGTCGCCCGGCCGCCGGCAACCCCGGCCGGTAGAGCACCCCCGCCCAGTGGTCGTAGGACCAGCCGGAGGTTCCGATCCGCACCGTCACCCACCACCGCTACCCCGCTCGCGGGCCCCGCAAACATGACAGCAGGCCTGCCGCCCCGGGGGAGGACGGCAGGCCTGCCGGTGGGCGACTTCTCTAGGCGCCGGATGGGTGTGCGCCGAGAACCCGCTGCATATCGGGGATCATCTGCTGAAGCTGAGAGCCCCAGTAACCCCAGCTGTGGGTGCCGTTGGCCGGGAAGTTGAACACGCCGTTCTTCCCGCCGGCGGCCAGGTAGTTGTCCCTGAAGGTCTTGTTGGTGCGCAACGTGAAGCCCTCCAGGAACTGCGCGGCCATCAGGTTGCCACCGCCACCGGAGGTGTCCAGCTCCGACGGGGTGCCGGTGCCGCAGTAGACCCAGACCCGGGTGTTGTTGGCCACCAGCTGATTGATGTTGACCATCGGGTCGTTACGCCGCCACGCCGGGTCCGAGGACGGTCCCCACATGCTCTGCGCGTTGAACCCGCCGGAGTCGCTCATGGCCAGTCCGATCAGCATCGGCCACCAGCCCTCGGAGGGGTTCAGGAAGCCCGACAGCGAGGACGCGTAGACGTACTTCTGCGGGTAGTAGATCGCGTAGTTCAGCGCGGCGCTTCCGGCCATCGAGAGGCCGACCACGGCGTTGCCGTTGGGGTTGATGCCCTTCTTGTCCTTCAGGTAGACCGGCAGCTCCTTGTTCATGAACGTTTCCCACTTGTAGGTGTAGGTCTGACCGTTGCCCTGGGACGGCTGGTACCAGTCGGAGTAGAAGCTGGACTGCCCACCCACCGGCATGACCGCTGACAGGCCCGAGTTCAGGAACCATTCGAACGCCGGGGTGTTGATGTCCCAGCCGCTGTAATCATCCTGGGCGCGAAGGCCGTCCATCAGGAACACGGCGTGCTCGCCGCCGCCCTGGAACTGGATGCGGATGTTCCGGCCCATCGAGGCCGACGGGACGTCGAGGTACTCCACCGGAAGACCGGGCCGCGAGAAGGCGGACGCCGTCGCCGAACCGCCGGCGACTCCGATCAAGCCGGGCATGACGGCTGCGGCGGCGACGGTTGCGGCCGCACGGCGAATCCAGTTGCCTCGCAACTTCGCGACGATCTTCATGAAGACTCCCATCACCTTTCGTACCGGAGCAGCGGTCGACTGCCGTGCTTGGAAAGTCAAGCACCGGGAAGGATCGGCGACCGGAACGCGACGCGGTGTGCCAAGTCGCGGTTGGGCAACGATCAGATCACGTGTCGAATCAGCCGAGTTCAGCGGCTTCGGTGTCGGAATCGGTTGCAGCCGTGTCGTCTTGGGCCTGGCCGGCCGCCGCGCGGGCACGCTCGCGGCGCTCGTCGATCGCCTGGCTGAGGTCCTGAAGCAGTTCCGGCTTGCGGAACACGATCTTCTCCACGGTCTTCCGATCGATCTGCAGCATCGTCACCTCGCCGATCGCATAGGCGCTGCCGGTCACCGGCTCGCGGGTCAGCGCGGTCTGCCCGATGAAGTCGCCCTCGTGCAGTGTGTTCAGCGGAATCAGGGTTCCGTCCGCGCCGACGACGACCAGTCGAACGCGGCCCTTGATCACGAACGACATCGCCGATGGAATCTCGCCACTGCTCTGCATCACCTCGTCGGCGCCGTACCGGGTGACGACCACATTGGGCAGGAGCGTTTCGAGATCCGAACTGTTGGCCCGCAGGACCGGCGCGATCTTTCGCAGTGCGTCGGCCCGGCGCTTCGCGGTGGAGAAATCGTCGTCGAGGCCGTCGAGTCGCAGGCCGGCGCGGCGGGCGGCGTACCAGAGCCAGCGCTGGAACGTGGACCGGGCCGCGGCGTCGTCGGCGGGGGATCGGACCGGGATCGTGACGGTGTAGTCGGTGCTGGAGTTCGCGTTGGCGGTCGGCTCGCCGCCGGGGTGCAGATGCGGCAGGTTGGCCGCCACGGAGGTCAGCAGCGCGCAGACTTCGTCGGGAGGGTCGGCGCCGGAGAACTTCGCCGGGACGGTGATGGTGTGGCCGCCGGCCGGCCGGCTCAGGTTGGCGAACGCCTGCCCGGCCAGCACCGAGTTCGGAATGATCTCCAGGCCGCTGCCGGTGTTGATGTGGGTGGCCCGCCAGTTGACTTCGACGACCCGGCCGCTGGCGGAGGGGGTCTGGACCCAGTCGCCGATCTGGA
>NZ_JBBATF010000105.1:0-10662 GCF_040398885.1 Mycobacterium sp. | reverse complement strand
GCTGAGCACCGGCGATACCGGTGCCGAATTGCGCGTACCCGCCCTGTTGCTGTTGTGGCAACGAACGGAATACCGGGTTGCTGCTTTGCCGCACCGCGGGATCCTCCCAGTAAGACGAATGAAACACCCTGTCAACGAACGAACCGCCCGACCGGTTCCCGCAGGAGCCTTCCGGATTTTGCCGTCGTAGGTTCACCTTACCTGCCATCCCGGTATTCGCCAGTGGTCTCGCCCCTGGTAAAACTCCGACGGTGACCGCCGACACCGACGAAGTCCTGGTCCGCGCCGAACGCGGGGTCGGGTTCCTGACCCTGAATCGCCCGAAGGCCATCAACTCGCTCAACCACGCCATGGTGACCGCCCTGGATGCCGCCCTGACTGCCTGGGAGGGCGACGAGGACGTGCGCGCCGTGGTGGTCGGCGGGGCCGGCGAGCGCGGCCTCTGCGCCGGTGGGGATGTGGTGGCGCTCTATCACAGCGCCAGGGCCGACGGCGTCGCGGCAAGGCGGTTCTGGTTCGACGAGTACCGCCTCAACGCGCGCATCGGGCGGTATCCCAAGCCCTACGTCGCCCTGATGGACGGCATCGTCATGGGCGGCGGCGTCGGGGTCAGCGCGCACGGCAGCGTGCGGGTGGTGACGGAGA
Organism: Mycobacterium sp.; assembly: GCF_040398885.1. Classification (GTDB taxonomy): domain Bacteria; phylum Actinomycetota; class Actinomycetes; order Mycobacteriales; family Mycobacteriaceae; genus Mycobacterium. The sequence continues at coordinate 10,017 of NZ_JBBATF010000105.1, read as the reverse complement.
AGTCCAGGATCGCCTTCCCCGAGGTTGGAATCGGGTTCATCCCCGACGTCGGCGGCACCTACCTGCTTTCCCGGACGCCGGGCCTGCTCGGATTGCACGCCGCCCTGACCGGCGCCCCGTTCTCCGGAGCCGACGCCATCGAACTCGGTTTCGCCGACCACTACGTGCCGCAGGCCGACCTCGGGCCGTTCACCGCCCTGGTCGCCGCCGAGGGCCCGGAAGCCGCGGTGAGCGCCTTCGCCCAGGAGCCGCCGCGCAGTGAACTCGCCGCGCAGCGGGACTGGATCGACAGCTGCTACGCCGGGCCGACCGTCGCCGACATCGTCGCGGAGTTGCGCGGCCACGGGCAGGGGCCGGCGAACGACGCCGCCGAACTGATCGCCACCCGTTCCCCCGTCGCGCTGGCGGTCACCCTGGCCGCGGTACGCCGGGCTGCGGCACTGGGCGGCCTGGAAGACGTGCTGGTGCAGGAGTACCGGGTGTCGTGCGCGTCGTTGCGGTCCCACGATTTCGTGGAAGGCATTCGCGCCCAGTTGGTGGACAAGGACCGCAACCCGCAGTGGTCGCCGTCGTCGATCGCCGCGGTCACCGACGACGATGTGGCGGCTTATTTCATGCCGGCCGATCCCGACCTGACGTTCTAGAGGAGAAACTGTGAGTTACGAGACCATCCTGGTAAGCCGTTCCGATCGGGTCGGCACCATCACCCTCAACCGCCCGCAGGCGCTCAATGCGCTCAACAGCCAGGTGATGCGCGAAGTCACCGGTGCGGCAGCCGAATTCGACGCCGACCCGGGTATCGGCGCGATCATCGTGACCGGCGCCGGCGAGAAGGCGTTCGCCGCCGGAGCCGACATCAAGGAGATGGCCACGCTGTCCTTCTCGGAGGTTTTCGAGTCCGACTTCTTCGCCGCGTGGGGCAGGCTGGCGGCGGTGCGCACCCCGCTGATCGCCGCTGTCGCCGGGTTCGCGCTGGGCGGGGGCTGCGAGCTGGCCATGATGTGCGACGTGCTGATCGCCGCCGACACCGCCAAGTTCGGCCAGCCCGAGATCAAGCTCGGAGTGCTGCCCGGCATGGGCGGCTCGCAGCGGCTGACCCGAGCCATCGGCAAGGCCAAGGCGATGGACCTGATCCTGACCGGGCGCACCATCGACGCCGCCGAGGCCGAACGCAGCGGCCTGGTGTCGCGGGTCGTGCCCGCCGACAACCTGCTCGAGGAGGCCGGCGCGGTGGCCACCACCATCTCGCAGATGTCGCGGTCGGCGGCGCGGATGGCCAAGGAGGCCGTCAACCGGGCCTTCGAGTCCTCCCTCGCCGAGGGCCTGCTCTACGAGCGGCGGCTGTTCCATTCGGCGTTCGCCACCGAGGACCAGACCGAGGGGATGGCGGCCTTCACCGAGAAACGCGCTCCCAACTTCACCCACCGATAGGGTCGTGGCGTGGTCGTCCCCGACGTCGTCTCCGCAGCGACGAATTCCGCCGCACCCGAACGCGACTGGTGGCAGCGCCGGTACACCTTCACCGGCACCGCCGTCGGCCTGCTGTTCCTGTTGCTGTCGATGACGCCCTCGTTGCTGCCGCGCGGCCCGATGTTCCAGGGCATCGTCAGCGGCGTCGCCGGGGCCATCGGCTACGGCCTCGGTGTGTTCGGGGTGTGGCTGGCGCGGTTCATGCAGTCCCGACAGAGCAGTCCGCCCGCGCCGCGCTGGGCGTGGTTGGCGCTGGTGACTCTCGGAACGCTGGGCGTGGTGCTGGGCATCGTCTACTTCCACTACTGGCAGGACCATGTACGCGATCTGATGGGCGTGCCGAGACTCAAGTGGTACAACTACATTCAGGCCGGCATCCTTGGTGTGATCCTGTTGTTCGTCTTCGTCGAAGTCGGCCAACTGGTCGGGCGGCTGGTGCGATTCCTGGCCCGGCAACTGGGTCGCGTCGCGCCACCGCGGGTTTCCTTCGTCGTGACGGTCGTTGTTCTGCTTTCGGTGGGGATCGCCGTTCTCAACGGCGTGGTGGTGCGGGGCGCGATGGGTCTGCTCAACAAGAGTTTCTCCGCGGTGAACGACGAGATGGACCCGAACCATCCCGCGCCGACCACGCCGCTGCGCTCCGGCGGTCCCGGCTCGCTGGTGTCCTGGGCGTCGCTGGGCCATCAGGGCCGCATCTTCATGCGCGGCGGCCCCACCGTCGACCAGCTCGGTGATTTCAACGGAGCCAAGGCGACCGAGCCGATCCGCGCATACGCGGGGCTGAACTCCGCCAAGGGGATTCGCGCCACAGCCGAGCTGGCCGCCCGGGAACTGGAACGCGCGGGCGGGTTGAAGCGCAAGGTCATCGCGGTGGCGACCACCACCGGCACCGGCTGGATCAACGCCGCCGAGGCGGACTCGCTGGAGTACATGTACAACGGCGACACCGCGATCGTGAGCATGCAGTACTCGTTCCTGCCGAGCTGGCTGTCGTTCCTGGTGGACAAGGAGAACGCCCGTCAGGCCGGGCAGGCGCTGTTCGAAGCGGTCGATGAGAGGGTGCGCGCGCTGCCCGAAGCCCAGCGGCCGAAGATAGTGGTGTTCGGCGAGAGCCTGGGCTCGTTCGGCGGCGAGGCGCCGTTCCTCAGTCCCAACAACATCATCGCCCGCACCGACGGCGCGCTGTTCTCCGGACCGACGTTCAACAACACCATGCGCGACGCCATCACCCTCAACCGCGACCCGGGCTCACCGGAGTGGCTGCCGATCTTCGATGACGGCGCCAACGTGCGCTTCGCCGCCCGCGCGGACAACCTCGGCCGACCGGACAAGCCGTGGGGCAACCCGCGCATCGCCTACCTGCAGCACGCCTCGGACCCGATCGCCTGGTGGGACCCGGATCTGCTGTTCGCCGAACCGGACTGGCTGCGTGAGCCCCGCGGCTACGACGTGTCCGGCGACATGAACTGGATTCCGGTGGTCACCTTCCTTCAGGTCGCCGCCGACATGGCGGTGGCGGTGGACGTTCCCGACGGCCACGGGCACCGCTACGTCAAGGACGTCGTCAACGCCTGGGCGGCGGTGATGCGGCCGCCGGGGTGGACGCCGGAGAAGACCGAACGGCTGCGCGGGATGGTCACACAGGACTACCCGCAGTGACCGACATCCCGCCCCGCGAAACCCCAAAACCCCTGAGGTTGCATAGATTGGCCACCATGCTGAGTACTCGTGATCGCGTCCGGTTCGGCGCCGCCCTCCTCGTCGGCACCGCCGTCCTGCTGACCGGTTGTTCCAAAGGCGGTGCCGAGCAGGCCGGGGAGGCGCCGTCCGCCGCCCCGCCGGCGACCTCCAAGCAGCAGGCGCCGGCAGCGCCGGGCGGCGGCCCGATCGGGATCTCGGCAGGCGGCGTGACGACCAGGATCGACGAGCCGGCACAGTCCACCGAGGAGCAGTACGCGCAATCCTGCCTGGCCACCAAGGCATGGATGGACGCCAAGGGCGGCGACCCGCACACCCTCGTTGAGCCCTACCTGGGTGATCTGCAGAACGGCAAGAACCCCGGCCCGGCGACGTTCAACAAGACCTGGTCCGAACTGAGCAACGCCCAGCAGGCGGCCGTGATCATCGCGGTGAAGGCCGCCGCCGACGGCGGCTGCTGAGTGCGGCCGCGGGAACGGAGATCGGGCCGACCGGAACCGCCGAGGTCCCGCCGGTGACAATGGGCTCGTGGCCAAACGGGTAGCCCTGGCACTGGGCAGCGGCGGTGCACGGGGCTACGCCCACATCGGCGTCATCGATGAGCTTCGCGACCGCGGGTACGAGGTGGTCGGGATAGCCGGTTCCTCGATGGGCGCCCTGGTGGGCGGTTTGTTCGCCGCCGGGTCGCTCGAGGAGTTCGCCCGGTGGGCCCGCACCCTGACCGGCCCGGCCGTGCTGAGGCTGCTCGACCCGTCCATCTCGGCCCCCGGGGTGTTGCGCGCGGGCAAGATCCTCGACGCGGTCCGCGACATCGTCGGCGATGTCACCATCGAGGAACTCTCCGTTCCCTACACCGCGGTCACCACCGACCTGATCGCCGGAAAGTCGGTGTGGTTGCAGCGCGGGCCGCTCGACGAGGCCATCCGGGCGTCGATCGCGATTCCGGGGGTGATCGCACCGCACGTGCTCGACGGCCGCATCCTGGCCGACGGCGGCATCCTCGATCCGTTGCCGATCGCTCCGATCGCGGCGACCAACGCCGATCTCACCGTCGCGGTGAGTGTGTCGGGGATGGACGCCGAGGTCGGCGACGAAGAGATCAGGCCGACCCGCGATCGGCTGAACCGGTTGTGGCGCGGCACTTCCGCCCTTCTCGACCGGTTCGGCGCCGGAACGGCTCCGTTCGACATCGCAGATATCGACACCGATGCAACCGGCGCCATCGAGGAGTTCGACCCGACCGGGCGCGGGGCGCAGACGCCCAAGCTGCGCAGCTTCGCGGTGATGATGCGGACCATCGACATCGCGCAGGCCGCGCTGGCGCGACACCAGATGGCGGCCTACCCCCCGGATGTCCTCATCGAGGTGCCGCGCACCGCCTGCCGCAGCCTGGATTTCCACCGCGCCGCCGAGATGATCGACCTGGGCCACGAACTGGCCGCGCGGGCGCTGGACCGATTCGACGGGGCTGACGCCGAACCGGCGTGACCACCTCCCCGACTGCGCGACGGAACCCGGCGGTACAGCCCTGGGATTACCCTGAGTACTGACAGGGAAGGAACACCCATGACCGTCACCTCGGCCGGACCGCGGGAGGACACCTACGCCCCCCTGGAGTTGTTCGACGTCGACCGGCTGCTCGACCAAGACGAACGCGACATCGCCGCCACCGTCCGCAGGTTCGTCGACACCCGGCTGCGGCCGCATGTCGGGGACTGGTTCGAGTCCGGCGCACTGCCCCGGGAACTTGCCCGAGAGTTCGGGCGACTCGGCGTGATGGGCATGCACCTGCGGGGCTACGGCTGCGCGGGCACCAACGCGGTGAGCTACGGCCTGGCATGCATGGAACTGGAGGCCGGCGACAGCGGCTTCCGCAGCTTCGTCTCGGTACAGGGCTCACTGTCGATGTTCTCCATCCACCGCTACGGCTCCGAGGAACAGAAGCTCCAATGGCTGCCCCGACTGGCGTCCGGCGAGGCCATCGGATGCTTCGGGCTCTCCGAGGCCGATTTCGGCTCCAACCCGGCCGGTATGCGGACCCGCGCACGCCGTGACGGTGACGACTGGGTGATCAACGGAACCAAGATGTGGATCACCAACGGGAACCTCGCCGACGTCGCCACCGTCTGGGCGCAGACCGACGACGGCATACGCGGATTCCTGGTTCCCACCGACACACCGGGGTTCAGCGCCAACGTCATTCACAAGAAGCTCTCGCTGCGTGCATCGGTCACCTCGGAACTGGTGCTGGACAACGTGCGACTGCCCGCATCGGCGCGACTACCCGAAGCCCGCGGCCTCGGAGCCCCGCTGTCGTGTCTCAACGAGGCCCGCTTCGGCATCGTCTTCGGCGTGATGGGCGCCGCCCGGGACGCCTTGGAGACCACGCTGGCCTACACGGCTAACCGCGATGTGTTCGACCGTCCGCTGTCCAGCTACCAACTCAGCCAGGAGAAGCTGGCCAACATGGCCCTGGAACTCGGCAAGGGTGTCCTGCTGGCGATTCACCTTGGTCGGATCAAGGACGCCGAGGGGGTGCGGCCCGAGCAGGTGAGCCTGGGCAAGCTCAACAACGCGCGCGAGGCGTTGGCGATCGCCCGGGAATGCCGAACGCTTCTGGGCGGCAGCGGAATAACTCTGGAGTACTCCCCGCTGCGGCACGCCAACAACCTCGAGTCGGTGCTCACCTACGAGGGCACCTCGGAGATGCACCTGCTGTCCATCGGCAAGGCGCTCACCGGGCACGCGGCCTTCCGGTGACATGACGGCGGCAATCTGCCATCTCGTCGCCGGGCAGTGGCGGGGAGGCAGCGGCCCTCCGGTCCGCAGCGTCAACCCGGCCCGCCCGAATGAGATTGTCGCCGAGGGCAATTCGGCGACCCGGGCCGATGTGGACGACGCCGTGCACTCGGCGTCCGAGGCGCTCCCCGGCTGGGCCGCCACCCCGATCCACTCCCGCGGCGCGGTGCTGGGTGCCGCCGCCGCCGTCGTCGACCTCAATGCCGAGCACTGGGGGCTGGAACTGGCAGTCGAGGAGGGCAAGACGCGAGCCGAAGGGGTTGCCGAGGTCCGCCGCGCCGCGCAGATCCTGCGGTACTACGCCGCCGAGGGCGACCGGGCCGCCGGCGAGATCTTCGCATCGCCGCGGGCCGGCGAACGGATACTGGTCACCCGCAAACCGGTCGGCGTGGTGGGTGTGATCACGCCCTTCAACTTCCCGATCGCCATCCCGGCGTGGAAGGTCGCCCCGGCGCTGGTCCACGGCAATACGGTGGTGTGGAAACCGGCCGGTTCGGTTCCGCTGCTGGCAATGCGACTGGCCCAGGCGCTCACCCGGGCCGGACTGCCCCCCGGTGTGTTGAACCTGGTGATCGGCGATTCCGAAGTCGGGGAAACCCTGTTCAACCACGACGGTGTCGCGGCGATCTCCTTCACCGGCAGCACGGGGGTGGGCAGGCGCATCGCGGCCGCGGCCGCCGCCCGAGGCGTGCCGGTTCAGGCCGAGATGGGCGGCAAGAACGCGGCGGTCGTTCTCGACGACGCCGATTTCGACCTGGCCGTCGAGCAGGTGATGCTGGGCGCGTTCCGCTGCGCCGGCCAGAAGTGCACCGCCACTTCGCGATTGATCCTCACCGAGGGGCTCGCCGACAGGTTCATCGCCGCACTCGTGCGACGCGCCGACGCCCTGGTGGTGGGCGATCCCGCCGACCACCGCACTGAAATGGGTCCGGTCATCGCCGATTCGGCGCAGGCATCGGTCACCGCCGGAGTCGACGGGGCCAGGTCCCAGGGGGCGAGGGTGCTGGCGGGCGGCGGGCCCTACAGCGACGGGCCGTTGTCCCGGGGTTTCTTCGTGGCGCCCACCATCGTGGAGCTCGACGGCCCCGCCGACATCTGGGCCGAGGAATTGTTCGGCCCGGTGCTGGCCGTGCGGCGCGCACCCGACGCCGAGGAGGCCTTCGCGTTGGCGAACAACAGCGAATTCGGCTTGAGCGCAGCCGTTTTCACCCAGGACCTGACCCGGGTGTTGCAGGCCATGGAATCCATCGACGTGGGAGTCCTGCACGTCAACTCCGAATCGGCGGGTGCCGATCCGCACGTTCCGTTCGGCGGCGTCAAGAGGAGCGGACTGGGCCCCAAGGAGCAGGGGGCGGCCGCACGGGAGTTCTTCACCCACACCACCACCGTCTATCTGCGCGGTGGTTCCGCCGGTGCCTGACCTACCGGCCTGATCTACCGGCGGGCGAACAGCGGCGCCGCCCGGCCGGTGAGCGGCGGCAGGTCGAAGAATCCTTTGATGCCGGGCTCCGCGGCGCAGGTGGCCGGGATGGCGTTGACGCAGTGCGCCGCGGTGGCGACGATGCCCGGATTCGACGCCAGCCCCTCCGCCACGGATTCGGGCTGCCATCCCTTGATCGTGACGAAGGTGTTCGGGTGCCCGCGAACCTCGATCTCGTAGCGCTCCCCGGCCGGGCCGAACGACCACGCCGGCTCCAGGTGTTCCTCGCCCATCAGCCAGTTGACCGCGACCCGCACGACGACGACGTTGGTGACCACGGCGTCCCAGGCGAATCGTCGTCCGGCCACCTCGCCGGGCTGGATCACCCCGATCGGGGACTCGATGGGTGCGGTTGCCACCGCCACCTGCTGGCTGGTGCGGATGACCGGTTCGGCGGCGAAGCCGAGGCGGTCGACGATCAGCCGAACCGACTGGAAGAAGCCGCCGTCGAGCAGTTTCTGCATCGGTCCGCGCAGCGCCTTCTCCGGCGTCCCGCCGAAGCCCATCACATGGCGCAGCACGTCGGGGGCGCCATAGGTGCGAAGGTCGGAGAACTCCTCGGCCCGGACGTGGGTGATGCCGGTAGACATCACCGACAGCAACAGGGGGAACAGTTCGGTGGCCGCGCCCGGGCCGATGCCGGCGCCGTGCAGGGTGGCGTTTCCGGCCAGCGCCGCGGCCCGAAGCGGGGCGGCTTCGGTCTCGCTCGGGTAGAACCAGCCGACCGGGCTGACGACGTTCTTGCCGGAGCGCAGCAGGGCGGCGACCTCGTCGGCGTCGGGCAGCAGCGGGGCGTAGACCACGGCGTCGGCATCCATGGCGAGGATCTCGTCGACGCTGTCGGTGGCGGTGACGCCCAGCGGCGCGGTGCCGACGATGTCGCCGACGTCCCTGCCCGCCTTTGCCTTGGAGTGCACCCAGCAGCCGGTGAGTTCGAGTTCGGGATGTTCCAGCACGGCCTTGACGGCGGCCGTGCCGACCGAGCCGGTGGCCCACTGCACCACGCGAAGCGTCACAGGAGGCAGACTAGCTCTCCCCCCGCGAACTCCCCCCCGAACTCCCCCCGCGAGCAGACGTGAACGCCCCCCTGGTCGCGGCGTGTCGAGGACATTTACGTCTGCTCGCGGTCAGAAGCAGAGGTCAGAGGGTGATGACGTCGTAGGCGCCGTCGGCGTAGCGGGCGCGGATCGTCTTCTTGTCGTACTTGCCGACGCTGGTGCGGGGGATCTCCTCGACGAACGTCCAGCGCTCGGGCAGCCACCACCGAACAACCTTGTCGCCCAGGAACTCCCGCAGATCCTCGGCGGTGACCGAGGCATCGTCCTGGAGCACCACCGCGGCCAGCGGGCGTTCCTGCCACCGCTCGTCGGGCACGCCCACCACAGCCGCCTCCTTTACCTGCTGGTGGGCGATGAGGGTGTTCTCCAGTTCCACCGAGGAGATCCACTCCCCGCCGGACTTTATGACGTCCTTGGCGCGGTCGGTCAGCGTGATGTAGCCCTGCGAGTCGATCCGGCCCACATCGCCGGTGCGCAGCCAGCCGGAGGTGAACTTCGACGGGTCGGTGTCGCGGTAGTAGGACCCGGTGATCCACGGTCCGCGGACCTCCAACTCCCCCACCGCCACGCCGTCGCTGGGCAGCACCGCCCCGGAGTCGTCGACGATGCGGGCCTCCACCCCGCACATCGGCCGGCCCTGGGTGGAGCGGATCTCCCAGTGCTTCTCCGCCGGCGTGCCGGGGGCCGGCCAGGCCAGCGTGGCCATCGGCGAGGTCTCGGTCATCCCCCACAACTGCCGGATCTGGACTCCGTGGTTCTTCTCGAAGTTCTGCATGAGCGACACCGGCACCGCCGAACCGCCGCAGGCCACCAGCCGCAGCGACGAGATGTCGTGTCCCGGCTCGCGATCCAGATGGTTCATCACGTCGTTCCAGATGGTCGGCACCGCCCCGGCCACCGTGGGACGCTGCGTCTCGATCAGGTTCACCAGCGACTTGGCGTCCATGAACCGGTCCGGCAGCACCAGGTCGGCGCCGGCCATCAGCGCGGCGTAGGGAATGCCCCAGGCGTTGGCGTGGAACATCGGCACGATCGGCAGCGCCTTGTCAGAGAAACTCAGGCCCATGCCGTTGCCGCTGCACACCGCCATGGAGTGCAGGTAGCTGGATCGGTGGCCGTAGACCACCCCCTTGGGGTGGCCGGTGGTTCCGCTGGTGTAACACATCGCCGCAGCGGAGTTCTCGTCGATGTCGGGCCAGTCGAACCGATCCGGCTCGGCGGCGGTCACCTCGTCGTAGCGCAGTACCCGCTTGCCGGATGCCTCCAGCGGGGCGATGTCGCCGGCGCCCACCGCGATCACGGTGTGCACGGTTTCCAACCGGGGCAGCACCGGCGCCAGGATCGGGATCAGCGACACGTCGGCGATCACTATCCGGTCCTCGGCCTCGTAGGCGACGAACTCGATCTGTTCGGGGAACAGCCGGATGTTCAGGGTGTGCAGCACCGCGCCCATCGCGGGGATCGCGACGTAGGCCTCCAGGTGTTCCTGGTTGTTCCACATGAAGGTGGCGA
>NZ_JBBATF010000104.1:2280-10760 GCF_040398885.1 Mycobacterium sp. | reverse complement strand
ACGGTGATCGAGTACGGGGCGCCCCGAAACGCCTGGCCGATCGGCACGAGTTTCCCGATGCCTGACCTGCCGTCCTTCCTGGGATACCCCAAGGCCAAGAGCGGACCTCCCGACGGCGGGAACCAGTTCTTCGGTGGCGGCGACGTCGCGACCGCGACCCTGACCCAGACCGTCGACCTCCGCGGCGCCGCCGGCGACATCGATCTGGGCACCACGACCTACAACCTCAGCGGTTGGCTCGGCGGCTACCTGTCCGATCAGTCCGGGGCCTCGGTGAAGGTCGACTTCCTCGACGCCAACAAGACTTACCTCGGCACTGCCAAGCTGGCCGAGGTCGGCCCTCTCGAACGCTGGTTCCAGACCGGGTTCAAGCACCGCGCGACCTCGGGCACACTCCCGACCGGTACCCGTTATGCGCAGGTCGTGGTCACACTCGATGACAACGCCTGGGTGACCTTAGGGGTGCCCTGGCTCCTTGGTGGTGCGGATTTCGCCTACAACTCCGCATTCGCCGACAACATCGCATTCACCGTCGGAGCCACCCTGCCCGCCCCGCCGGCTCCCACCCCCCCGGTGTCGACGGTCGGCGAACTCGACCACGTCTTCATGGTGTACATGGAGAACAAGGGCTATGACGACATCGTCAACAGTACGAAAGCCCCCTTCCTCAACAGCCTCATCAACGCCTACGGACTGGCCAACAATTACTACGGCCTGACCCATCCGAGCCTGCCGAACTACTACCCGGTCATCGGCGGCACCGACTTCGGTCTGACCTACAACTGCGCCACCCCGTGCATCGACGCCGACACCACCCTGGTCTCCAACATCGCGGACGCCGGCCTGACGTGGCGGGGCTACGCGCAGAGCCTCCAGCCCGGCGGGAATCCACTGGTGGCCAGTGGCGACTACTCCCCCGACCAACTGCCCTTCCCGGCGTTCAAGTCGATCGCCAACGACCCCCAGGCCTTGGCGAACATCGTTCCTTTGCAGCAGATGGCCGAAGATCTGAAATCGGTTGCTACCGCACCCAACTACGCCTGGTTCGCCGCCAACGAGGATTTCAACGGCGAAGGCCCGGTCGACTTCCCCTGGGGCATGCTGAAATTTGCGCTCAGCCAGCTCGAACCCGGCAACCCGTACAACATCCCGGCGCTTGACCAGTTCCTCTCCGAGACCGTCCCGGTGGTCCTGAACTCAGAAGTCTGGAAGGACCCCACCCGCAAGTCGGCGCTGATCGTCACCTTCGATGAGGACAACAACAACCTTTCGCTCGACTTCGGCAACGAAGGCAACCGGGTGGTGTTCGTCGTCATCCCGTCGCCGGGCGCGGTGGCAGCCGGGATGCGTAGCGGCGCCTTCACCGCCACAAACCACTACAACCACTACAGCCTGCTGCGGTTCATCGAAGACTCCCTGGGCCTGCCGACGCTGACCAACAACGACAAGTTCGCCGCTCCGCTGAACGAATTCTGGGACACCGCAACCAAGTCCGGTAGCGGATCGCTGGTTTAGTTCAGCTGGTCTAGTACAACGACAGTGGGCACCTACGCCGTCACCGGTTCGGCCTCCGGAATGGGCAGTGCCGTCGTCGAGCGGTTGACCGGGCGCGGCCACAGCGTCATCGAGGTCGACATCACCGACGCCGGCGTCATCGCCGACCTGTCGACGCCCGCGGGTCGGCGCGCGGCCGCCGATGCGGTTCTGACGCGCTGCGGCGGACGATTGGACGGAGCGGTGCTGGCTGCCGGCCTGGGACCCACCAGGGGCGCCGAGCGCCTGATCACCGAGGTGAACTACTTCGGCGTCGTTGAACTACTGGAAGCCTGGCGCCCGGCACTGGCCGCCGCGGAGCGGGCGAAAGTGGTCGTTTTCTCCAGCAATTCGACGACCACCGTGCCGGCGGTACCCGGTCGGGCGGTGCGGGCGCTACTCGCCGGGGATGCCGAGAAGGCGCTGCGCACCTACCGCTTGCTCGGCCCGGCCGCGCCGCCGATGGCGTATGCCGCATCCAAGATCGCGATCAGCCGGTGGGTGCGCCGGAACGCGGTGACGCCGCAGTGGGCCGGGGCGGGCATCCGACTCAACGCTCTGGCACCCGGCGCCATCATGACCCCGATGCTGCAACGCCAACTCGCCACACCGGCCGAGGCCAGGCAGATCCGCCGGTTCCCGGTGCCGATCGGGGGGTTCGGCGATGCCGGGCAACTCGCCGACTGGTGCGTCTTCATGCTGTCGGACTCGGCGGACTTCCTCTGCGGCAGCGTGGTTTTCGTCGACGGCGGGTCCGACGCCTACTTCCGGGCCGACGACTGGCCGCGTCCGGTGCCGGCCCGTCGGATACCGTCGTACCTGTCCCGAACCCGGGGGTTTCTCAAAAGGAGTCGACGATGAACTTCCGGATCCTGGCCGCGGTGCTGATCACCGGGGCGCCGCTGCTGGCGTGCTCGAACACGGCCGAGGACTCCAAGGCGGAGCCCCGGACCACGACTATCGAGATCTCCTACGACGAACTGCTCGACCAGAAACAGATCAGCCGCAGCACGACCCTGGCGGTCGGCGATTTCCTCCAGGTCAGCCTGGCGTCCAACCCGTCCACCGGGTTCACATGGGCGGAGAAGCTGCTGATCTCCGACCCGAAGGTGGCCGCCCAGACCGGCCACGAGGTGATCGCACCCGAACAGGGCAGACCCGGTGCGGCGGGCAGTGAGGTCTGGATGGTGCAGGCCATGGCACCCGGCAACACCACGGTGTCCACCACCTACGGACGTCCGTGGCCGGGCGGGGAGAAGGACTCGTGGGTCTTCTCGGTCAACGTCGCCGTCAAATGAGACCCCGCGAGTCACTCCAGTAACTTCAGCCACTCGATGAGTACGCTGGCCGGGTGCGCACTCCCAACCGCGGCCGGGTCGCCATGGCGACCGCCTGCCTGGTGACCGCGGTGCTGGCCGGCTGCGGCAGCACCGTCGACGGGGTGGCCACCTGCCCGGGCTGCGGCAGCGACACCGAACCGGAGTTCCCCACCCCACGTCCGACGAGTCCCACCACGTCGACGCCGACGCCCGCACCGCCGACCACCGAGTCGAGCCGGCCCGCCACCACCACCCCCCAACAGCCCGCCGGCGGGCGGATTCTGGAGCCCAACGCCAACGGCTACGTCTACATCGAGACCCGATCCGGCAAGACCCGCTGCCAGATCTCCGCCGGCACGGTGGGTTGCGAGTCCCAGTTCAGCGACTCCCCGATCGTCGACGGCGAGCGCGCCAACGGTGTCGAGGTGTCGGCCGGCGGCGCCCATCGATGGGTGCTGGGCAACCTCGGCGCGATGCCGACCACGACCATCGGCTACGACACCTACCGGGCGGTGGGGTGGACGATCACCGCCGACAGCACCGGCACCACGTTCACCAACGACGACAGCGGGCACGGCATGTTCGTCAGCACCGATCGCGTCGATTTCTTCTGACCGACCCCCCGCTGGCGGGCACCCCGTCGGGGACCGATCGGCTCGCGATGCCTGTAGTTCACCCTCGGCCACTCGCCGGCACTAGGATCGGCCGTCGTGGCGCGTAACGGTTACCCCGACGACCCGGACGACTACTCCGAGAGCGACCCCACCCAGTACGCCGACTACGGCGGAGTCGGCGGCGAGGCCTACAGCGAGTACGGGCCGCCGACCGGCTATGCCGCACCCACCGCACCCACCGCGCCCGTCGGCGGCACCGGCCGCCACCCCGCCGCGCCACCACCGCCAGCGCCCTGGCATCACCGCCCGGCCGCCATGGTGGGCCTCGGCGTGCTGACGGCTCTGGTGCTGGCACTGCTGGTTTACGCGATGGTGAAGTTCACCGGTTCGGGCACCTCGGAGAGCCCCGCGGTCACCTCGAGCAGTGTCACGCCGACGACCTCGGCGGCGCCCACCACCGAGTCTTCGTCCCCGCCCGAGTCCCCCTCCCGGACCGCGGCGCCTTCGCCGAGCACGACCGCCCAGCCACCGCCGCCGAGCACCGTGACGATGACGGCCACTCCCACCACCGCGGCACCCGCCGCGACCGAGGCGCCCGCGCCGTCGACGACCGCCACGGTCACCACCTCGGTCACCACGTCGGTCACCACGTCGGTCACCACGGTCACGGAGACGACGACCAAGCCGCTGTTCCCGCTCTGGCCCCGGCCGACCCGTCCGGCGCCACCGGAGCCTCCCGCGGCCGGCTGAAGCTCACGCCCCGCGGGAGTACCGAGCCACCAGCGCCTCGGCGCTTCGCACCGCCGCCCGGCAGGCCCGGGTGGTGAACGGGTCGTTGAGCGGGTGTTCCGACCGGCGTCGCCACCGCTGGGCCGCCGCGAACGCCGCGCGGGGCCCGTCGCCGGGATTCTCGCCGGTCAGCCCGAGGCGACTGCCCGCGCCGGTGCCCGAGCCGCCGATCATCCTTCGCAGCGACGCCATCTCGTCGGCTGTCAAAGTGGTTGGCCGCGAACGTAGTTGGCTCAGCAGACGCAGTTCCTCGAAGGCGTGGGAATCGGCGAGCAACGGATCGACGTCCGCGATGATCCTGGGTGTCGCCGGGGTGGGATACCGCTGGACGAACCGGCGCAGGGAGACCAGAGCGGTATGCGACTTCAGTTGATCGGCACGCTGGGCGAAGTGCTGGTCGATCACCTCGCGGAGGGCGACCAGACCGCTGCGTTCGAGCAGATCCCCGGCCAGTGTCTCGGCGTCGGTGACACCCGCCCGCAGCAGGGCCAGCGACAGCCGGATACCGAACATGCCGAAACGTTCCATCAGGTCCGCCCGGGCGGCGGCATCGACCGGCAGGGCCGGATCGTCACGCATGAAGCGGTCGGCGCTCAGCATCGCCTTGTTGAGTTCGGCGGCATCGACGCCGGCGAGCTTGCGCAGCGCGTCGAATTCGTTCTGTCGCAACGTCTGCGCCGTGAGCGCCAGCAGCCCCGACACCGGGACCACGGCTTGACAGACACCGGTCCCGTCGAGTTCGGCGGTGAACCGCCGGGCGACCTCCTCGGCCGAGAGCATGGCGTCGATGCGCCCCGCGCCGATCTCGTCGGCGCGGGAGGCCACCCCGATCACCCCGAGCGCGCCGGCGGGTCCGCCGACCAACTCGCCGATCTGCTTGAGCAAGGCGATATCCGGCGCGTTGAGGGTGCGCAGCAGGAACACGACCGCGTCGACTCTGGGCACCCCGTCCGGCGGGACGAGCAACCGCAGCGTGCGCTCGGAGACGTCGCGGGTCAGCGAGGACGTGCCGGGCGTGTCGATGACGGTGGCGGCGGCCAACTCCTGAGCCGGCCAGTCGACGTCGATGTCGACCACCGCGGCGACGTCCAGATCCGCGAATTCGAATGTCAGCGCGCCGCCGCCGGCGCGGATGATCGGAACGTTCATCCGCCCCCCGCCGGCGAGGTTGGCGGTGGCCCTGGGGGTGGGACCGTGCCGGAACCGGGTGACCAGCCGGGTGGCCTCGGTCGCGTCGGTGGGCGCTATGCATTCCCCCACCAGCGCGTTGACCAATGTCGACTTGCCCGACTTCAGCGTCCCCGCCAGCGCGATGCGGATCGGTTCGTCGAGGCGGGCGGCGATGCGGTGCAGTTCATCGAGGACTTCGGGTCGGGCCCGGTAAGCCGGGTCGGCCCGGTAGACGCGCAGCGTCGCGTCGAGGATGCCGCCAACGTTCATCGGGCGGCGAGTCTCTCGGCATTGTCGATCACCTGCCGAAGAATGCCGATCTGTCGTTCCAGTTCCCGGGCCCGGGTGTTGCGCCCGGCTTCCTCGAGTCGAGCAGCGGCGAGGGTGGCCTGTAACGACTCGTTGAGCGACCGGGTCGTCTGGTTGGCGATCTCGCGATAGTGGTCGCGCAGTTGGCGCTGGATGTTCTTCAGCCGGTCCCGCGACTCCTTGGTGACCACGAACAGCACGTCGTCGACGAACCTGCGCAGGTTGGTCTTGGCCTCGTTGCGCACCCGCAGCATGCGGTTCTCCATGTCCTCGTGGTAGGCCTTGCGACCCAACAGCAGGCCCGCGCCCAGCGAGATGGGATTGAACATTCCCATCCCGGCGACCGAGGTCAGCATGCCGAACATCAGCACGCCCCCGTAGGAACCGCGCATGCTGGTGATCATCTTGTGGCCCCTGCCGATCGGCTTGGACTCCAGCCGGGCCAACGATTTCAGCCGGCCCATCCCCGCGGCCATCTCCCGGGCACTGAGTTCGGGAATCTTCACGACGTCCAGACCGGTGTCGACGAAGGTGCGGGCCACCTCCGCGGCCAGCGCCTCGGCGCGCTGGTAGGCCCACACGAAGTTGTCGCCGACGGCGTTGGCGACGTCGTCCTCGACCTGAGCCCCGATCTGCGCCCACCGCAGCGTGGGATCGACCGAGTCGATGGTCTCCTCGGCGCGCTGGGTGATGGCCCGGAACCGGGCGCGCAGATCGTGGTCGACGTCCGCGGTCAGGTCCGCGATCCCGTCGGTGAGCACCTGCTGCCACAGCGCGGTCTGCTGCAGCGCGTCCTGCGCCTCCTGCTTGCGCCGTTCCAGGTCGTCGGTCAGCCGGCGGGCCTGACCGGGATCGGTCAGGGCGGACAACTCCGAATCCACCGAGAGGCTCAGATGTTCTGCGGCCGCGAGGATTTCGGCGAGCACGTGATCGCGGGTGCGGTCGCTCTCCCGGGACATGACCTTCTCGGAGAGGAAGTTCACGAGCGCCGGGAAGTTGGACTCCTCGTTGAGTTCCTTGTCGTCGGTCTGCACCGCGTGGCTGCGCAGCAGCGAGGAGACGCCGATCACGGGCAGCGCCAGACCGGCTCGGCTCAGGTGCGCGCTGTCGGCCTCGACCACCCGGCGCCAGAACGGGTACAGGTCGGTCTTGGTGGCGACGGTTGCCGCCACCGGGCATATCTCGACGGCCTGGCGGATGAACCGCAGCTCCGGTTCGGTGAACTCCTGGCTGGCGTCGCTGACGAAGAGCACGGCGTCGGCGCCGGGCAGCAGACCGAGCGCGGCGGACAGGTGCGGCTGGCCCTGACCGCCCACGCCCGGGGTGTCGAGGAACACCAGGCCGCCCTTGAGCAGCGGGCTGGGAGCGCCGACTTCGATCCGGACGACCCGCCGACCGCGGGCCTGGGGTGCGTGGCGCAGGTCGGTGCGCAGGTCGGCGACGGGAATCTCCACGGCTTCTTCGCCGCCCCGGCCGTCGGCGACGACGATCCGGGCCGACGGCTGGTCGGCGTAGCCGACGGTGGTGATCAGCACCGTGCTCTCGTCGTCGCCCACCCGGGCGACCGGCATATTCAGCAGCGAGTTGAGCAGCTGGCTCTTGCCCTGCTTGAGCTGGCCGGTGATCACCACCCGAATCAGCGGGTCGGTGATCCGTTCCCGCGCGGCCGCGAGCCGGGCCGATAGATCGGCCCGGTCGTTGAGGTCGGCGATGGTGCGGGTGTGGTCGATCAACTCGACGATCACACCGACCTGGCGCCGGTCCTGCGGCTGGTTCACGCGGTCTCCCTGTCGATACCGAAGCGTCGATACCAAAGTTATGCCCCGGGTGTGCCCTGGACACGGTATGCCCCGGAAACGCCAACGCGGCGGGGACCCGGGGGAGGGAGGAACCGGGTGCCCCGCCGCGCGGTCTGCCCGCGGCTAGAAGCCGAGTCCGAGCAGACGGTCACCCGACGCGAACGACGGGTCGCTGCGCAATCCCAGATCGCTGTGCAACGCCGTCTCGTTGTCGCTCAGCAGGCTGGTCTCGAACAGCGAGTGGTGCGACGAGTCGGTCGTCGACGCGTCGGTCAGGGTGGTTTCGTGCGCCGAGTTGTCGGAGTTGTCGGTCATCGTGGTGGTGGTCACGGTCGTCAGCGTCGTCTCCCGCCCGTCGGCGGTGGTGGAGTTGCCGGTCCCGCCGACCGTCGTGGTGGTCGCACTACCGCCGACGGAGGCGCCGTTGTGCAGGCTGTTGTCCGCACCCTTGATGACCGATCCGGAGTCGGCCGTGGCGATCGCGTCGCCGCCGGCGGTGGTGCCGCTGTCGTCGATCACCGCCGCCCGGCCGGTGGAGATGTTCGAGCCGTGGTCGGCCCGGATGCCGCCGTTGGTCACGGCGTTGTCGTTGCCCAGCACCGCCCCGTCGCCGCTGACGATGTCGCCGTTGGCGTCGGCACCGACCACCACCCCGCCGTCGGTGGCGGTTTGCGTGGTCTTGCTGCCCAGGGTGATGTCGCCGAACCCGAGGTTGAAGGCGCCCTGCTGGGCATTGGCGCCGGCGTCCTGGGTCGGGCTGAACAGCGGGACGTCGTTGTGGCTGGCCAGTTCGGTGGCGTTGCGGCTGGCCAGTTCGGTGGAGTTGTTGCTGGCCAGATCGGTCTGGGGTGCGAAGGTCGGGGCCGGGGCGAACGACGGCGAGGAGTTCCAGACCGGGTCGTAGGAAGGGGTGTACGAGGGGGTGTAGGCCGGGGTGTAGGCCGGGG
>NZ_JBBATF010000104.1:0-2180 GCF_040398885.1 Mycobacterium sp. | reverse complement strand
ACCGGGTCGTAGGAAGGGGTGTACGAGGGGGTGTAGGCCGGGGTGTAGGCCGGGGCGAACCCGTACTGGTTGGCCACCGCGCGCTGCAGTCCCAGGATCGGGTCCCCGCCGCCGAGGACCATCCCCGGCACGGCCGTGGCCGCGACCGAGGACAGCTGGGCGGCACTCACGCCGGCCAGTCCGGCGTCGCGCATGGCCTGCTCCGGCGCGGCGACGAACGCACGGGCGGCGTCCTCGCTGCGGAACAGGTCGAGGATCCAGTCGATGAGAGCGATCATTGCGAGCCCCTTTCGTGGCTTTGCCTGCCGGCCGATCCGGCAATCTGGAAACCACGGTATGGCGATCACGAGCGCCCTGAAACGGGGATCACACCCCTTCTCCCCAAGGCCCCACTAGGGCTTTATGCGATCCGTAGTTAGGGGATTAGGGGGGCGGCGGAGTCGCCGGGAAAAGGCGAAAACCCCACGTCGACGACGTGGGGTCAAGGCTGGCTCGAGGCCCGTCACGCGGGCCGGGCCTGGATCAGAACAGATCGAAGCCGGCCGGGTCGCCGGGATGGTGGTCGGCCTGCGGATCCACGTGCGGGTGGGGCCAGCCCGCCTCACCCGACGGCTCCTCCGGCTCGGGGTAGACCGGTTCGATCGGCAGGTGGGCCGGAATCCCGTCGGGGGCGGGGGCCGGCGCCGGGCCGTCGACCGGGCCGTCGTAGCCGGGCTGATCAAGGGACGTCGCAGCAGGCGGCAGTGTCACCGCCGGCTGATCCGGTCCGACCGGCGGAACAGGAATAGCGAAGGCGTCGAACGCCGCGACCGCCGCACCACTGGTCCACACGTTGCCCCCCTCGGCGGTGGCGCCGAAGGCGGGCGTCGAGGCTGCCAGCGAGTCGGTGACCACCGGGATGAGGTTGTCGACGTCGGCGATGGTGACGCCGGGCAGATCGGCGTCGGCCAGCACCGCGGCCGGGTCGGCGGCGTACCGCGCGGCGATCTCCCGGTCGCGCACCAGAGCCATCACAAAATCGAGGAGAGAATTGCCCATGGGCCAAGGCTAGGGGTTCCGGGCGGATCCGGAATCGGTGTGAAGCCCAACCCCACGCGGCTGCGGTTAGGGGATCGGCCCCTAGGGGACATACCGTGATTAGGGGATTGCTGGGCAGACTGCTAGGTGGAAGTTATGGTGGGTTTTTCGCCGAACACGAGGGAGAACGGGCGTGAGACCGCAGGACCCACCCGCACTGGGACTGTCGATCGGGACGACGAACATCGGCGCCGCCCGGCCCGGAAATGCCCCGATCACGCGCCGGTCGGTCCTCACACTCCGGGACGGTCGCCCGGCCGAGGTGGGCGTGCCGGCGGAGAATCCGGAACTCACCAGCGCGTATCCGACCCGTCAGGGACGGGTGCTGGGCGGTTTCGTGGAGAGAGTGGGCGACCCGGTTCCCCTGGTGGCCCCGGACGGTTCCAGCTACCGCAGCGAGGCTCTGCTCACCGCCGCACTGGAGGCGATGGCCCGAGCGGTCGATGACGGCCGCCCCGTCACGTCGGTGGTCGTCGCGGTACCCGCCCATTGGGGACCGGGTGCCATCGGGGCGCTGCGGGGCGCCCTGCGCGGGAGTCCCGTGCTCTCGCCGGGCGGCGTCCCGCCGACGATCGTGTCCGACGCGACCGCGGCGCTGGCCGCCCTGCAGGCTTCGCCGGGGCTGCCGGGAGACGGCGTGGTGGCGCTGTGCGACTTCGGCGGCAGTGGGAGTTCCATCACGCTCGCCGGTGTTGATGCCGGAGCCCGTGGGGACCTGGCACCGATCGGGGAGACGATCCGCTTCGGCGACTTCTCCGGCGACCAGATCGATCAGGCCCTGCTCAATCACGTTCTGTCCGGGATCCGCTCCGCCGGAGAAGACGAGACCTCGGGGACCGCCGCCGTCGGACCGCTCACCCGGCTTCGCGAACAGTGCCGGCTGGCCAAGGAGCGGTTGTCGCGCGAGACGACCGCCGTGGTGCCGGCCGAACTGCCCGGACACCGATCCGACGTCCGCATCACCCGCACCGAACTGGACCGTCTGATCGCCGAGCCTTTCGCAGGTTTCCTCGATGCCCTCGGAGATGTTCTGGAGCGCAACAGGATTCCGGCGGCCAGCCTGGCTGCGGTCGCCACCGTGGGGGGCGGCGCGGCCATTCCGG
>NZ_JBBATF010000103.1:0-10764 GCF_040398885.1 Mycobacterium sp. | reverse complement strand
CCGAGGACTTCGGCGGCGACACGATGTTCGTCGACATCTCGGCCAAGAACGGCGTCAACATCCAGGCACTGGAGGAGGCGGTCCTGCTGACCGCCGACGCCTCGCTGGACCTGCGGGCCAACCCCGATATGGAGGCGCAGGGCGTGGCGATCGAGGCGCACCTGGACCGCGGTCGCGGCCCGGTGGCCACCGTGCTCATCGCGCGCGGCACACTGCGCGTCGGTGACTCGATCGTGGCCGGCGACGCCTACGGTCGCGTCCGCCGGATGGTCGACGAGCACGGCGAGGACGTCACCGAGGCGTACCCGTCGCGTCCGGTGCAGGTGATCGGCTTCACCTCGGTGCCCGGCGCCGGCGACAACTTCCTGGTCGTCGACGAGGACCGCATCGCTCGCCAGATCGCCGACCGGCGCAGCGCCCGCAAGCGCAATGCGCTGGCAGCCCGGGCCCGCAAGCGGATCAGCCTGGAGGATCTGGAGTCGGCACTCAAGGAGACCAGCCAGCTCAACCTCATCCTCAAGGGCGACAACTCCGGCACGGTCGAGGCCCTGGAGGAGGCCCTGCTGGGCATCCAGGTCGACGACGAGGTGGAACTGCGGGTCATCGACCGCGGCGTCGGCGGCATCACCGAGACCAACGTCAACCTGGCCTCGGCCTCGGATGCCATCATCATCGGCTTCAACGTCCGCGCCGAGGGCAAGGCCACCGAACTGGCCAACCGCGAGGGCGTGGAGATCCGCTACTACTCGGTGATCTACCAGGCCATCGACGAGATCCAGAGCGCGCTCAAGGGCATGCTCAAGCCGATCTACGAGGAGCGCGAACTCGGTCGTGCCGAGATCCGCGCGATCTTCCGCTCCTCGAAGGTGGGCAACATCGCCGGTTGCATGGTTCAGTCGGGCATCATGCGCCGCAACGCCAAGGCGCGTCTGCTGCGTGACAACGTCGTCGTCGCCGAGAACCTCACCATCTCCTCGCTGCGGCGGGAGAAGGACGACGCCACCGAGGTCCGCGAGGGCTTCGAATGCGGTCTGACGCTCACCTACTCCGATATCCGGGAGGGCGACGTCATCGAGACCTACGAGCTGGTCGAGAAGGAACGCGTCTGATGTACGAAGTGAGACAGACCAAAGGGCTGAGTTAAGTGGCTGATCCCGCACGGGCCAAGCGGCTGGCCAAGCGGATCTCCACCATCGTGGCCACGGCGATCGAGTACGAGATCAAGGATCCGCGGCTGTCCGGGGTGACCATCACCGATGCCAAGGTGTCCGGCGACCTGCACGACGCGACGCTGTACTACACGGTGATGGGACGGTCGATCGACGAGGAGCCCGACTACGCCGCCGCGGCGGCGGCGCTGGAGAAGGCCAAGGGCGTGCTGCGCACCAAGGTCGGCGCCGGCACCGGGGTGCGTTTCACCCCGACGTTGGCCTTCGTGCGCGACACCGTTCCCGACGCCGCGCACCGGATGGAGGAGCTGCTGGCCCGGGCCCGTGCCGCCGACGCCGACGTCGCCCGGATCCGTGCCGGGGCCACTCCGGCCGGCGACGCGCAGCCGTACCGGGTGGCCGGCGAGAACGACCGGGACTTGCGTGGCGAACCAGTCGACGACTGACCGGGCCGGCAGGCGGGTCGACGCCTCCGGTGCGGCAGGGTTGCTGGCCGCCGCGCGCTCGGTGGTGATCCTGTGCCATGTGCAGCCCGACGCCGACACCGTCGGCGCAGCGCTGGCGCTGGGACTGGTGCTGATCCGCGGCGGGACGACCGTGCAGGTCGCCCTTCCGGCCACCGACACGCTGCCGGAGTCGCTGCGCCAGCTGCCCGGTTGCGAGCTGCTGACGGCGCCCGCCGACGTGCGCCGCGACGCGGATCTGGTGGTCGCCGTCGACACCCCGAGCGCAAACCGGCTGGGCGAGCATGCCGCGCTGCTCACCGGGGCCGACGTTCTGGTGATCGATCACCACAGGTCGAACACGCTCTACGGCTCGGCGAACTTCGTCGACCCGCGCAGTGATTCCACCACCATGCTGGTGGCCGAACTGCTCGACGCCTGGGGCGAGGACATCGACGTCGCGGTCGCCCGGTGTCTGTACGCCGGGCTGAGCATCGACACCGGGTCGTTCCGGTGGGCGTCCGCGCCGGCACTTCGGCTCGCGGCCCGACTGGTGGACGCCGGCGTCGACAACGCGACGATGAGCCGGCTGCTGCACGACACCCATCCGTTCGGCTGGCTGCCGCTGCTGTCCCGGGTGCTGTCCACCGCGGTGCTGCTGCCGGAGGCGGCCGGTGGGAGCGGACTGGTGTACGTCGTCGTCGGCCACGCCGACTGGGCGGCGCACCGCCCCGAAGAGGTCGAGTCCATCGTCGACATCGTGCGCACCACACACGAGGCCGAGGTCGCCGCGGTGTTCAAGGAGGTCCGCCCGCAGCAGTGGTCGGTCTCCATGCGGGCCAAGTCGTTCGACCTCGCGCGGGTGGCCGTCGGGTTGGGCGGCGGGGGGCACACCCTGGCCGCCGGGTATTCGGCCGCCGGCCCGATCGACGGCGTGGTCGCCGAACTGGCCGCGGCTCTCGGTCAGTCCCCGCCGACGGCGTAGATCACCTGCCGGAATTTCCCGCCGGGAACGTCGTGCCGGGTCGGCTCGACGTCGCGGTGGATCTGCGCCCCGGCGACTCCCTGCGAGTCCAGGTAGTCGGCCAGCGCCGCGCAGCTTCGATCCCAAACCTGTTGCGGCGCGGCGCCGGACCTCAGGTCCAGACGCAGGGTCAGTGCCGCCGGGCCGGTCTGGACCAACTGGCTGCGCCACACCCCGGGTACTTCGTCCAGAACCGAGCCGACGGCCAACGGCAGGATGGCGACGGTCCGGCCGTCCGGCGCCGGCAGTCGGAGCACGTCGTCCCGCCGGCCCTCGACCCGGATCGCCGGCAGCGGGTTGCCGCACGGGCACGGGTCCGGCCGTTCGGTCACCGAGTCGCCCAGGTCGTAGCGGATGATCGGCTGCACCCGGTTGGCCAGGTTGGTCAGCAGCACCGTGTGCGACCGGCGGCCGGGCGGCGTCGGGCTGTAGTCCGCCTCGACCGGTTCGAGGATCACCCAGTCGGCGTTGACGTGCAGCCAGCCATGCGCACAGTCGAAGGCGATGAGCAGGAACTCCGAGGCGCCGTAGGCGTTGTGCACCACCTGCCCGCCGAAGGCCGCGGCGATGCGGGAGCGAGCGGGGGAGTCGAAGGACTCACCGCCGAGTTCGACGATCACCGGCCGCAACCGCAGCCGTCCCGCCGACTGCTCGGCGGCGAGCAACTCCATGGCGCTGGGGTAACTGGTCAGGATTGCCGGCTGGAACCCGTTGAGGTCGGCCACCAGTTCCGGCAGCGGCCGCTGCAGCGAGAACGACCGCCAGGTGCTGCGCCGCCACCAGTGCCGCCGGCTGAGGTAACCGATCCAGCCCTCGCCGGCGAAGTGCCCACCGGTTCCCACCACGACGGCCCAGCGGGCCTGTCGCCCGAGTAGCTCGAGCCACTGCCTGCCGGACAGCCAGGCCAGGTCCATCGGGATGCTCAGCGCCTCGTAGACCCGGCACGCCCCGCGGTCGTGCACGAACAGGCCCGGGCGGCCGGTGGTGCCGGACGTCGAGCAGACGAAGTATTCGCCCAGGAACGGGGTTCCCGCCGGCCGGGAACCGGCGACGAAGGCCTGCACGCCGGCCAGGGTGACGCGCGGGTCGCACACCCACTCGTCGAAGGAGGCCATCAGCGCGCGCTTGGTCACCGGCGGCAGACCGGTGAGGTCCCAGGAGGGTGAGTCCGCGTAATGCCGTTGGTAGAAGCGGGAATTCGCGCGGGCGTGGGCGATGAGGTCCCTGGTCCGCCGGGCGCGGCGCGCCTCGATCGCGACCCGACCCCGATGTCTGGTGCGGATCAGGTCGAGGATGACCCCCGGGGTGCTAGCCGACCTGCGCCCGGCCACGTTCGATCACCGATGCCCGGTTGGCGGCGATGTCGTCGCCGGTGGCCGAGCGCATCCACTTCCTCGCCGCCTCGGCCTCCATCCAGAGCCCGGCGCCGGTGCCGTGCTCGTCGATGCGGTGGTAGGACTCCAGCAGGGCCCGCACCGCTTTCCGGTTGTTGCCCACGATCGAGGCCGCGACGGCGCGGGCCGCCGGCATCAACTGCCCGTGCGGGACGACCTCGGTGACCAGGCCGGCCCGCAGCGCGTCCGCGGCGGACAGATAGTCACCGGTGAGGCTCATCCGGCGCGCCATCCCGATTCCCACTTTCTGCGGCAGTCGCACGCTGAGCCCCCAGGTCGGCAGCAGCCCCACCCGGGCGTGGGTGTCGGCGAACCGGGCGCGTTCGGAGGCGATCAGGATGTCGCAGTACAGCGCGAGTTCCAAGCCTCCGGTCACCGCCGCGCCGTTGACGGCCCCGATCACCGGCTTGCTCATCGGCGGCCACTTGGGCGAGATGTCGGGCAACTCGGTGGTGTCGCCCAGTTCCTTGAGATCGAGTCCCGCGCAGAACACCGGGTCCGCCCCGGTGACGATCACCACGTCCACCGCGGCGTCGGCCTCGGCGGCCCGCAGTGCGGCGAAGAACCGGCTCCGCAGGGCCGCGGACAGCGCATTGCGCGACTCGGGCCGGTTGAGCGTGACGGTGCGTACCCGGTCGGCGGTGTCGGTGAGCAGGATGCCGGAACCCTCGATGGCCATAGCCAACCGTAACCCGCCCGACGGCACCTAGGCCGGCGCGCCCACCGGCAGGATCAGCCGCGAGGAGTCCCCGAGTCGCACCGTGTGGGCGGACGGCGCCATCCGGCTGCCGCTGATCGCCGGTTCCCCGGTCCCCAGGTTGCGGGCGAACCGCGGATGGCATCCGCCGGCCACCAGCACCCGGATCCGGGAGCCCGGCCCGAACCGGTGCGCGACGGGGTCGAGTTCGAGCCGGATCGGTTCGTTCGGACCGGCGGTGAACCGGGTGTACCCGTCGCTGACGTTGCAGGACCGTCCGCGCTCGTCCACCTCGCTGACCCGGACGAAGACGTCGAAGTGCGGGTTGTCGGTCGTGTAGTCCAGTTCGACGACGGGGTGGCCGTACACGGTGAACCCGGCCTCCAGCGGCGTGCTGGTGAAGCTGAGCACGTCGGCGCGCCGGGCCAGTTCGGAGTCGTCGGTGTATCCCGACGGCAGGGTGAGCAGCCGGCCACCCACCGTCGGGGTGGGATCGGCGGGGTCGTAGCGGAACGTCGCCGAGGCCCCGACGGCCGGGGCGGCGGCGCCCAGTCCCTGACCGGCCTGCAGGTACAAGACCCGCTCGGTGGTGGGCGGCGGCCAGTCCGGCAGGTCCGCCCAGCGGGGGCCGGACCTGCCGGTGACGCACACCCGCACCGGCCGGCGGCGCGGTGCGGCCGCCTTCCCGGCCAGGTGGGCTCCCAGCCAGGCCAGAGTCTCGGCGGCGGTGCTGCCGGTGGCCTTGGAGACCATCTGGTCATGGGTCCACGGCCCGACGGTCATCGCCACGTCGACCCCGCGGCGCCGGAGGTACTGGTACTGGGTGATGGTCTGGTCGATGAAGACGTCCTGCCATCCGCTGATCAGCAGCACCGGTGCCGTGCACCGCTCCAGCGCACGGGTCATCCGCATCGGGTCCCAGAACGGGTCGTCGATGTCGGGATGGGAGATCCAGGACTCGTACCACGGCGAGGTCTCACCCAGCAGCCGCCGGCCGGCGTCGCCCAGCGGCACTTCGTGCACGGCCGACGCCAGCCGGCGCGACGACCGGAACCGGAAGGCCAGCCGGTGCAGGGTCGAACGTTCCTGGTTGCCCACCATGTCGGACCACCCCAGGAAGTCGTTCAGCGCGAACGACCCGGTGCCCCAGGAGGTTCCGTGGAAGTCGTGCGGGCCGACACCGATCACCGCTGCCGCCAGTTCCGGTGGCGGGTCGGACAGCAGCGCCCACTGGGTGTACCCGAGGTAGGACTGCCCGATGGTGCCGAACGTGCCGGTGAACCAGGGCTGTTCGCGTAACCACACCACGGTGTCGGCGGCGTCCTCGGCCTCGTGGACCATCGGCACGAAGGTGCCACCGGAGCCGAACGTGCCGCGCACGCTCTGCAACACGACGTGGTAACCGCGGGCGGCGTAGAGCTGGGCGTAGACCAACGAGAAGGGGAACCCGCGGCCGTAGGGACCGCGGACCAGGATGGTGCCGGACGGCCGGTCGGTCAGCGGCGCGTAGTGGTCGGCGCGCAACTGGACGCCGTCGCGCATCGGGACGGGCAGCCCGCGGTGCACCAGGTACCCCGTCGACGGCGGCGGGAGCCGCAGCGCGCGACTCACCGCCCGATCGCCCAACCGCGTGCTCGTCACCCGAACCAGGATATGGACCGCCAGTAGGCTGCTCGCTTGTGGCTCCCACACTCTGGGCGATCAGCGACCTGCACACCGGGCACACCGGCAACAGGCAGGTCACCGAGTCGCTGTACCCGGCGACCGACGAGGACTGGCTCATCGTGGCCGGCGACGTCGCCGAACGCACCGACGACATCCGCTGGTCGCTCGATTTGCTGCGGCGGCGGTTCGCGAAGGTCATCTGGGTGCCGGGCAACCACGAACTGTGGACCACCGGCAAGGATCCGGCGCAGGTCTTCGGCCGGGCCCGATACGACCACCTGGTCGAGATGTGCGACCAGATGGACATCGTCACACCCGAGCATCCCTATCCGGTGTGGACCGGCCGGGGCGGTCCGGCGACCATCGTGGGAATGTTCCTGCTCTACGACTACTCGTTCCTGCCCGCCGGGGCGACGACCAAGGCCGAGGGTCTGGCAATCGCCAAGGAGCACAACGTCGTAGCCACCGACGAGTTCCTGCTGTCCTGCGAGCCCTACGCCACCCGCGATGCGTGGTGCCGCGACCGGCTGGCCTACACCCGGGCCCGGTTGGAGGACCTGGACTGGATGGTCCCCACCGTCCTGGTGAACCACTTCCCGCTGCTGCGCGATCCCTGCGACATGCTCTTCCACCCGGAGTTCTCGCTGTGGTGCGGAACGACTGCGACCGCCGACTGGCACACCCGCTACAACGCGCTGTGCGCGGTGTACGGCCACCTGCACATACCCCGCACCACCTGGTACGACGGGGTGCGTTTCGAGGAGGTGTCGGTGGGCTACCCGCGAGAGTGGCGGCGCCGCAAGCCCTACCGGTGGCTGCGCCAGGTGCTGCCGGATCCGGAGTACGCGCCGGGATACCTCAACGAGTTCGGCGGGCACTTCATGATCACCCCGGAGATGCGCGCTCAGGCCGAGGCGTTCCGCGAGAGGCTGAGGAGCCGGCGCGGATGAGCGATCTGATGAGGGCCGTGCTGCCCGACGTGGCCGATCTGGTTTTCGCCGAGATCTACCACGATCCGCCGGATCTGTCCCCGCTGCCTGCCGAGGAGCCGCTGATCGCGCGCTCGGTGGCCAAGCGGCGAAACGAGTTCGTCACCGCGCGGCATTGCGCGCGGCTGGCGATGGGACGGCTCGGGCTGCCGGAGTCACCGATTCTCAAGGGGGACAAAGGCGAGCCGCAGTGGCCTGATGGGGTGGTCGGCAGCCTGACGCACTGCGAGGGCTATCGCGGCGCGGCGGTCGGTCGGCGCTCCGCGGTGCGCTCGGTGGGCATCGACGCCGAACCGCACGGTGTGCTGCCCGACGGCGTGCTCGACGCCGTCAGCCTGCCGGCCGAGCGGTGTGAGATCGCGGCACTGCCGGACGGTCTGCACTGGGACCGGATCCTGTTCTGCGCCAAGGAGGCCACCTACAAGGCCTGGTTCCCGCTGACCCGGCGCTGGCTGGGCTTCGAGGACGCCCACATCAGCTTCGAGGTGGATTCCTCCGGCACGGCAGGCGTTTTCGTGTCCCGAATCCTCGTCGATCCGGCCGCGCGATCCGGGCCGCCGCTGACCGAACTCGCCGGACGCTGGTCGGTGGCCTCCGGCCTGGCGCTCACCGCGATCGTGCTGTGAGACCCGCGCCCGCTCCCGGCATCGTCGTCGTCGACAAACCGGCCGGGATGACCAGCCACGACGTGGTCGCCCGGTGCCGCCGGGCGTTCGGCACCCGGAAGGTCGGTCACGCCGGGACACTGGACCCGATGGCGACCGGGGTCCTGGTGATCGGCATCGAACGTGCCACCAAGATCCTCGGTCTGATCAGCGGGACGTCAAAGTCGTACCAGGCGACGATCCGGTTGGGTCGTGCCACCACGACCGACGACGCCGAAGGCGAAGTGCTGCAGGATGTTTCGGCCGCGGACACCACCGACGAGGCGATCCTGGCCGGGGTCGCTGCGCTGCGCGGCGAGATCTCGCAGCGGCCCTCGGCGGTGAGTGCGGTCAAGATCGGGGGCAAGCGTGCCTACCGACTGGCGCGGGAGGGCGAGCAGGTGGAACTCGCCCCCCGTACGGTCCGAGTCGACCGGTTCGAGGTGTTGTCGATACGCCGCGCCGGTCCGTTCGTCGACGTGGCGGTGGAGGTGGACTGCTCGTCGGGCACCTACATCCGCGCGCTCGCGCGCGACCTCGGCGCGGCACTGGGTGTGGGTGGGCACCTGACCGCCCTGCGGCGCACCCGGGTCGGCCGCTACGGCCTGGGCGACGCGCGCACCCTGGACGACCTCGCCGGGCGTCCGGCGCTGAGCCACAGCCTGGATGAGGCCTGCCTGCTGGCGTTCCCGCGCCGCGACATCACCGACGCCCAGGCCGCCGACGCCGCCCACGGCCGTCCGTTGCCGGCGGCGGGAATCGAGGGTGTCCACGCCGCGACCGAGCCGGGTGGCCGGGTGATCGCGTTGCTGGCGGACCGGGGATCGTCGACCCGGTCGGTGGTGGTGATCCGCCCGGCGACGATGCCGGACCCGACGTCCTGAGCAGGTCGCGGCACGGCGGCGCGCAAGTCGTAGGCTTGGCGGCGTGGAACGCTGGCGCGGGCAGGACGACATCCCGTCCGACTGGGGCCGCTGCGTGCTCACCGTCGGCGTCTTCGACGGGATGCACCGCGGCCACGCCGAACTGATCGCCCGCGCCGTCAAATCCGGCCGGGCCCGCGGCGTGCCGACGGTCCTGATGACCTTCGACCCGCACCCGATGGAGGTGGTCTTCCCGGGCAGCCACCCGGCGCAACTGACCACGCTGGCGCGCCGGGCCGAACTGGCCGAGGAACTCGACATCGACGTCTTCCTGGTGATGCCGTTCACCGCCGACTTCATGAAACTCACCCCGGAGCGCTACGTTCACGAACTGCTCGTCGAGCGACTGCACGTGCTCGACGTGGTGGTGGGGGAGAACTTCACCTTCGGCAAGAAGGCGGCGGGAAACGTCGCCACCCTGCGCAAGGCCGGTGAGCGGTTCGGTTTCGCCGTGGAATCGGTCTCGCTGGTCGCCGAGCACAACCAGAGCGAGTCGGTCACCTTCTCCTCGACCTACATCCGTGCCTGCGTCGACGCGGGCGACGTGGTGGCCGCCGCCGAGGCCCTGGGCCGCCCGCACCGGGTGGAGGGGGTCATCGTGCGGGGCGAGGGCCGCGGTCACGGGCTGGGCTACCCCACGGCCAACGTCTCCCCGCCGACGTATGCCGCCATCCCGGCCGACGGCGTCTACGCGGCCTGGTTCACCGTGCTCGGCCCCGGCCCCGGCCCGGGGCCGATGCTGCCCGGCCGGCGGTATCCGTGCGCGGTGTCGGTCGGCACCAACCCGACGTTCTCGGGCCGGACCCGCACCGTGGAGGCCTTCGTGCTGGACACCACCGCCGACCTCTACGGCCAGCACGTCGCGGTGGACTTCGTGGCCCGGATCCGCGGGCAGCGGAAATTCGGCACGGTGGACGAGTTGATCGCCGCGATGGGAAGCGACACCGACAGGGCCCGGGCGATTTTGGCGGCCGACTCCTGACCGGTAGGCTCGGCGCCGCGTGTGCTGCAGTCCGCGGTGGCCACGCCTGGTCTCTTCGCGGCACCGACGAATTGGAGTTTTTCGCATGGCGCTGACCACTGAGCAGAAGAAGGAGATCCTGGGCACCTACGGCCTGCACGGGACCGACACCGGTTCCCCGGAAGCCCAGGTGGCGCTGCTGACCAAGCGCATCTCCGACCTCACCGAGCACCTCAAGACCCACAAGCACGACCACCACTCCCGCCGCGGCCTGCTGCTGCTGGTCGGCCGGCGTCGCCGGCTGCTCAAGTACGTCGCCCAGGTCGACGTCCAGCGCTACCGCTCGCTGATCGAGCGCCTGGGCCTGCGCCGCTGAGGGTGGCCGGGTCCCACCCGGCCACCGTGTAATATAAGGAGGTCTCCGGCCGCGCCGCGGCCTGCGACCTGCGTCTCCCGCCGAGACCCGGCCCGATCGGGCGGTCTTCGGTAGTGGCTGCCGGATGGAACGCCACCCGGCCGCTTCGATCGACGACCGTGGCCAATCGTCAGCCGATTCGTCTCGTCACTGGGTGGCGCTAAATCAACAGTGAACGAAAGGCTGTACGGACGTATGTCTGTCGCTGAAATCGACGAAGGCGTGTTCGAAGCGACCGCCACCATCGACAACGGGAGCTACGGCACCCGCACCATCCGTTTCGAGACCGGCCGGTTGGCCCAGCAGGCCGCCGGCGCGGTGGTCGCCTACCTCGACGAGGAGACCATGCTGCTGTCGGCGACGACGGCCAGCAAGGCGCCCAAGGAACACTTCGACTTCTTCCCGCTGACCATCGACGTCGAGGAGCGGATGTACGCCGC
>NZ_JBBATF010000102.1:0-10937 GCF_040398885.1 Mycobacterium sp. | reverse complement strand
ACCCTGCGGGCGCGGTCGGTGAATCTCTCGAACATCGCCTGTTACCTGCTTCCGTCACCTGATGCCGCGGTAGGCACCGCGCACCTGAAGTCCCACTCTAGTGGGCGGCGCCGGGAGGTGCTCTCCCCTGCTGGCCGACCAGCTGTCTGCGGCGGACACAGCGTTACAACGCCGGCCGGCGGCGATTCGTTTCCCGGTCCGTCGATCAGGCACTTCGCGCGGAGCGAAACCGCCGGTGACCAGACCATGACGGCTCAGGTCGCGGCGTTGAAGGCCTCGATCACCTCGGCCGGGATACGTCCTCGGGTGGACACCTTGTGGCCGTTGCGGCGCGCCCACTCGCGAATCGCGGCGCTTTGCTCGCGGTCGATCGGACCGCGGCCACCCCGGCCCGGGGCCGCGGTGCGCCCACGACGCCGGCCGCCGACCCGGCGCCCCGCGTCGATCCACTGCTTGAATTCCTCGCGGAGTTTCTTCGCATTCTTGGTCGAGAGGTCGATCTCATAACTCACGCCGTCGATGGAGAATTCGACCGTCTCATCCGCGGGACCTTCGCCGTCGAAATCGTCCACGAGGGTGACGGTCACTTTTTTAGCCATGATCCGATAATTCCTTCTGCACATAGTCGACGGCGCCGTTCACGCCTCGGGCAACAATGTGCCACACCCTCGCTCGAAATTACAAGAATTGAATTGTTCACGCAGTTCAGTGACGGTGCCGAACAATCGGGAACAAAACGGTCTCCCGAATTGGCAAACCGGTGAGCGCCATCAACAACCTGTCGATTCCCATTCCGGTTCCGGTGGTCGGCGGCATCGCGTACTCCATAGCCGCCAGGAATTCCTCGTCCAGTGCCATCGCCTCGTCGTCGCCGGCGGCCGCCGCGCGGGCCTGGGCCTCGAACCTCTGCCGTTGGATGACCGGGTCGACCAACTCGGAGTACCCGGTGGCCAGTTCGAATCCGCGCACGTAGAGATCCCACTTCTCGGAGACACCGGGCACACTGCGGTGCTCGCGGGTCAGGGGCGTCGTCTCCACCGGGAAATCCCTGACGAAAGCCGGGGCCCACAATGTGTCGCCGACGGTGTGCTCCCAGAGTTCTTCGACGAGTTTTCCGTGCCCGTATCCGCGGTCCCGGGGAATCTCCAAACCCAACCGGTCGGCAATTGCCCAGAGCGATTCCGCGGGGGTATCCGGCGTGATCTCCTCACCGAGGACTTCGGACAGAGACGGATACATTTGGATCGAAAGCCATTCTCCATCGATGTCGTACTTCGAGCCGTCCGGTAATGAGACCTCCCTGGTGCCGAGAGCCTCGTCTGCGACTTCCTGAACCAGTTCGCGGATCATGGTCGCCGAGTCGTCGTAGGTGCCCCAGGCCTGATAGGTCTCCAGCATCGCGAATTCGGGCGAGTGGGTGGAATCGGCGCCCTCGTTACGGAAATTCCGGTTGAGTTCGAAGACCTTTTCCAGACCGCCCACGACGCACCGCTTGAGGAACAACTCCGGCGCGATCCGCAGGTACAGGTCGGCGTCCAGGGCATTCGAATGGGTCACGAACGGCCGAGCCGCTGCGCCCCCGGCGAGGGTTTGCAGCATCGGGGTTTCCACCTCGAGGAATCCGCGGCGCTCGAGGCCGTTGCGGACCGCCCGGACCACGCCGATGCGCTGACGGGCAACCGCGCGCGCCTGCGGGCGGACGATGAGGTCGACGTAGCGCTGGCGGACCCGGGCCTCCTCGCTCATCTCCTTGTGCGCCACCGGCAGCGGCCGCAGCGCCTTGGCGGCCATCTGCCAGGAGTCGGCCTGCACAGACAGTTCGCCGCGCCGCGAGCTGATCACCTCGCCGTGCACGAAGACGATGTCGCCGAGGTCGACATCGGCCTTCCAGGAGTCCAGCGCCTCCTGCCCCACGCCGGCCAGGCTGATCATCGCCTGCAGTTGGGTGCCGTCACCTTCCTGAAGCGTGGCGAAGCACAGCTTGCCGGAATTTCGGGAGAACACCACCCGCCCGGCCACACCGACGACGTCGCCGGTGGAGGTGTCCGCGGGCAGATCCGGGTGGGCGGCACGGACCTCGGCCAGCGAGTGGGTGCGCGGCACCGCAACCGGATAGGCCTGCCGGCCGTCGTCGAGCAGTCGCTGTCGCTTGCCCTGCCGGATCTTGAACTGCTCTGGGAGATCCTCGGCCGGGTCCGGGTCCCGGCCGGCTTCCGGTGCGTCAGCGTGGCTCACGGCGTGCCAGCTTAGAGGGGACCGGCAGGAATCGAAGAACCGGAAGCCCGGGTCAGCGGGCCTGCTTCAGGCGCCCCTTGTCCTGATTGCGTTCGTAGACCATCCGCAGCCCGTCGAGGGTGAGGTGCTGGTCGTGGTGATCGACGGTGCGCAGTTCGGGCAGGATCAGCGGCGCGCCGTGGCCGGTGGCGACCACGAATCCGTTGCCGCCGGCGAAACCGTCCACGTCCTGCTTGATCCGGCCGACCAGACCGTCGACCAGTCCGGCGAAACCGAACACGGCGCCGGACTGCATGCACTCCACGGTGTTCTTGCCGATCACCGATCTGGGTCGGGTGAGCTCCACGCGGCGCAGGGCCGCCGACCGGGCCGCGGCGGCATCGGAGGACAACTGCACCCCCGGCGCGATCGCGCCACCGAGGAACTCGCCCTTGGCCGAGACGACGTCGACGCAGATGGAGGATCCGAAGTCGACCACGATCGCGGCGGTCTTGAACTTCGCGTAGGCGGCCAGGCAGTTCGCGATGCGGTCGGCGCCGACCTCTTTGGGGTTGTCGACCAGCAGTGGGATGCCGGTCCGGACGCCGGGTTCGATCAGCACATGCGGGATGGCCGGCCAGTACCGGTCGAGCATCTCCCGGACCTCATGCAGTACCGACGGCACGGTGGACAGCCCGGTCACTCCGGTGAGTCGTTCGGAGTCCTCGCCGATGAGGCCTTCGATGGTCAGCGCCAGTTCGTCGGCGGTGATCTCCGATTCGGTCCGGATACGCCAGTGGTGAACAACTTTCGCGTGGTCGCCGGACCCGGAGATCAGCCCGACCACGGTGTGGGTATTGCGGACGTCGACGGCCAGCAGCACGGCTAGTTCCTCCAGGTCATCTCGTGGTCGGTGCCGGGCGGCCGCGCGCCGCCGCCGGTGGGCAGTTCGATGCCGATGTTGTCCAGCAGGCGGGTGGCGCCCAGCCGGGCGGCGACCAGTAGCCGCGCCGGCCCGACCGCCGGCGCCGGCTCCAGCCAGGGTCCCCGCAACTCCAGGTAGTCGACGCCGATCGCGGGCACCTCGTCGAGTACCGCGCGGGCGGCGTCGATCACGGCGTCGGGGCCGCCGCCCGCCGCGTACATCCCGGCCAGCAGCGCCGACGAGAGCGCGCAGGCCTGTTCCCTCTCCTCAGGGCTCAGGTACCGGTTCCGTGATGACATCGCCAGTCCGTCGGGCTCCCGGACCGTCGGCACACCGACGATGCGCACACCGACGTCGAGGTCCTCGGCCATCTGCCGGATCAGCACCAGTTGCTGGTAATCCTTCTCGCCGAAAAACGCCCGGTCCGGACGGACGATCTGCAACAGCTTCAGAACCACCGTCAGCATCCCGGCGAAATGCGTTGGGCGAACGGCACCTTCGAGTTCCGCGCCGAGCGGTCCCGGATGGACCGTGGTGCGCGGACCCCAGGGGTACATCAGCGCGGGCGTGGGCGTGAACGCGATCTCCACGCCCTCTTCCGCGAGCATCTCCAGGTCGGCGTCGAGTGGGCGCGGATAGGCGTCGAGGTCCTCGCCGGCTCCGAATTGCAGCGGGTTGACGAAAATGGACACCACGACCACCGAACCGGGCACCCGCTTTGCGGCGCGGACCAGTGCCATGTGCCCGTCGTGCAGCGCACCCATGGTGGGGACCAGCATGACGCGCCGTCCGGTGTGCCGCAGAGCGCGGCTCACCTCGGACACGGCGTGCGGTGTCGGGTAGACGTTGATTTGCCCGGCGCTGAACTGGGGACCCTTGGTGATCACTGGCGCGGTCCGGACGATCGCGCCCAATCGGTCAACACGTCGTGAACCTCCTCCGGGGCATGCGCTCGCTGCGCGGTTCGCAGCGAGTTGGCGCAATATCCCTGCGCCAGTTCGGGATCGACGTCATTCAAGGCGCTCAGATGCGCGGTGACGGCGGCTGCATCGCCGCGTGCCACCGGGCCGGTCAGTGCGGACTGGCCCCGCCGCAGGGTGTTCTCCAGAGCCGCCTGGGCCAGCGGTCCGATGATGCGCTCGGCGAGGCCGCCCGGGGCGTCCCCGACGATCTGCTGTCCGAGTAGCTCCTCGCCGGCCAGGGCCGCGCGCAGGGCGGCGACCGCGTCGGCGACCAGGGTGACGACGTGGTTGCTGCCGTGGGCAAGTGCGGCGTGGTAGAGGGTGCGCGCGTCTTCGCGGACCCGGAAGGGCTCGCCACCGATTTCCAGCACCAGCGATTGCCCGATGGCATAACCGATCTCGTCGGCGGCGGTGATCCCGAAGCAGGCGTCGCCCAGCCGCATGACGTCCTCGTCGGCACCGGTGAACGTCATCGCCGGATGGATCGCCAGCGGAACGCAGCCCTGTTCGGTCACCGGCGCCAGCACCGCCACGCCGTTGGCTCCCGAGGTGTGGACCACGATGGTGCCCCGGCGAATCGCTCCGGTGGCGGCCAGTCCGCGCACCAGCCCGGGCAACTCCGAGTCCGGAACGGTCAACAGCAGAAGTTCGGCGGCGTCGGCCACGTCGGGAACCGGCAGCACCGGAGTATCGGGCAACCGGCGTTCCGCGAGGCGCCGCGAGGCGGCGGAGATGGCGCTGCACGCCACCACGACGTGCTCGGCGCGCTCCAGCGCCACCCCGAGGGCGGTGCCGACGCGGCCCGCGGAGATGATGCCAACCTTGAGCCGGGCGGGACGCAACCCGTGTGCGGTCCCCATCTGGACGACGACCTCGCTGACGTTGAGTATCGTTCCGGTCCCGCGGGTGGGGTACCGGACGGTCAGTCCGAGTCTAGCGTCCTGGTCAGTCCTCCCGGCGGCGCCGACCGCCGCCGCCCACCGGACGGTCGACCCTGAGTCGCCGCATGAGATCGGCGAACGACTGTCCGTCGGCGTGCTGGCCGGCGGGCTCGGCCTGCTCCTGGGCCGGTTCCTGCGCGTGGGGCGCTTCCGCCACGGCGTCGACTGGGCGGTGCCGGTCGGCCGGGTCGGGCGGCGCTTCCGGGGGAACCCAGTGCCGGCCGCGGGGCGGGCCGGGCGGGACGCCCGGCGCCGGGACGGGCTGGGGCCGCGGGGGGTACTGCCGGCCCTCGCCGGTGGCATGGCGTCCCGGCCGCGCCTCGGGCGGACGCCACGGCGCCTCCGGCGGGCGGGGGATGTGCTCCGGCTCGGGTCGCCGGTAGGGGCCCCGGACGGCCGGCTCCGGCGCGGCGGGGGGCGGCGGCACGGCCGCCGGCCGCTCGTACCGCCGTTCCTCGTAGACGGGCTCCTCGTAGACGGGCTCCTCGGCAACGTCGATGATCGGGCTTTCGACGGCGTAATCGGTGGCGTACCCGGCCTCCTCGGCGACGATGGCGATCCCGTCGGCAACGACCGTCACCCGACTGCTCTCCACCCGGTCCGGCGCGGCCGGCATCGGAACCGGAGCGCGGTACCCACCCAGGGCGGGCCGGGGCGCCAGGTCGGTGCCGAGCATCACCTCGAGCTGCGACCGCAACGAGGACAGCTCGGCCCTCAGCGCCGCCATCTCGTCGGCTGCCTGCAGTCCCTCCCGGGAAAGCTGCCGGCGCAGCCGGGCCTCGACCGAGAGCTCGTACTCGCGGCGCGCCGAGATCTCCCGGTCGAGTTGGAGGTCGTAGACCAGTTTCATGTCCCGGGCGCGGGCCTGGGCGACGTCGCTCTGCCGGCGGTAGACGACGGTCACGAAGGCCGCAAGGACCGCGGCCCACAGCGACAGGATCACGGCCAGCCGCAGCAACTCCACCCGGTTGGTGAAGACCAGCGTCGAACTTGCCACGATGGCAAGCACCAACAGCGCCGTCAGCAACGTCCAACCGGGCCCGCGGCCCCCCCAGCGACTCAACGGGCCGCGGGGCTGAACGGTCATGGGCTGCACTGTACCGCGTCGAAAGTGGTTGCCCACTGCGACAAGCTGCGGCGATTCGCCGGCGATCTAGCCGGCAAGCGACTCCTCGGCATCGGCTTGGTCGCCCGGGGACTTGCAGCAGTGCTGCAACCACATCGCGGCCGCCACCAGCGCCGACGCGCTGACGGCCGCAACGGCGGCGCCGGGCGTATCGGCCGCGGCCACCCGCAACTCCGCGCGCCGGGGCACCAGGTAGGCGAGCACGGCGATCCACCAGCCCAGCATCAGCGCGCCCGCCCACGCCGAAGCCTTCGCGATCGCCACCGACCGCGCCACGGCAAGCGGGTGGAGCCGCCCGGCCCCCACCCCGACCCGCCCGTCCCGGATCCGGCCGCGCACCGAAGCCGCCCACCAGGCCTCGACGGCCGCGACGGCCAGCAGCGACAGGCCGGTCCACAGCGTGATGGGCGGGAAGTACCGGTACAGACCGCGGATCGCCAGGAAACCCAGGACCGCCACCAGCGCGGCGGCGGCGGCGAGGTCGCGGAGGCGGGTTAGGCCCATCAGCGGTCCGGCCGACCGAGGCGCAGATCGGTGGGCCTGACCCCGGCGCGCTCGACGGCGTCGAGTCGGTCCAGCAGTCGGCGAACCGGGAGGACGCGTCCGCCGACACTCAGTTCGGCGTCCGGGTCGACCGCGAGCCAGGGCACGAGCACGAACGCCCGCTGATGGGCCAGCGGGTGCGGCAGGTTCAGTTCGCCGGTGGCGGAGAACACCTCACGCTCACCTTCGAAGCAGCAGACCAGATCGACGTCGAGCGTGCGGGGTCCCCACTTGAGCGCGCGGACCCGGTCGTTGTCGGTTTCGATGCGCTGGGCCCGGCGTAACCAGGCCTGGGCGTCGGAGGTCGGATCCGCGGCGATCACCACCGCGTTGAGGAACGGCCCCTGCCCGACCCCGCCCCAGGCCTCGGTCTCGAAGACCGGGGAGACCGCCTGGACGGACCCGCCGAATGCGTCGACCGCAGCCTGGAGTCGGCCCAGACGGTCGCCGAGATTGGAACCGATCGACAGGACGCATCTGCTCATCGAGCACCTCCGGTGCGGGTGCTCACAGTTCGGCGGTCCCGTCGACACCGAGTGGGACGATCCGGCCGCGGCCGCCCCGCCGCGACCGGCGGGCGACGACGGCCACATCGTCGAAAGTCAGCGGAATCGGGGCCTGGGGTTTGCGCACCGCCACTTCGACGGCATGGACGCGGGTGTCGGTCATCGCATCCTCGGCGATCTCGGCGGCGACCGTCTCGATCAGATTGCGCGCCGGGCCGGCGACGATGTCCGCGGCACGTTGGGCCAGCACGCCGTAGTCGTAGGTGTCGTCGAGGTCGTCGCTGGCCGCGGCCGCCGCCAGGTCGATCCACAGCGTGATGTCGATGACGAAGTCCTGGCCGTCGCGCCGCTCATGGTCGAACACACCGTGGTTGCCCCGGACGGTCAGGCCGCGCAGTTCGATGCGGTCAGTCATCGCCGTCACCCGGGGGGTTCTGCCAGGCCCGAACGACCTTCACGGCGTCGACGCTGGCTCGGACGTCGTGCACCCGAACGCCCCACGCCCCGTGCATCGCGGCCAGGGCCGAGACCACCGCCGTCGCCGTCTCGCGGCCGCCGGGGGGACGCGGTGTGCCGTCGTCGCCGGCCAGCAGCGAACCGAGGAATCGCTTGCGGGAGGCCCCGACCAGAACCGGGATGCCGGTGGCCACGAACTCGGGCAGGGCGTGCAGCAGCGCCCAGTTGTGCTGTGCGGTCTTGGCGAAACCCAGTCCGGGGTCGATGATCAGCTTTCCGGGGTCGACCCCGGCGCCCACCGCGGCGTCGACGGCGGCCAGCAGTTCATCGCGGACATCGGCGACGACGTCGCGGTAGCCGGGCACGTCGTGCGGTTGCGCCGCCTGTACCGATCGCCAGTGCATCAGCACCCAGGGGACTCCGGCCCGGGCCACCACGCCGGCCATCGCGGGATCGGCGAGACCGCCGCTGACGTCGTTGACCAGGGCGGCCCCGTTATCCAGTGCCGCCTGGGCGACCGCGGCGTGCATGGTGTCGATACTGACCGTGATGCCCTGCGCTGCAAGCCCTTTGACCACTGGGACGATCCGGGAGCCTTCCACCTCGGCCTCGATGCGGACCGCTCCGGGACGGGTGGACTCGCCGCCGACGTCGATGATCGAGGCCCCGTCGGCCGCCAAGGCCATCCCGTGATCGACCGCCTGCGCCGGGTCGAGATAACGGCCGCCGTCGGAGAAGGAGTCTTCGGTGACGTTGAGGACACCCATCACCACTGGGGAACCCGTCACTTCCGGAGGATGAGTTCCAGCGCCTCGGCTCGAGATGCGTTGTTGGTCTTGAACAGTCCCCGCACAGCCGAGGTGGTGGTGACCGCCCCGGCCTTGCGCACCCCCCGCATCGCCATGCACAGGTGTTCGGCCTCCACAACGACGATGACGCCGCGCGGATCGAGTTTGCGCACGATCGCATCGGCGATCTGGGCGGTCAGCCGTTCCTGGACCTGGGGACGTCTGGCGTAGAGGTCGACCACCCTGGCGAGCTTGGACAGGCCGGTGACGCGACCGTCCGCTCCCGGGATGTAGCCCACGTGCGCCATCCCGTGGAACGCCACCAGGTGGTGCTCGCAGGTCGAGTACATCGGAATCTGCTTCACCAGCACGAGTTCGTCGTGTCCCTCGTCGAAGGTCTTGTCCAACACTGCATCAGGGTCGGTGTAGAGGCCGGCGAACATCTCCCGGAAAGC
This sequence comes from Mycobacterium sp., assembly GCF_040398885.1. GTDB lineage: Bacteria > Actinomycetota > Actinomycetes > Mycobacteriales > Mycobacteriaceae > Mycobacterium. The sequence continues at coordinate 2,021 of NZ_JBBATF010000102.1, read as the reverse complement.
CCGGGCGACCCGGGCCGGGGTGTCCTTCAGGCCGTCGCGGTCAGGGTCCTCGCCCACGGCCAGGAGCAGTTCCCGGACCGCCGCCTCGGCTCGCGGTTGGTCGAACAGCGGTGTTTCGAGCGTGATCGCTTCGCGCCGCGGCATGGTGCTCCGTCCGTCTATCGACTGGGGTGTTCGGACCGGCTGGCATCCTCGCCGGATTCGTCCTGGGGGCGGTGACGATACTGCGGGTGGGGCTGGGGGGCTTGCGGGCCCGGCTGGCCTTGTTGAGGCGGCTGACCCCATCCCGCCGGCGGCGGGTACCAGTGACCCTGCTGCTGGGGCGGTGGCGGCCAGCCCGGGGCGCGCCATCCCGCCGGGGCGCCATAGTCAGGTTGGGCCGGCTGGGCCGGCCCGTTGACCTGGGCCGGCTGGGCCGGACCGTTGACCTGGCCCGGCTGGGCCGGACCGTTGACCTGATGCCGGCCCGCATGCTGCCCACCATGGGACCCGTTGCCGTTGGACACCTGGGTCTGCTGGGCGTGGATGGCTGAGGCTTGAGCGATGGCCTGCTTGAACGCCGGTTCCGGCATCGGCCTGGGCCACGGCTCGCCGCGCTCAATGGCCAGCTCACCGGGCGTCTTGATCGGCGGTTTGTCCGAAGGTATGCGTCCCCCGAAGTCGTCGAAGACCGTCAGCCGCGGGCGCTTGCGCACGCCGGTGAAAATAGCCTCCAACTCGGCGCGGTGGAGCGTCTCCTTCTCCAGCAGTTCGCCGGCCAGAATGTCGAGCACCTCGCGGTACTCGGTGAGAATCGCCCAGGCTTCGGTGTGGGCGGCCTCGATGAGTTTGCGTATCTCGTCGTCGATGTCGCGGGCCACCTCGTGGCTGTAGTCGGCCTGCGTGCCCATGGTGCGGCCCAGGAACGGGTCGCCGTGTTCGGTGCCGTACCGCACCGCGCCGAGTTTGGCGCTCATCCCGTACTCGGTGACCATCGCGCGGGCGATCTTGGTGGCCTGCTCGATATCGGAGACCGCCCCGGTGGTGGGCTCCCGGAACACCAGCTCCTCGGCGGCGCGGCCGCCCATCGCGAACACCAGTCGGGCGATCATCTCCGATCGGGTCATCAGGCCCTTGTCGTCCTCCGGCACCGAGACCGCGTGCCCCCCGGTGCGGCCGCGGGCCAGGATGGTGACCTTGTAGATCGGCTCGATGTCCGGCATCGCCCACGCCGCCAGGGTGTGACCACCCTCGTGGTAGGCGGTGATCTTCTTCTCGGTCTCGCTGATCACCCGGCCCTTGCGGCGCGGGCCGCCGATGACCCGGTCGACGGCCTCCTCCAGGGCGGCCCCGGTGATGATGGTGCCGTTCTCCCGGGCGGTCAGCAGGGCGGCCTCGTTGATGACGTTGGCCAGGTCGGCGCCGGACATCCCGACGGTGCGCTTGGCCAGACCATCGAGGTCGGCGTCCGGCGCCAGCGGCTTGCCCTGCGAGTGCACCCGCAGCACCGCCTTGCGGCCGGCCAGGTCGGGGCTCGACACTGGTATCTGGCGGTCGAAGCGGCCGGGCCGCAGCAGCGCCGGGTCGAGGATGTCGGGACGGTTGGTGGCCGCGATCAGGATGACCCCCTGGCGCTCACCGAAGCCGTCCATCTCCACCAGCAGCTGGTTGAGGGTCTGCTCCCGCTCGTCGTGGCCACCACCCAGGCCTGCGCCGCGCTGGCGGCCGACGGCGTCGATCTCGTCGACGAAGATGATGCAAGGCGAGTTCTGCTTGGCCTGCTCGAACAGATCGCGGACCCGCGAGGCGCCGACGCCGACGAACATCTCGACGAAGTCCGAACCGGAGATGGTGAAGAACGGAACCCCGGCCTCTCCGGCGACGGCCCGGGCGAGCAGGGTCTTACCGGTTCCGGGTGGGCCGTAGAGCAGAACACCCTTGGGGATCTTCGCTCCGAGGGCCTGGTAACGGCCGGGGTTCTGCAGGAAGTCCTTGATCTCGTAGAGCTCCTCGACCGCCTCGTCGGCGCCGGCGACGTCGGC
>NZ_JBBATF010000101.1:0-11160 GCF_040398885.1 Mycobacterium sp. | reverse complement strand
CCAGGAGTGCCAGCGATGACCGACAACCCGAGCTACCGCGGCCAGGGCCGCCCCGCCGACCAGTACTACGACGACCAGTACGGTCGGCCCCAGGAGGGTGCTCCCGAGCAGCATCGCCAGGTGTATCCCGAACAGGGCGGCTACCCCGACCCCTACGCCCAGCAGGGCTACCCGCCCCGGCATGACTACGGCCAGCCGCCGCCGCAGGGCGGCTACCCGGAACAGGGCTATCAGCAACCCGGCTACGGCGGCGGCTATCCCCCGCCCGGCTACGACCAGGGCTACCGCCAGTCGCCCCCGGTTTACGGCGCACCGCAGTACGGCCCGCCGCCCGGCGGCGGCTACGCGCCGCCGCCGGATCACGGCTACGGCCGCCCCGCCCCGGGACGCCACGAGGAGCCCGGCTACGGCGGCTACGAGCAGCAGCGCCCGGCCTACCCCGGCCAGGGTTACCAGCAGCCCGGATACGGGGCCGGTTACCCCCGACAGGACTACGGCCAGCCGGCCCCCGGCTACGGCTATGAGCAAGGCGGCTATGAGCAAGGCGGCTACCAGCCGCCGGCGGCACCGGACTACGACTACGGCCAGCCCGCCCCGGGCGGCGACTACGGCCAGCCGAACTACGGCGGGTACGCCCCGCCCACCGGGCAGGGCGAGTACCCGGCGCCGTCCGCCGCGCGCGCGGTGACACTGCAACTCGACGACGGCAGCGGCCGGACCTATCAGCTGCAGGAGGGTGCGAACGTGATCGGCCGCGGCCAGGACGCGCAGTTCCGGCTGCCCGACACCGGGGTGTCCCGGCGGCACCTGGAGATCCGGTGGGATGGCCAGACGGCGATGCTGCAGGATCTCAACTCGACCAATGGCACGACGGTGAACAACGCGCCGGTCCAGGAGTGGCAGCTCGCTGACGGCGACGTCATCCGGGTCGGTCACTCCGAGATCGTGGTTCGCGTCCACTAAAGGCCACTGGAGCGGTGGCGCGGGCGGGGGCCTGATGACTTGTACCCCGCGGAACCGGGCGCCGCAGTATCCTGTGACGTCGCCGACGTGGACCCGGGCTGCCGTGGTCACCAAGGCTTGCACCACGACAGCAGGACGGAGGGCCGCCGCATGCAGGGACTGGTTCTGCAGCTGACGCGCGCCGGTTTCCTGCTGCTGCTGTGGCTGTTCATCTGGTCGGTGCTGCGCATCCTGCGAACCGACATCTACGCGCCGACCGGCGCGGTGATGGTCCGCCGCGGACTGGCGCTGCGCAGCGGCCGCTCGCCGGCGCGGCAGAGTGGCAAGACCGCCGCCCGCTATCTGGTGGTCACCGAAGGCGCGCTGACCGGCACCAGGATCAGCCTGGGCACCCAGCCGGTGCTGATCGGCCGGGCCGACGACTCCACCCTGGTGCTCACCGACGACTACGCCTCGTCCCGCCACGCCCGGCTCTCGCCCCGCGGCGCGGACTGGTTCGTCGAGGATCTCGGCTCCACCAACGGCACCTATCTGGACCGGTCCAAGGTGACGACGGCGGTGCGGGTCCCCATCGGCACGCCGGTGCACGTCGGCAAGACGGTAATCGAGCTGCGCCCGTGACCCTTGCTCTGCGTTACGCCGCCCGAAGCGACCGCGGCCTGGTTCGCGCCAACAACGAGGACTCGGTCTACGCCGGCGCCCGGCTGCTGGCGCTGGCCGACGGGATGGGCGGTCACGCCGCCGGTGAGGTGGCCTCCCAACTGGTGATCGCCGCGCTGGCCCATCTCGACGACGACGAGCCCGGCGGCGACCTGCTGGGCAAGCTGGAAAGAGCTGTGCACGAGGGCAATTCGGCGATCGCCGAGCAGATCGACCTGCATCCGGACCTGGACGGGATGGGGACGACGCTGACCGCGATCCTGTTCGCCGGGGACCGTCTGGGGCTGGTCCACATCGGTGATTCGCGCTGCTACCTGTTGCGTGACGGCGAACTCACCCAGATCACCAAGGACGACACCTTCGTGCAAACCCTGGTGGACGAGGGTCGGATCACCGCCGAGGAAGCGCACAGCCACCCGCAGCGCTCACTGATCATGCGGGCGTTGACCGGCCACGAGGTCGATCCGACTCTGATCATGCGGGAAGCCCGCGAAGGCGACCGCTACCTGCTGTGCTCCGACGGACTGTCCGACCCGGTCAGCCAGGAGACCATCCTGGAGGCGCTGAAGATCGGCGACATCGCCGCGAGCGCGGACCGGTTGATCGAACTCGCGCTGCGCGGTGGCGGACCCGACAACGTCACCGTCGTCGTCGCCGATGTCGTCGACCATGACTACGGCGGCCAGACCCAACCGATCATCGCCGGGGCGGTCTCCGGCGACGACGGCCATCGCATCGCCACGCCCGACACCGCGGCGGGCCGGGCCGCACTGCTGGCGCCCAAGGCCCCCGTGATGGAGAAGGCGGTGCCGGAACCGGAACCGCCGCCGCAGAGGTCCCACCGGCGATTCCTCGTCGCCGCGGCGCTGGCGCTGGTGACCGCCCTAGCCGGGATCGGTGTCGGCTACAAGGTGATCCGCGACTACTACTACCTGGGCGCCCGCGACGACCGCGTGGCGATCATGCGGGGTGTCGAGGGCTCGTTTCTCGGCATTCCGTTTCAGCAGCCCTACCAACTGGGCTGCGTCGACAAGACCGGCCAGCTCTCCCAGATCAGCTACGACCAGGCCGACACCGCGCTGGACTGCGATCTGATGAGACTGCAGGACCTGAGGCCGTCGGAGCGGGCGCAGGTCGCCGCCGGACTGCCGGCCGGAAGTCTGGAGGACGCCATCGGCCAACTGCGCGAACTGGCTCGCAGCTCGCTGCTGCCGGTGTGCGCCCCGGCCAGGCCGGTGCAGCAGCGCGGCGGCTCGAGCGGACCGGCCGCGACTCCTTCCGTCTCATCGGCCTCACCCATCCCGGCGGCCCCCGCGTCGACCACCGCGCTGCCCGCGCCGCAGCAGAATCCGGGCACCGATTGCCGGGCGGCTGCCTGAATGACCACCGCTCCACAGTCACCGGTGCGGATCACCCCGCCGTTGCCTACCCGCCGCAACGCCGAACTCGGCCTGCTGTGCTTCGCCACCACCATCACCGGGGTGGCCCTGCTGATCGTGGAGGCCAACCAGGAGCAGGGCATCACCTGGGACCTGCTGACCTACACCCTCGCGTTCGGCGTGCTGTTCGGGTGCGCGCACCTGGCGATCCGCCGCTACGCCCCGTACGCCGACCCTCTGCTGCTGCCGATCGTCGCCCTCCTCAACGGCCTCGGGCTGGTGCTCATCCACCGCCTGGACCTGGTTCCCGGGATCGACGACAGCGGTCCGAGCGCCGAGCAGCAGATGCTGTGGACGCTGGTCGGGGTCACCGGCTTCATCCTGGTGGTCGTCTTCCTCAAAGACCACCGGATCCTCGCGCGTTACGACTACATCTGCGGCGCCGTCGCCCTGGTGTTGCTGGCCATCCCGGCGTTGCTGCCGTCGAGACTCTCGGAGACCAACGGCGCCAAGATCTGGATTCGCCTGCCGGGCTTCAGTATTCAGCCCGCCGAATTCTCCAAGATTCTTCTGCTGGTGTTCTTCGCCGGCGTGCTCGTCGCCAAACGCAGCCTGTTCACCAGCGCCGGCAAGCACTTCCTGGGCATGGACCTGCCGCGCCCGCGGGATCTGGCCCCGCTGTTGGCGGCGTGGATGATCTCGATCGGCGTGATGGTCTTCGAAAAGGACCTCGGCACCTCCCTGCTGCTCTACGCCTCGTTCCTGGTGATGGTCTACATCGCCACCGAACGGTTCAGTTGGGTGGTCATCGGCCTGACCCTGTTCGGCATCGGCAGTGTGGTGGCCTATCACCTCTTCGGCCACGTCCGCGGCCGGGTGCAGACCTGGCTGGACCCGTTCGCCGACCCGGAGGGCGCCGGCTACCAGATGGTGCAGTCGCAATTCAGCTTCGCGACCGGCGGGGTGTTCGGCACCGGGCTGGGCAATGGCCAGCCGGGCACCGTGCCGGCGGCCTCGACCGACTTCATCATGGCGGTCGTGGGCGAGGAGCTCGGCCTAGTCGGTCTGTCCGGCGTGCTGCTGCTCTACACGACCCTGATCGTGCGGGGTATGCGCACCGCGATCGCCCTGCGGGACAGCTTCGGCAAGCTGCTGGCCGCCGGGCTGGCCTCGACGCTGGCCATCCAGTTGTTCATCGTCGTCGGCGGTGTCACCGGACTGATTCCGCTGACCGGGTTGACCACACCGTGGATGTCCTACGGCGGTTCGTCGCTGGTGGCCAACTACGTCCTGCTGGCCATCCTGGTGCGGCTCTCGGACTCCGCCCGCAAGCCGATCCGCACCAGCCAGGACACCCCGATCGCGGCCGCCCGCACCGAGGTGATCGGCCGGTCATGAACACCTCCCTGCGCCGGATCTCGATGATGGTGATGGCGTTGATCGTCGCCCTGCTGGTCAACGCGACGGTCACCCAGGTTTTCCGCGCCGACGCCCTGCGCACCGACCCACGCAACCAACGGGTGCTGCTCGACGAGTACTCCCGCCAGCGCGGACAGATCGCCGCCGGCGGTCAGCTGATGGCCTACTCGGTGTCGACCAACGGCCACTACCGCTATCTCCGGGTCTATCCCGAGCCGGCGGTATACGCACCGGTGACCGGCTTCTACTCGCTGCGGTTCTCCAGCACCGCCCTGGAGCGGGCCGAGGACACCGTCCTCAACGGCTCCGACGAGCGGCTGTTCGGTAAGCGCCTGGCCGACTTCTTCACCGGCCGAGACCCGCGCGGCGGCAACGTCGACACCACCCTGGTCCCGCGGGTGCAGCAAGCGGCCTGGCAGGCCATGCAGCAAGGCTGCGGAGGCGGCCCCTGCAAGGGGTCCGTGGTCGCGCTGCAGCCCTCCACCGGGAAGATCCTGGCGATGGTGTCGTCGCCGTCGTACGACCCGAACCTGCTGTCCTCCCACGACACCGAGGCGCAGGGCGAGGCGTGGCAGCGACTGCGCGACGACCCGAACTCACCGCTGACCAACCGTGCCATCTCGGAGCGCTACCCGCCCGGGTCGACGTTCAAGGTCATCACCACCGCCGCTGCGCTGCAGGCCGGTATCTCCGAGAACGAGCAACTGACCGCGGCGGCGCGGATCCCGTTGCCGAACAGCACGGCAACCCTGGAGAACTACGGCGGCACGCCGTGCGGCAACGCACCGAAGGCTCCGCTGCGCGAGGCGTTCGAGCGCTCCTGCAACACCGCGTTCGTCGAACTGGCGGCCCGCATCGGCGGCGACGCGCTGCGGGATGCCGCCGACGCGTTCGGATTCGACAGCCCGCCGGCGGCGATCCCGCTTCAGGTCGCCGAGTCCACCGTGGGACCGATGAGCGACGCCGCGGCGGTCGGCATGTCCAGCATGGGGCAGAAGGACGTCGCCGTCACCCCGCTCCAGAACGCCATGGTGGCCGCGGCCATCGCCAACGGCGGGGTGGTGATGCAGCCCTATCTGGTGGACCGCGTCGAGGGACCGGACCTCACGGAGATCAGCAACACAACACCCACCGAACAGCGCCGCGCGGTCTCGGCGGAAGTCGCGACTAAGCTAACGGATTTGATGGTCGGCGCCGAGAAGTTCACCCAGCAGAACGGGGCGATCCCGGGTGTCCAGATCGCGTCCAAAACCGGCACCGCGGAGCACGGAACCGACCCGCGCAACACTCCGCCGCACGCCTGGTACATCGCATTCGCGCCAGCGCAGAACCCCCGGGTCGCGGTGGCCGTGCTGGTCGAGAACGGCGGCGATCGGCTGTCGGCCACCGGCGGCGCGCTGGCCGCCCCGATCGGCCGGGCGGCTATCGCGGCGGCCCTTCAGGGGGCGCCATGAGCCCCCGCAGCCAAGCGAAGCGAGGCAAGCAGTGAGCCCCCGCGTCGGGCTGACGCTGTCCGGGCGCTACCGCCTGCAGCGGCTCATCGCCACCGGCGGCATGGGCCAGGTGTGGGAGGCCGTGGACAGCCGACTCGGCCGGCGCGTCGCCATCAAGGTCCTCAAGCAGGAGTACTCCTCAGACCCCGAGTTCATCGAGCGGTTCCGGGCCGAGGCCCGCACCGTCGCCATGCTCAACCATCCCGGCATCGCCGCCGTGCACGACTACGGCGAGACCGACATGGAAGGGGAGGGCCGGACCGCCTACCTGGTGATGGAACTGGTCAATGGCGAACCGCTGAACTCGGTGATCAAACGCACCGGCCGGCTGTCCCTGCGGCACGCCCTGGACATGCTCGAGCAGACCGGGCGCGCCCTGCAGGTGGCCCACGCGGCCGGGCTGGTGCACCGCGACATCAAACCGGGCAACATCCTGATCACCCCGACCGGCCAGGTGAAACTCACCGACTTCGGCATCGCCAAGGCGGTCGACGCCGCGCCGGTCACCCAGACCGGCATGGTCATGGGCACCGCCCAGTACATCGCCCCGGAGCAGGCCCTCGGCGAGGATGCCACCGCGGCAAGCGACGTGTACTCACTGGGAGTCGTCGGCTACGAGGCCGTTTCGGGCAAGCGGCCGTTCACCGGCGATGGCGCGCTGACGGTGGCGATGAAACACATCAAGGAGCAGCCGGCGCCGCTGCCGCCGGACCTGCCGCCCAACGTGCGCGAACTCATCGAGATCACCCTGGTGAAGAACCCGGGCATGCGTTACCGCAGCGGCGGGCAGTTCGCCGACGCGGTGGCCGCGGTGCGCTCGGGCCGGCGGCCGCCCCGGCCCAATTCCGCACCGACCATCAAGGCCACCCCGGCCGCGATCCCGGGCGCCGCCAAGCGCCCCCCGGCCGCGGTGGAGGCCGCCCGCGCCGCGGCCCGCCCGCGCGCGGCCATCGTGCAACGGCCGCCGCCGCCGGCCCGACGAACCTTCAGCTCGGGTCAGCGGGCGCTGCTGTGGGCCGCCGGTGTGCTCGGCGCGCTGGCGATCATCAGCGCCATCCTGCTCGTGATGGCCGACCGCGGGAAGCGCTCCACCCCGCCCGTGGAGCAGACCGTGACCGACACCGTGACCCCGGGCGCACCGGCCCCGCCGGCGGCGCCGTCGGGGTGGACCGATCGGTCCGCACCCGGCGTCCCCGGCCCGGCGGCGGTCCCGGCCACGCTGTGGCTCACCGGCCCGGCCCCGGCTGACGAGGCGGTCCTGTGACCACACCCCATCACCTCTCCGACCGCTACGAACTGGGGGAGATCCTCGGGTTCGGCGGCATGTCGGAGGTTCATCTGGCCCGCGACCTGCGCCTTCACCGCGACGTCGCGGTGAAGGTACTGCGCGCCGATCTGGCCCGGGATCCCAGTTTCTATCTGCGGTTCCGGCGCGAGGCGCAGAACGCCGCCGCGCTCAACCACCCGGCCATCGTCGCGGTCTACGACACCGGGGAGGCCTCCACCCCGCGCGGTCCCCTGCCCTACATCGTGATGGAGTACGTCGACGGGGTGACGCTGCGCGACATCGTGCACAACGAGGGCCCCATGCCGCCGCGGCGCGCGCTTGAAGTCATCGCCGACGCCTGCCAGGCCCTCAACTTCAGCCACCAGCACGGCATCATCCACCGCGACGTCAAACCGGCCAACATCATGATCTCCCGGACCGGCTCGGTGAAGGTGATGGACTTCGGCATCGCCCGCGCCCTCGCCGACACCGGCAATCCGGTCACCCAGACCGCAGCGGTCATCGGCACCGCCCAGTACCTCTCGCCCGAACAGGCCCGCGGTGAGCGGGTCGACGCCCGCTCCGACGTGTACTCGCTGGGCTGTGTGCTGTACGAAATACTCACCGGGGAACCGCCTTTCACCGGCGACACCCCGGTGGCGGTGGCCTACCAGCACGTCCGCGAGGACCCGGTGGCGCCGTCCCACAGACGTCCCGGGATCACCCCGGAGTTGGACGCGGTGGTGCTCAAGGCGCTGGCCAAGAATCCGGACAACCGTTACCAGACCGCCGCCGAGATGCGTGCCGACCTGGTCCGGGTGCACAGCGGCGAGAAGCCCGAGGCGCCGAAGGTGCTGACCCACGCCGAGCGCACCCAGATGCTGACGTCGCCCAGAGGCATCGGGCGCCCCGAGGACTCGGCGGCGGCGATGGCCTACGACTACCGGCAAGGCCGCCGCGGCGGCGGGGTCGGGCGCTGGCTGGTGGCCCTGGCCGTGCTGTCGATCCTGACCGTGGTGGTGACGGTGGCCATCAATCTGGCCAGCGGCGGGAAACCGCGGGCGGTGCAGGTTCCCGATGTGCGCGGCAAGGTCTCCGCCGACGCGATCGCCGAACTCCAGAACAAGGGCTTCCGCATCCGCACCCAGCAGAAGCCCGACAACGTCGTCCCGCCTGACCACGTGATCGGCACCGACCCGTCGGGGAATGCCTCGGTCAACGCCGGCGACGAGATCAGGATCGACGTCTCCACCGGGCCCGAACAGCGCGAGATCCCCGATGTGTCGGCGCTGAGCTACGCGGAGGCGGTCAAGAGACTCACCGCCGCCGGGTTCGGGAAGTTCAAGCAGACCGAGGCGGAGTCGACGGCGGCGCAGCGGAACCAGGTGCTCAACACCGTCCCGCCGGCCAACACCTCCACCGCGCTGACCACGGAGATCACCGTGGTGGTCGGCACCGGGCCGGTGACCCGGTCGATGCCCGACGTCATCGGCCAGTCGATCGAACAGGCGACCAAGAATCTCAACACCGTGGGATTCACCACCGTGCTGACCGCTCCGGTGGACAGCATCGAACCGGCCGGCCAGGTGCTGGCGATGGATCCGCCCGCCGGCACCGACGCCGAACTGGACGCCTCGGTCACGCTGAAGGTGTCCAAGGGCAACCAGTTCGTCATGCCGAACCTGATCGGGCAGTTCTGGACCACCGCCGAACCCAACCTGCGGGCGCTGGGCTGGACCGGGGTACTGGTGAAGGGACCGGACGTGTCCAACAGCGGTCAGCGGACCAACGCGGTGGTGACCCAGAGTCCGGCGCCGGGCGCCGGGGTGAACTTCACCGGGCCGATCACGCTGGCGTTCGCCTCCTAACCGACCGAGGTGGCGCTGCGCACCGTGTCGGCGACCTCCTGCTCCAGTCGTCGCACCAGCGACTCCTGCGGGGCCTGGCCGCAATAGCCGAGCCAGTTGGCGAGCATTCGGTGCCCGCCCTCGGTGAGGATCGACTCCGGGTGGAACTGCACACCATGGATCGGCAGTTCGACGTGACGGACCGCCATGATCACCCCGCCGCGACTGCGGGCGGTGGCCTCCAGTTCCGACGGGAGTGTCTCCGGGAGGATGGTCAGGGAGTGGTAACGGGTCGCGGTGAACGGGTCGGGAAGGCCTTGCAGCACACCGGCATTGGTGTGGAATACCGAACTGGTCTTGCCGTGCCGAAGCTCCGGGGCGCGGTCCACCGTGGCGCCGAAGGCCACGCCGATGGCCTGGTGGCCCAGGCAGACCCCGAGCAGCGGGGTGCCGGCGGCCGCGCAGGCGTGCACCAGGGGGATGGACGCGCCGGCCCGTTCCGGCGTTCCCGGTCCCGGGCTGAGCAGCACGCCGTCGAATTCCCCGGCCGCGGCGGTGATCCGGGCGGGACCGGCCAGCCGCTGGTCGTCGTTGCGCCAGACCTCGGCCTCGACGCCGAGCTGGCCCAGGTACTGGACCAGGTTGAAGACGAAGCTGTCGTAGTTGTCGACGACCAAGACCCGCACGCAGGACAGGCTACCCGTCCCTCGCCGGCACCCTGCGCTGCGTTAATGTCATAGCCATGCCGAAGTCAAAGGTTCGCAAGAAGAACGACTTCACCGCCAGCTCGGTCAGCAGGACGCCGGTGAAGGTCAAGGCGGGGCCGTCCAGCATGTGGTTCGTGGTGCTCTTCATCTCCCTGATGCTCATCGGGCTGATCTGGCTGCTGGTCTTTCAACTCGCGGCCTCCGGAATCGACACGCCCGACGCACTGACGTGGATGTCCGATCTCGGTCCGTGGAACTACGCGATCGGATTCGGCTTCATGATCGCGGGCCTGCTGCTGACCATGCGCTGGCGGTGACGGCAATCACATCGGTGTAATTATCCCCATTGTGGATAGTGCTTGTGGATAACCGATGGGGTCCGCCGGCCGCCGGGATCGTCGCCGTCGGGGCCGCCGGCGTCGTGATGGCCTTCTGGTGCGCGGCCCTGGCCGCCGACCCGCCCGGGCGAATTCTCTCCGGCGTCGCCGCGGTCGGGCTGCTGGTGTTCGCCGCCGGGTCGTGGCGGGCCCGGCCGCGGCTGGAGATCACCGCCGACGGCCTGGTCTACCGGGGTTGGGTGGGCAGCGAGACGCTGGCCCCGGCCGATATAAAGCTGATCCGGATCACCGAGTTCCGCCGCTGGGGCCGCCGGGTCCGGCTGCTGGAGATCGACCTCGCCGATAAGGACGCCACAGACCGGCTCCTGGTGCTCAGCCGCTGGGACCTGGGCGGTGACCCGCTGGCCGTGCTGGACGCGCTGACCGCCGCCGGGTACGCAGGCCGTTAGGAGACGGTGATCGACTGGATCACCACGTCGTCGTCCGGCCGGTCCATGCCGTCGGTCGCGGTGGTGGCGATCGCGTCGACGACACGCTGGGACTCCGGGTCGACGACCTCTCCGAAGATGGTGTGCTTGCGGGTCAGGTGCGGGGTCGGGCCGACGGTGATGAAGAACTGCGATCCGTTGGTTCCGGGACCGGCATTGGCCATCGCCAGCAGGTAGGGCTTGTCGAACTGCAGCTCCGGGTGGAACTCGTCGGCGAACTTGTAGCCCGGGCCGCCACGGCCGGTGCCGGTCGGGTCGCCACCCTGGATCATGAACCCGCGGATCACCCGGTGGAAGATCGCGCCGTCGTAGAACGGGCCGGAGGTGCCGCCGGAGGCGTTCTGCGTCGAGTAGTCCTTGGTGCCCTGGGCCAGATCGACGAAGTTGGCGACGGTCTTGGGTGCGTGGTTGCCGAACAGGGCGATCTTGATGTCGCCGCGATTGGTGTGCAGGGTGGCGGTCGCAGTCTGAATCGGACTCGTGGTCATGGGATCACAGTGTGCCATTGCCCCCGCCGCGCCGGCGGCGCGGGTCCGCCCGACCAGTGGAGCCTAGGAGATTCGAACTCCTGACATCTGCCTTGCAAAGGCAGCGCTCTA
>NZ_JBBATF010000100.1:0-11227 GCF_040398885.1 Mycobacterium sp. | reverse complement strand
GTTCAGTCATCAAGAAGCGGCGCAAGCGCATGTCCAAGAAGAAGCACCGCAAGCTGCTGCGTCGCACCCGGGTCCAGCGCAGAAAACTCGGTAAGTAACCCGACTGCCCCCGCGCCGACATGCCGGCGGGGGCGATGCCCGATAGGCTCTAGCGCATGGAATCCGGCCGGTACGGCACCGAAGCTCCGCACTACCCCAAAGTGGTGCTGGTGACCGGCGCCTGCCGTTTTCTGGGCGGGTACCTCACCGCCCGATTGGCGCAGAACCCGCTGATCAACAAAGTGATCGCCGTCGACGCGATCGCCCCCAGCAAGGACCTGCAGCGCCGGATGGGCCGCGCCGAGTTCGTCCGCGCCGACATCCGGAATCCCTTCATCGCGAAGGTGATCCGCAACAGCGATGTCGACACCGTGGTCCACGCGGCGGCCGCCTCCTACGCGCCGAGGTCCGGCGGTCGGGCCACCCTCAAAGAGCTCAACGTGATGGGCGCCATGCAGCTGTTCGCCGCCTGCCAGAAGGCTCCGACCGTGCGCCGGGTGATCCTGAAGTCGACCTCTGAGGTCTACGGCTCGCACAAGTACGACCCGGTGGTGCACACCGAGGACAGCAGCAGCCGCCGCCCGCTCGGGGACGGGTTCGCCCGGGACAGCCTCGATATCGAGGGCTACGCCCGCGGGTTGGGCCGGCGCCGTCCCGACGTGTCGGTCACCATCCTGCGGCTGGCCAACATGATCGGCCCGGCGATGGACACCGCGCTGGCCCGCTATCTGTCCGGACCCCTGGTGCCCACCGTTTTCGGCCATGACGCCCGCCTGCAGTTGCTGCACGAGCAGGACGCGCTGGGCGCTCTGGAGCGGGCCACCATGGCCGGCCGGGCGGGCACGTTCAACATCGGGGCCGACGGCATCATCATGATGTCGCAGGCGATCCGCCGGGCCGGGCGCCTGCCGCTCGCGGTGCCCAGTTTCGGGGTGCGGGCGCTGGACTCGGTGCAGAGGGCGACGATGAGCAGCGAGCTCAGCCGTGACCAGATCGACTATCTGAGCTTCGGCCGGGTGATGGACACCACCCGGATGCGCGCTGAACTGGGCTTCGCGCCGAAGTGGACGACGTTGGAGGCGTTCGACGACTTCGTGCGGGGCCGGGGGCTGACGCCGATCATCGATCCGGGATGGGTACGCTATGCGGAGAGTCGCGCGCTGGAACTGGCCCGGCGGTTGACAGGCTCGGCACCTGAGAGGCGGGGGATTTAGTCGTGGCCGGCGATAAGGCGAAAGTCATACCGCTTCATGCCGATTCAGGTCGCGCCGCGGCGCGGGCTGGTAGCGCCCGAAGGAATCAGCAGGATCCGAAGCTCCCGTCGGGCGGCCGGAATCGGACGCTTCCCCCGGCCGGCGAGGAGGCCGTCGACGCGGTCATCCGGGAACTCGGACAACTTCGCGGCGAGACGCCTTCCAACGATCTGATCACCCGCATCGCCGGCCTGGCCGACTTCATGCGTAAGCGGCTCACCGGCGACTACGCCGTCGACGAGTTCGGTTTCGATCCGGAGTACAACGACGCCGTCGTGCTGCCGACGCTGCGTTTCTTCTACGAGAAGTGGTTCCGCGTCGAGGTCACCGGCATCGAGAACCTTCCCGCCACCGGCGCCGGGCTGGTGGTGGCCAATCACGCCGGCACCCTGCCGTTCGACGGCACGATGCTGGCCGTCGCGGTGCGCGACCACCACCCGGCCCACCGCAGCCTGCGGTTGCTGGCCGCCGACATGCTCTTCGACCTGCCTGTGCTCGGCCCGGTCGCCCGCAAGGCGGGCCACACCATGGCCTGCAACACCGACGCCAACCGGTTGCTCGCCCGCGGCGAGCTTGCCGCGGTGTTCCCGGAGGGCTACAAGGGTCTGGGTAAACCGTTCCGGGACCGCTACAAGCTGCAGCGATTCGGCCGCGGCGGGTTCGTGTCGGCGGCCCTGCGCGCCAAGGCGCCGATCATCCCGTGCTCGATCGTCGGCTCGGAGGAGATCTATCCGATGGTCGCCGATGTGAAACTGCTGGCTCGGGTGCTCGGGGTGCCGTACTTCCCCATCACGCCGCTGTTCCCGCTGGCCGGGCCGCTCGGTCTGGTGCCGCTGCCGTCGAAGTGGCACATCTCCTTCGGTGAGCCGATCGACACCAGCGACTACGACGAGCACGCCGCCGACGATCCGATGGTCACCTTCGAGATCACCGATCAGGTGCGCGAGAACATTCAGCAGACCTTGTTCGGCCTTCTCAGCCAGCGCCGCAACACGTTCCTGGGCTGACCCGCGCGGCGGGGATTCAGCGGCGGCCCAGTGCCGCCGCCGCGATGGCGGCCACCTGGGCGTTGTCCTCCTCGGAACCGGCGGACTCGCCGAACATGGTCACCAGCGTCGTCATCACCGGCTTGTTGTCGGCGTCGGTCACCACGGTGCGCAGCGTGCTGATGACGGCGCCGAACGACTCGACCACCGATTCCAGCCAGGAGTCGAAGTACAGTTTGTCGCCCGCGCAGATCGGCCGGTGGTAGGTGATCTTCTGGTCGCGGTGGATCACCCGGGCGATGTTGATGCCCACGTCGAAGTTGCGGAAGATGTCCAACTGCACCTGCCGGCCCGGGATTGCGATGAACGTCAGCGGGGCGACGACGTCCGGGTAGCCGGCGGCTCTGGCGGCTTCCTCACTGAGGCTGATCGGGTCGTCGCACCGGATCGCCTTGGCGTACTCCCGGATCTTCTCGCGTCCGACGAGGTAGTAGTCCGGGTAGCGGTAGTGCGTTCCGATGATGTCGCTGGCGAAGGACATTCGGAGAGTTTATCGTGCCGGGATTTCCCGTCCGGACTATTCGTGCTCGTGCCGGCGCGACACGGCCGCGGCGACGGCGCCGCCCACCGCTCCGAGCGCCAGCGCCGAGGGCACCCCGATCTTTGCGGCTTTGCGGGCCGTGCGGAAATCCCTGATTTCCCAACCCTTTTCGCGTGCCATCTCACGTAACTCGGCGTCGGGGTTTATCGCCACCGCAGTTCCCACCAGTGACAGCATCGGCACATCGTTGAAACTGTCCGAGTAGGCGGTGCAGCGCTTGAGGTTGAGCCCCTCACGGATGGCCAGCGCCCGCACGGCGCGCGCCTTGCCGCGGCCGTGCAGGATGTCACCGATCAGGCGGCCGGTGAAAATGCCGTCGACCGACTCGGCGACGGTGCCCAGCGCCCCGGTCAGCCCCAGCCGTTCGGCGATGATCGCGGCCAGCACGTAGGGGGTGGCGGTGACCAGCCACACCTGCTGGCCGGCGTCCAGATGCGTCTGGGCCAGCGCCCGGGTGCCGGCCCAGATCTTGTCGGCGATGATCTCGTCGTAGATCTCCTCGCCCAGGGCGGCCAGTTCGGCGGTGGGGCGGCCCTCGATGAAGGCCAGCGCCCTGCGCCTGCCCTCGGCGACGTCGTCACTGTTCTCCCGCCCGGTCAGCTGGAACTTGGCCTGGGCGTAGGTGAACTTCCACACCTCGCTGTAGCGGAAGTACTTGCGGGCGGCCAGGCCGCGGCCGAAGTGCACCAGGGACGAACCCTGCACCAGGGTGTTGTCGACGTCGAAGAAGGCCGCTGCGGTCAGGTCCGGCGGGTGAGAGGCGGTCGGATCTGCCTTTTCGGCACCATCGGGGCGGCCGCCGGCCACGCCCCCGGCGCGACGCTGATTGTCGCCGGATCCCATGCCGTCCACCCTATCGGTGGGAGCCGACCCGGCTGTAGCTGTGACACCCGGGGTGTCACACTGGCCGGTGCTGTGACACCCGGGGTGTCACACTTGCCGGTGCTGTGACACCCGGGGTGTCACACTGGCCGGTGATGAGCCGCCCACATGTCGAACTGCTCACCCGCGCCGGCTGCGGCCTGTGCGAGGGGGTCTACCGGCGGCTGACCGCATTGGCCGCCGAACTGCACTTCGAGCTGTCCAGCGTCGACGTCGACATCGCGGCGGCGGCCGGCGACACCGCGCTGCGCGCGGAGTTCGGCGACCGGCTCCCGGTGGTCCTGCTCGACGGACGCGAACACAGCTATTGGGACGTCGACGAGGACCGGTTGCGGGCCGACGTCACGAACCGGTGACGAGACCTGCGGAATTTGATCGGCTCGCTGCGCGGCTATTACCGTTGCGAGTAGTTTCACTGTCACACAAACAGCAGCGCGAAGCATTCGCGCAGATCCGCCGTCTCGAGGGAGCAAGCCGGGTGATCCTGCCGTGAGCGTGCTTCTGTTCGGGGTGTCTCACCGCAGCGCCCCGGTATCCGTTCTCGAGCAGCTCTCCGCCGACGAGTCCGACCAGGTCAAGCTGGTGCAGCAGGTCCTGCAGTCGCCGCTGGTCACCGAGGCCATGATGCTGTCCACCTGCAACCGGGTGGAGGTCTACGCCGTCGTCGAGGCCTTCCACGGCGGGCTCTCGGCCATCGGCAAGGTCCTCGCCGAGCACTCCGGGATGTCGATGGGCGACCTCACCAGGCACGCCTACGTGCGCTACAGCGAGGCCGCCGTCGAACACCTCTTCGCCGTCGCCAGCGGGCTGGACAGTGCGGTCGTCGGCGAGCAGCAGGTGCTCGGCCAGGTCCGCCGGTCCTACGCCACCGGTGAGGCCACCGGGACCGTCGGCCGGGTGCTGCACGACCTGGCCCAGCGGGCCCTGTCGGTGGGCAAGCGGGTGCACGCCGAAACCTCGATAGACGCCGCCGGCGCCAGTGTGGTCTCGGTGGCCCTGCACGTCGCCGCCCAGCGGCTCTACCGCCCGGAGCTGGGCCCGTCCTACACCGCCCTGGCCGGGCGCACGGCAACCGTCATAGGCGCCGGTTCCATGGGCTCCCTCACTGCCGCGCATCTGGTTCGCGCCGGGGTGACCCATGTCAACGTGGTCAACCGGTCGCTGCCCCGCGCGCAGCGCCTGGCGCGCAACCTCGTCGGCCAGGGCGTCGGCGCCGAGGCGATGACCCTGGACGACCTGCCCGCCGCGCTGGCCGGTTCGGATCTGGTGGTCAGCTGCACCGGGGCGGTGCGGCCGGTGGTGACCCTGGCCGACGTGCACCACGCCCTGGCCGCCGCCCGGCGCGACGAGCAGGGAAAGCCGCTGGTGTTCTGCGATCTGGGGATGCCGCGCGACGTCGACCCGGCGGTGTCCGGCCTGCCCGGGGTGGTGGTGGTCGACATGGAACGCGTGCAACGCGAGCCGTCGGCCAAGGCGGCGGCCGCCGACGCCGACTCGGCCCGCCGTATCGTGGCCGCCGAGGTGGCCGCCTACCTGGCCAGCCAGCGGATGGCCCAGGTCACCCCGACCGTCACCGCGCTGCGCCAACGGGCCGCCGAGATGGTGGAGGCGGAGTTGCTGCGACTGGAGAGCCGGCTGCCCGGCCTGGACGAGGCTCAGCGCAACGAGGTCGCCCGCACGGTCCAGCGGGTGGTGGACAAGCTTCTGCACGCGCCGACGGTCCGGGTCAAGCAACTGGCCGGCGCCCCCGGCGCCACCACCTACACCGAGGCGCTGCGCGAACTGTTCGAACTCGACCCGCAGGCCGTCGACGCCGTAGCGGCCGGCGAGTTCCCGTTGCCGGGGGAACACGGTTGACGACGGCGTATCACGTCCACATCACCGCTTCTCCGATCGCCGGCCCGGTCGCCGGCTGAGTTGGAGAAGACTTCGGTGATCCGGATCGGCACCCGGGGCAGCCTGCTGGCCACCACCCAGGCCGGAACCATCCGCGACGAGTTGATCGCCCGCGGCCACCCCGCCGAACTCGTCACCATCTCCACCGCGGGGGACCGCTCGGAACAGCCGATCGCCGAGATCGGCGTCGGAGTGTTCACCGCCGCTCTGCGCGAGGCCATCGCCGACGGCCGGGTCGATATGGCGGTGCACTCCTACAAGGATCTGCCCACCGCGGCGGACGCCCGTTTCACCATCGCCGCAGTTCCGCGCCGGGAAGACCCCCGCGATGCGCTGGTGGCCCGGGACGGGCTGGTGCTCGGCGAGTTGCCGGCCGGATCGGTGATCGGAACGTCGTCCGTGCGCAGGGCCGCGCAGCTTAGAGCACTGGGTCTCGGTTTGGAAATCCGCCCCCTAAGAGGCAACCTTGACACCAGGTTGAACAGGGTAAGCAGCGGTGATCTCGACGCCGTCGTGGTGGCCCGGGCGGGCTTGGCCCGTATCGGACGCCTCGGCGACATCACCGAGACGCTGGAGCCGGTGCAGATGCTGCCGGCACCCGCTCAGGGTGCACTGGCGGTGGAGTGCCGGTCCGGCGACGCCGCGCTCGCGGCGCTGTTGGGGGAGTTGGACGACCCCGACACCCGTGCCGCGGTCACCGCGGAGCGAGTCCTGCTGGCCGACCTGGAGGCGGGTTGTTCCGCACCGGTGGGCGCGATCGCTGAGGTGGTCGAGTCCATCGATGACGACGGCCGTGTCTTCGAGGAACTGTCGCTGCGCGCCTGCGTGGCGGCGGCGGACGGATCCGACGTGATCCGTGCGTCCGGTGTCGGGGCTCCCGGCCGGGCCGCTGAGCTGGGGCTCGCGGTGGCCGCGGAGTTGTTCGACCTCGGCGCGCGCGCGGTCATGTCGGCACAACTACGCGACGAGCGGTAGAGCGGGAAGTGCCGTGACAACGGTGGGTCAGGAGAAGCTATGACTGGTCACGCGACCCCGAGAGGGCGCAAGGCGAAGCCGGGACGCATCACGTTCGTCGGCTCCGGCCCCGGTGACCCGGGCCTGCTGACGACGCGCGCCCGCACCGTCCTGGCCAACGCCACGTGCGTGTTCACCGACCCCGACGTCCCGGAGGCGGTGCTCAGGCTCATCGGCGCCGACCTGCCTTCCGCGGCCGCGCCCGCGCAGGACGACGCCGCACCCGGGCATCCGCCCGTGGTGCCGGCCGGTCCGGATGTCCGTCCGGCGCTGGGCGAACCGGCCGAAGTGGCCAGGACCCTGGTGGCCGAGGCCAGGACCGGCGCCGACGTGGTCCGGCTGGTGGCCGGTGACCCGCTGTCGGTGGACTCGGTGAACGTCGAGGTCACCGCAGTGTCCAAGACGCAGCTGTCATTCGAGATCGTGCCCGGCCTGCCCGCCACCGTGGCGGTGCCGACCTACGCCGGCCTGCCGCTGGGATCGACTCACACCGTTGCCGACGTGCGCGGTCAGGTGGACTGGGCGGCCCTGGCCGCCGCCCCCGGCCCGCTGATCCTGACCGCGACCGCGTCGCACCTGCCCGACGCCGCCCGCTCGCTCATCGAATTCGGCCTGTCCGAAAGCACGCTGTGTGTGGTGACCGCACAGGGCACCACCTGCGCCCAGCGCTCGGTGGAGTCGACCCTGCAGGGCTTGACCGACCGGGCGCTGGGCGCCGGCGACCCGTCCGGCCCGCTGGCCGGCCCGCTGGTGGTCACCATCGGCAAGGCGGTCACCGCGCGCGCCAAGCTGAACTGGTGGGAGAGCCGCGCGCTGTACGGCTGGACCGTCCTGGTTCCGCGCACCAAGGAACAGGCCGGTGACATGAGCGACCGGCTCATCGCCCACGGCGCGCTTCCGGTGGAGGTGCCGACCATCGCCGTCGAACCCCCGCGCAGCCCGGCCCAGATGGAACGGGCCGTCAAGGGCCTGGTCGACGGCCGCTACCAGTGGGTGGTGTTCACCTCGACCAACGCCGTCCGCGCGGTTTGGGAGAAGTTCGGCGAGTTCGGCCTGGACGCCCGGGCCTTCTCCGGGGTCAAGATCGCCTGCGTCGGCGAGGCCACCGCAGACCGGGTCCGTGCCTTCGGGATCCGACCCGAGCTGGTGCCCTCCGGTGAGCAGTCCTCGCTCGGCCTGCTCGACGAGTTCCCCGACTACGACAGCATCTTCGATCCGGTCAACCGGGTGCTGCTGCCGCGGGCGGACATCGCCACCGAAACCCTCGCCGAAGGCCTGCGTGAACGCGGCTGGGAGATCGAGGACGTCACCGCCTACCGCACGGTCCGGGCGGCACCGCCGCCGGCCGAGACCCGCGAGATGATCAAGACCGGCGGTTTCGACGCCGTCTGCTTCACCTCGTCGTCCACCGTGCGCAACCTGGTCGGCATCGCCGGCAAGCCGCACACCCGCACCATCGTCGCCTGCATCGGGCCCAAGACCGCCGAGACGGCGGCCGAGTTCGGACTGCGGGTGGACGTCCAACCGGAGACCGCAGCGGTCGGCCCGCTCGTCGACGCGCTTGCCGAGCACGCCGCCCGACTGCGTGCCGAGGGTGCGCTGCCGCCGCCGCGCAAGAAGAGCCGCCGCCGGTAGGCGGCTCCGGCCATGGCGTTCCCCCGGCAGCGTCCGCGACGGCTGCGGTCCAGCGCCGCGATGCGCCGTCTGGTCGCCCAGACTTCGCTCGAACCCCGGCATCTGGTCTTGCCGATGTTCGTCGCCGACGGGATCTCCGAACCGCGGCCCATCTCCTCGATGCCCGGGGTGGTGCAGCACACCCGCGACTCGCTGCGCCGGGCCGCCGCCGAGGCGGTCGGGTCCGGGGTCGGCGGGCTGATGCTCTTCGGCGTGCCCCGCGACGAGGACAAGGACGCCGCGGGTTCCTGCGGTATCCGTCCGGACGGCATTCTCAACGTCGCCCTGCGGGACCTCGCCGGTGACCTCGGCGATGCGACCGTGCTGATGGCGGACACCTGCCTGGACGAGTTCACCGACCACGGTCACTGCGGTGTCCTGGATTCAGCGGGCCGCGTCGATAACGACGCGACCAACGCTCAGTACGTCAAACTGGCTGTCGCACAAGCGAAGTCAGGCGTTCACGTGGTGGGCGCCAGCGGCATGATGGACGGTCAGGTGGGCGCCGTCCGGGATGGTCTGGACGCCGCGGGTTTCACCGATGTCGCGATCCTGGCCTATGCAGCCAAGTTCGCCTCATCGTTCTACGGCCCCTTCCGGGAGGCGGTGGCCTCCAGCCTCGACGGCGACCGGCGCACCTACCAGCAGGAGGCCGGCAACGCCCGCGAGGCGGTGCGTGAGGTCCTGCTCGACATCGACGAAGGCGCCGACATCGTGATGGTCAAACCGGCGATGGCCTACCTCGACGTCGTCGCGGCCGCCGCCGAGATCTCCCCGGTCCCGGTGGCGGCCTACCAGGTGTCGGGGGAGTACGCCATGATCGCCGCCGCCGCGGCAAACGGCTGGGTGGACGAACGGGCCGCGGTACTGGAGTCGCTGACCGGTATCCGGCGCGCGGGCGCCGACATCGTGCTGACCTACTGGGCCGCCGAGGCCGCGGGGTGGCTGACGTGAACGTTCCGGCGCAGCAACCGGCCGGTGCGCCGTCGCGCCCGGTCGACGTCGACACCGGTTTCTGGCTCTGGGTGGCGGCCCTTCCGCTGATGGTGATCGGCCAACTCGTCGACGCCTACGTCGCGGCGAAGACCGCCGGTCCGTCCTACGTGTTCGTCACCGCCGCATTCGTCGCCGCGATCATCGGCGGGGTGGTCGCGGGGTTACTGGCTCTGCTGCGCTCGGGCTACCGCTGGGCCCGTACCCTGCTCACCGGCGGCGGCCTCGCCACCGTCTTCATGACCCTCGCCGGCCTGTTCAGCACTGCGCGGCCGCCGCTTGCCGCGGTGGTCTGCGCGGTCACCGGTATCTTCGGCTCGGTCTTCATCGCCGGTGGGATCTATCTGCTGCACCGGCCCGACTCGCATCAGTTCTTCACCCGCTGAGCGGTTAGGCTGACCGCACCATGCTTTCTTCCGCCCGCCGCCCGGTGTTCTCCCCCGCCCGCCGCCCGGTGTTCTCCCCCGCCCGCCGCCCGGTGTTCTCCCCCGCCCGCCGCCCGTGACCGACACCGAATCCCGACCCAGCGCGGTGTCTGCCGCCTGCCTGCTCCTGGTGATCGGCGCGGTGCTGTTGATCGCCGGCGGGATGCTGGCAACGCTGGTCGGCTTCGATTCGCTGCGCCAGGCCGCTCCGCCGACGGTGACCGATGAGGCGTTGCACGACTACGCGCGGCTCTATCGGGGCGCCGGGGTCCTGTTCGGGTTGGCCGGCGCGGCACTGGCCTGGTTCGCCGCCCGGGCGCGGACCCGAGACCTGCGGGCGCGGCGGGCCGCCATGGCGCTGGGGTTGAGCATCGTCGTTCTGGTCGCTTTGGCGGCGTTGTTCTCCGGCACCCACATCCTGGTGCTGCTGGGCACGGTTCCCATCCTGGTCGGCATCCTGCTGTTAGGGCGGCCGGCGGTCCTGGATTGGTACGCCGGTGTCTGACGCCCGGCCGTCGTCGACCGACGGGAAGGAACCGCTGTTCTTCGAGTCCGGCGCCAGCTGGCTGTGGCTGCTCGCCGGTCCGGTCGCGGCACTGGCCATGCTGCTCGTCCAGTGGCGGGCCGGCCTCGGATTCCCACTCCAGGTTCCGATGATGTTCATGGTCCTGGTGTCGGCGATGCTGGGCCTGCAGGTGAAGGCCGCGCGCGTGCACACCAGCGTCGAGCTGACGAAGGAGACCCTGCGGGAAGGGACCGAGATCGTCGAGGTCAAGGACATCGTGACGGTGTTCCCCGAACCCGGGGAGCCGGTCAGGGCGCGCGGTCCGGTCTCCAGCTGGCGGGTCAGACCCGCCGAACCCCGGGAGGAGTGGCAGCGCGCCCGGGCCCTGGGCGAGCTATCCGGGGTGCCGCGGGGACGCACCGGCGTGGGCCTCAAGCTGGCCGGCGGCCGGTTGGTTCAGGCCTGGGCGCGCGATCACGAGGAGTTCCGGAGGACGCTGGCCCGGTTGGTGGAATCCCGGACCACACCGTGAAGCCCGCTGTGCAACTGCCCCTATCGGCGCTGGCCGCGCTCGGTGCGGTGCTGTGCGCGCTCCGGGTCAGAAGCTGGGTGGACGTCCCGCCCGTCACCGAAGGCCAGCCGGCCACCGTTTCGGTGGTGTACGACCCCCCGTTGATGGTCCTGACCTGGCTGCTGGCCACGGTGGCCGGCGTGCTGGCCGTCCTGGGTGTCGCCGCCCTGCGGCGGCGCCGGCGCTGACGGCGCCCATGCGCTCGTCCCGCGTCGCCGCCGTGGTGACCGGGTTCGTCAACGCAGTGGTGAACCCACTGCTGGAGGTGGCGGTCAACCGAGGCGGCTTCCAGCCACTGTCGGCCGTCGCGGTCAACCTGGCGATCACGTCGGTCGTCATGTGTGTGCTGGTGGCGCTCTTCTCCAGGCGCGGGATGGGCCGCGGGGTG
>NZ_JBBATF010000099.1:0-11407 GCF_040398885.1 Mycobacterium sp. | reverse complement strand
ACTGTCCGAGCAGGGTTGGAAGACCTTCGTGCGCGGTCTGGCCAATGACGGCGTGCAGGGCCCCTCGGTCGCCAACTACATGAAGAACACTCTCGGCGACAAGAAGATCTGCGTCGTCGACGACAGCACCGACTACGGCTCCGGTTTGGCCAAGGCGGTCCGCGACACCCTGGGCCCGGTCGCCGATTCGGCCTGCAACATCTCGGTGAAGAAGGGCGACAAGGACTTCTCCGCAGCGGTGACGCAGGTCAAGGGGCAGTCGCCGGATTCGGTGTTCTACAGCGGCTACTACTCCGAGGCGGCCCCGTTCGTGCAGCAGCTGCGCGACGCCGGTTACGCCGGCAAGTTCGCCAGCGCGGACGGCTCCAAGGACCCGGAGTTCGTCAAGCAGGCCGGATCGTCGGCCAAGGACGCCATCCTGTCCTGCCCGTGCGGTCCGGCCAGTGCGGCTTTCGCCGACGAGTACACCAAGAAGTTCGGCCAGGGCCCTGGCACCTACAGCACCGAGGGTTACGACCTGGGCACCATCCTGGCCAAGGGCATCGACTCGGGCGCGGTCACCCGCGAGGCACTGCTCGACTACGCCAAGAAGTACAACGGCCAGGGAGTGGCGCGTAAGTACCAGTGGACCGACAACGGTGAACTCACCACGACACTGATCTGGATGTACAAGGTCCAGTGAGAGGCTTCGCGGGGCGCGGCCGGTCGCGGCCGCGCCCCCTGGAGTACTAGTGCAAGGAGTGGGTTGCGCCGATGATCCAGGAGTGCCTGGGCAACTACGCCTGCCTCGCCGGTGACATCGGCTTCAACGTCTCCAACCTGCGAAACGGCTTCTGGCAGTTCACCGTCGACGGACTGGCCTGGGGCGCCATCTACGCACTCGTGGCGGTGGGCTACACGCTTGTCTTCGGCGTGCTGCGGCTGATCAACTTCGCGCACTCCGAGATCTTCATGCTCGGCATGTTCGGCGCCTACTTCTGCCTGGACATCATCCTGGGTTTCACGCCGAGCGGCAACGCCTACAACCGCGGGGTCGGTCTGACCGTGCTGTATCTCGGGGTCGCCATGCTGTTCGCCATGGCGGTATCAGGCACGGCCGCAATCGGTTTGGAGGCGATCGCCTACCGGCCACTGCGGCGCCGCAACGCCCGCTCGCTGACCTTCCTGATCACCGCGATCGGGATGTCGTTCGTGCTGCAGGAATTCGTCCACTTCGTCCTGCCCAAGATCATCAAGGGCTACGGCGGCAGCAACGCCCAACAGCCGATCATCCTGGTCCAGCCCAAGACCCAGTTCCACATCTTCGGCGCCTCGGTCTCCAACATCACGCTGGTGATCGTCGGCGCAGCCCTGGTGCTGGCGTTGCTGACCGACCTGGCGATCAACCGCACCAAGTTCGGCCGGGGCATCCGCGCGGTGGCCCAGGATCCCGTCACCGCCACGCTGATGGGTGTCTCCCGGGAACGCATCATCCTCAGAACGTTCCTGATCGGCGGCATGCTGGCCGGCGCGGCCGCGCTTCTCTACACCCTGCGCGTCCCGCAGGGCATCATCTACTCGGGCGGCTTCCTGCTGGGCATCAAGGCCTTCTCGGCCGCCGTGCTCGGGGGTATCGGGAACCTGCGTGGGGCGTTGCTCGGCGGTCTGCTGCTCGGGGTTATGGAGAACTACGGGCAGGCCGTGTTCGGCACCCAGTGGCGCGATGTCGTCGCCTTCGTACTGCTGGTTCTGGTGCTGCTGTTCCGCCCCACCGGCATCCTGGGCGAGAGTCTCGGGAAGGCCCGCGCGTGAGCCACCGGACTGCGGATTCCGCTGTGGGGAACACACTGCTGGCGCCGGGCGACGCGTTGCGGCACTGGTGGGCTGATCGCACCCGCGTGCAGAA
Source organism: Mycobacterium sp. (assembly GCF_040398885.1). Classification (GTDB taxonomy): domain Bacteria; phylum Actinomycetota; class Actinomycetes; order Mycobacteriales; family Mycobacteriaceae; genus Mycobacterium. The sequence continues at coordinate 9,522 of NZ_JBBATF010000099.1, read as the reverse complement.
GTGGGGTTTCGGGGCTGTGGCATTCGCCGCGTTGGCCCTGCTGCCGCTGTACACGCCGCCGTTCCTGGACACCACCGGCATCTCATTCGGCGGGACCATGGCGCAATTCGCGATGGTAGCGATCATCGCCGTCGGGCTCAACGTCGTCGTCGGCCAGGCCGGTCTGCTGGACCTGGGCTACGTCGGCTTCTACGCCGTCGGCGCCTACACCGTCGCCATGCTGACCAGTCCGGACAGTCCGGTGAACCGGTTGGGGCAGGGCGTGTTCACCGAGAAGTGGGCGTGGTTGGCCTGTTTGCCGATCGCCATGGTCGTCACGGCACTGGCCGGGTTGATCCTGGGCATTCCGACGCTGCGACTGCGCGGAGACTATCTGGCCATCGTCACCCTCGGCTTCGGCGAGATCATCCGACTCCTCGCCGACAACCTGGCCGGGATCACCAACGGCCCCCGGGGCCTGAACGAGGTCGCCTATCCGCGGGTCGGCCAGACCGAGAAACTGCCCGAAGGAGTGTTCTCCAGCGGCAACTCCTCCGGCGATGCCAACTACGGCACCTGGTGGTTCTGGTTGGGCCTGGCGTTGCTGGTGGTGATCCTGCTGCTGGTCGGCAACCTCGAGCGCAGCCGGGTCGGCCGCGCCTGGGTGGCCATCCGCGAAGACGAGGACGCTGCTGAAGTCCTGGGTGTCGACACCTTCAAGTTCAAGCTGTGGGCCTTCGTCATCGGGGCGGCCATCGGCGGGCTGTCCGGCGCGCTCTACGCCGGGCAGGTGCAGTACGTCGCGCCGCCGACCTTCAACATCATCAATTCCATGCTGTTCCTGTCCGCGGTGGTGCTCGGCGGGCAGGGCAACAAGCTGGGGGTCGTCTTCGGCGCTTTCGTCATCGTGTATCTGCCCAACCGTCTGCTCGGTGTGGAATTCATGGGAATCAACCTCGGCGACCTGAAGTACCTGTTCTTCGGCCTGGCCCTGGTGGTGCTGATGATCTTCCGCCCGCAGGGGCTGTTCCCGGTGCGCCAGCAGTTGCTGGCCTATGGGAAGTCGGCCCGCCGGCTGCTGGCGTCGGCCGACGAGAGCAAGGCGGCGTAGTGAGCGAGCCGCTGATCGACGAGGCGATGGCCTCGCTGACCCGCGACGTCGGTGTCGCCGAAGGCGAAACCCTGCTGCAGGCAAGCGATCTCACCGTTCGTTTCGGCGGCCTGACCGCACTGGACTCGGTGAGTTTCGGGATCAGGCGCGGTGAGATCCTCGGGCTGATCGGACCCAACGGCGCCGGCAAGACCACCTGCTTCAACGCCATCACCGGGGTGTACCGCCCGACGTCGGGAACCGTCGTGTTCGACGGGCAACCGCTGGGTCGGCGCAAACGCCACCAGATCACCCGGCTGGGCATCGCGCGCACCTTCCAGAACATCCGGCTGTGGGGCGAGATGACCGCGCTGGAGAACGTCGTCGTCGGCACCGACGCCCGGCACCACACCTCGGTCCCGGGCGCGCTGGTCCGCACCCCGCGGCATCGCCGCGAGGAGCACACCGCCATCGAAAAGGCCGCGGCGCTGCTGCAATTCGTCGGCATCGCCCATCGCGGCGAGGAGAAGGCCAAGAATCTGCCCTACGGCGATCAGCGGCGGCTGGAGATCGCCCGCGCGCTGGCCACCGAGCCCAAGCTGCTGTGCCTGGACGAGCCCGCCGCCGGGTTCAACCCGAGCGAGAAGTCCGCGCTGGTCGACCTGATCCACGCGATCCGCGACGACGGCTACACCGTGCTGCTGATCGAACACGACATGCGTCTGGTGATGGGCGTCACCGACCGGATCGTGGTGCTGGAGTTCGGCCGCAAGATCGCCGAGGGACTGCCGGGAGAGATCCGCGACGATCCGGCCGTGATCGCCGCCTACCTGGGGGTGCCCGATGACCAACTCTGAGACGGCGATGAGCGTATCGCGCGAAGAGCAGACCGTTTTGCTGGAGGTCCGCGACGCCGTTGTGCACTACGGCAGAATCGAAGCGCTGCACGGGGTTTCGCTGACGGTGCGGCAGGGGGAGTTGGTGACTCTGCTCGGCTCCAACGGGGCCGGCAAGACCACGCTGATGCGGGCCATCTCCGGACTGCGGCCGCTGTCGCGGGGGTCGGTATGGTTCGACGGCCGCGACATCACCCGGGTCAAGGCGCATCAGCGGGCGATCGACGGGCTGGTGCAGGCACCTGAAGGCCGCGGCGTCTTTCCCGGTATGACGGTGACCGAGAACCTCGAAATGGGTTGCTACGGGCGCAAGTTCGAGTCCAAAGCCGCCCACGACGAACGGCTGGACTGGGTGTTCGCCACCTTTCCCCGACTGGCTGAGCGCAGCAAGCAGGTCGGTGGCACGCTCTCCGGTGGCGAGCAGCAGATGCTGGCGATCGGCCGGGCGCTGATGGCCCGGCCGCGGGTGCTGCTGCTCGACGAGCCGTCGATGGGCCTGGCGCCCATGGTGATTTCGCAGATCTTCGGCATCATCGCCGACATCAACGCCGAGGGGACCACGGTGCTGCTGGTGGAGCAGAACGCCCAGCAGGCGCTGAGCCGCTCCGACCGGGCTTACATCCTGGAGACCGGCAACGTCACCCGCGAAGGTCCGGCCCGGGAGTTGTTGGCCGACGACAGTATTCGCGCGGCGTATCTCGGGGTGGCCTGACCGGCCCGACTGACGATCCGACCGCGAGCGTGCGCGGCGGTGGGATACTCAGCGGGCGACGACCACCGAGGACCCGTGTCCGAACAACCCCTGGTTGGCGGTGACGCCGACCGTCGCGCCCGCCACCTGGCGGCCGGTGGCCTGGCCGCGCAACTGCCAGGTCAGCTCGCAGACCTGGGCGATCGCCTGGGCGGGGATCGCCTCGCCGAAGCAGGCCAGACCGCCGGACGGGTTGACCGGAATCCGTCCGCCGACTGTGGTGGCACCGGAGCGCAGCAGTGCCTCGGCCTCACCCTTCGGGCACAGGCCCAGATGCTCGTACCAGTCGAGTTCCAGTGCGGTGGACAGGTCGTAGACCTCGGCCAGGCTCAGGTCCTCGGGACCTATTCCCGCCTCGGCGTAGGCCACGTCGAGGATGTGGGTCTTGAACACCCGATCCGGCGCGGGGACGACGGCGGTGGAGTCGGTGGCGATGTCGGGCAACTCAGGCAGGTGCTGCGGGTAGTTCGGGGTGGCGCACGACACCGCTCGCACCGAGGGCACCCCGGCCGTCGAGCCCAGGTGTTTCTCGGTGAAGGCCTTGCTCGCCACCACCAGGGCCGCACCACCGTCGGAGGTGGCGCAGATGTCCAGCAGCCGCAACGGGTCGGACACCACCGGGCTGGCCAGGACGTCCTCGATCGAATTCTCTTTGCGGTAGCGGGCATTGGGGTTGTTCAGGCCGTGCCGGGAGTTCTTCACCTTCACCTGCGCGAAGTCCTCCAGGGTCGCCCCGTAGAGGTCCATGCGGCGGCGGGCCAGCAGCGCGAAGTACACCGTGTTGGTGGCGCCGATCAGGTGGAACCGCTGCCAGTCCGGGTCGTTGCGGCGGTTCCCGCCCACCGGTGCGAAGAACCCTTTCGGCGCCTTGTCGGCGCCCACGACCAGTGCCACGTCGCACAGCCCGGCCAAGATCTGAGCGCGCGCGGACTGCAGGGCCTGCGACCCCGAGGCGCAGGCGGCGTAACTGGAGGACACCGGGATCCCGGTCCAGCCCAGCTTCTGGGCGAACGTCGCGCCGGCGACGAAGCCCGGGTAGCCGTTGCGGATGGTGTCCGCGCCGGCCACCAGTTGGATCTGCCGCCAGTCCAGACCGGCGTCGCGCAGTGCGGCCCGTGCCGCGTACACGCCGTGTTCGGTGAAGTCGCGGTCCTCCCACTTGCCCCACGGGTGCATGCCCGCGCCGAGAATGTAGACGGGTTCCGGGGCGCTCACGTGGCGACCCTCCACGCATACACGGTGCGCTCGACGCCGTCGTCGTCGATGTAAAGCGGCATCGTCGTCAACTCCATCTGCATCCCAACCTTCAGGTCGGCGGCCGAGGTCCCCGCGACCACCTTCCCGAGAACGATCAGACCCTCGGTTTCGATGTGCACCGCGGCCACCGCGAACGGCTCGAACGGGTCGGTCTGCGGGTACGGAGAGGGCGGCTGATAGTGGTTCTCGGTATAGCTCCACAACGTCCCGCGCCGCGACATCGCGACCGGCTCGAGTTCGTCGGCCCCGCAACCGGGATTGGGGCAGTTGTTCTGCCGGGGCGGAAAGACGTAGCTCCCACATCGCGGGCATTTCGCCCCGACCAGGTGCGGAGTCCCGGATTCATCGAGCGACCACCAGCCCTCGATGGCGGGAACGCCTTGCGAACCGGGCATGCAGGTCAGCCTAGTCGCGAAAGTGGCAGTGCCTAGAGTGAGAGCCGTGAACGCTGGGAAGGGCGCCGAGGACACGCCGACATTGATGTTGCTGGACGGCAATTCGCTGGCCTTCCGGGCGTTCTACGCGCTGCCGGCGGAGAACTTCAAGACCCGCAACGGCCTGACCACCAACGCCGTCTACGGGTTCACCGCGATGCTGATCAACCTGCTGCGCGACGAGGCGCCCACCCACATCGCCGCCGCCTTCGACGTCTCCCGCCAGACCTTCCGGGCCGAGCGCTTCCCGGAGTACAAGGCCACCCGCAGCGCCACCCCCGACGAGTTCCGCGGCCAGATCGACATCACCAAGGAAGTCCTGAACGCGCTGGGCATCACGGTGCTGGCCGAACCCGGCTACGAGGCCGACGACATCATCGCCACCCTGGCCACCCAGGCCGACGAAGCCGGCTACCGGGTGCTGGTCGTCACCGGGGACCGGGACTCGCTGCAACTGGTCAACTCCGACATCACGGTGCTCTACCCGATCAAGGGGGTGAGCACCCTGACCCGGTTCACCCCGGAGGCCGTGGTGGAGAAGTACGGCCTCACCCCCGAGCAGTACCCGGACTTCGCCGCGCTTCGCGGCGATCCCAGCGACAACCTGCCCGGCATCCCGGGGGTGGGGGAGAAGACCGCGGCCAAGTGGATCGTCGAGTACGGCTCCCTGCAGGGTCTGGTCGACAACGTCGACTCCGTCCGCGGCAAGGTCGGAGATTCGTTGCGCGCCAACCTTTCCAGCGTGGTGCTCAACCGGGAATTGACCCATCTGGTGCGCGACGTGCCGTTGGCGCAGACCCCGGACACCCTGCGCCTGCTGCCGTGGGACCGCGACCAGATCCACCGACTCTTCGACGACCTGGAGTTCCGGGTGTTGCGGGACCGGCTCTTCGACACCCTGGCCGCCGTCGAACCCGAGGTCGACGAGGGCTTCGACGTGCGCGGCGGCGCACTGGAGCCCGGCGAGGTGGGCGCCTGGCTCGACCGGCACGCTCGCGGCGGACGGCGAGCCGGGATGGCGGTGAGCGGCACCCGGGTCGTCTACGACGCCGACGCTACGGCGCTGGCCATCGCCCCCGCGGGCGGCGACGGCGCCTACATCGACACCGCGACCATGACGGCCGCCGACGAGGCGGCACTGGGGGCCTGGCTGGCCGACCCGTCCGCCCCGAAGGCGCTGCACGAGGCCAAGCTCGCCATGCACGAGCTGTCCGGGCGGGGCTGGACGCTGGCAGGCGTCACGTCCGACACCGCTCTTGCCGCCTACCTGGTTCGCCCGGGGCAGCGCAGCTTCACCCTCGACGATCTGTCCCTGCGTTACCTGCGTCGCGAGCTGCGTGCGGAAACCCAGGAGCAGCAACAGCTTTCACTGCTCGACGACACCGACGGGATCGACGACCAGGCGGTGCAGACGCTGATCCTGCGGGCCCGCGCCGTCGTGGACCTGGCCGACGCTCTGGATGAGGAACTGGCCCGGATCGACTCGTCGTCGCTGCTCGGCGAGATGGAACTGCCCGTACAGTCGGTGCTGGCCGGCATGGAGAGCACCGGCATCGCCGTCGATCTGGACAAACTCGATGTGCTGCAGAGCGAGTTCGGCGATCAGATCCGCGACGCCGCTGAGTCCGCCTACTCGGTGATCGGCCAGCAGATCAACCTCGGCTCGCCGAAACAGTTGCAGGTCGTGCTGTTCGACGAACTCGGCATGCCCAAGACCAAGAAGACCAAGACCGGTTACACCACCGATGCCGACGCGCTGCAGTCGTTGTTCGACAAGACCGGCCATCCGTTCCTCGAGCACCTGCTGGCCCACCGCGACGCCACCCGCCTGAAGGTCACCGTCGACGGCCTGCTGAAGTCGGTTGCCGCCGACGGCCGCATCCACACCACGTTCAACCAGACCATCGCCGCCACCGGTCGGCTGTCCTCGACCGAACCGAACCTGCAGAACATCCCGATCCGCACCGAGGCGGGCCGTCGCATTCGGGATGCCTTCTGCGTCGGGGACGGATACGCCGAACTGATGACCGCCGACTACAGCCAGATCGAGATGCGCATCATGGCCCACCTGTCCAGGGACGCGGGTCTGATCGAGGCGTTCCGCACCGGCGAGGACCTGCACAACTTCGTCGCGTCGCGGGCCTTCGGGGTGCCGATCGACGAGGTCACCGCCGACCTGCGTCGTCGGGTCAAGGCGATGTCCTACGGACTGGCCTACGGTCTGAGCGCCTACGGCCTGGCCGCCCAGTTGAAGATCTCCACCGAGGAGGCCAAGGAGCAGATGGACGCCTACTTCGCCCGGTTCGGCGGGGTGCGGGACTATCTGCTGGCAGTCGTCGAGCAGGCCCGCAAGGACGGCTACACCTCCACCGTTCTCGGCCGGCGTCGCTATCTCCCTGAGCTGGACAGCAGCAACCGTCAGCTTCGCGAGGCCGCCGAACGGGCAGCCCTCAATGCGCCGATCCAGGGCAGCGCGGCCGACATCATCAAGGTCGCCATGATCGGGGTCGACGAGGCGCTTCGACAGTCCGGTCTGACGTCGCGGCTGCTGCTGCAGGTGCACGACGAACTTCTGCTCGAGGTGGCGCCGGGGGAGCGGGACGCCGTCGAGGAACTGGTGCGAGACCGGATGGGCGGGGCCTACCCCCTGGACGTGCCGCTGGAGGTTTCAGTCGGCTACGGGCGGAGTTGGGACACGGCGGCGCATTAGTGACGGGTTGGCTCAGCCCCGGAGGGGTGGCGGGACGGGTTGGCTCAGCCCGTTCATCTGCGCCAGCACCGGCCCGGCCTGCGCCCTCGCCGCCATCACCGCGTAGGCCTCCTCGCTCTGCAGCGCGAAAACCCGCTCGTCGCCGAAGCCGCGGTCGATCCGGTCGCGCACGTAGGCCAGTTCGACGACCTGGTTCAGGAATCGCTTCACCGCCGACGCCGCCGGCCGCCCCGCGAACCGGCCGGCGGCCGCGACCGCGGCCTTGCGGGACCGCAACGAGCCCAGCCAGGCGGCCTCCATCGGCGTCAGCAACCCGCCGGTGATCATCGCGGGAAGCTTCCCGGCCACTATGTGCTGCTCGCGCCGCCGGCTGGCCACCGCCAGGGCGACGGCGAGGGCGAACACCGGCATCATCCACAACACGTAGACGTTGAGGTAGGTCTGGAAGCTCGCCAGGGCCGACCCGTTCCACAACCCGTGCAGGGCCACCGCCCCCAGGTAGCCGAGCAGCAGGAAGCCCGCCGCGGCGGCGCGGTTTCGCTGCCTGAGCGCGTAGTACACGCCGATGCCGGTCATCGTGGTGAACAGCGGGTGGGCAAAGGGCGCCATCACCAGTCGCATGGCGGCGACGGCCAGTGCGCCCGGCAGGGTCTCGGCGCCGGCGATGTAGAGGATGTTCTCCACCCAGGCGAAACCCAGCGCGGTCAGGCCCGCGTAGACCAGGCAGTCGGTCAGGGTGTTCAGCTCGTGGCGCCGCCGCCCGGTCATCATGACCAGCAGGAACAGGCCTTTGGCCGCCTCCTCGACCAGCGGTGCCCCCACCACGACGGTCAGCGGACCGGGCTTGTCGCCGTCGCCGCCGAAGGCCTGCTCGAACAGTTCCGAGAACAGCACCGACAGCACCACCGCCACCGACGCCCCCCACAGGAACGCCATGATCAGCAGCCGCGGCGGCTCCGGTTCCCAGCGATCCAGCCACAGGTAGCAGAGCAGGACGCCGGCCATCGCGGCGCTGGCCAGGACGAAACCGAGCACCGTCCCACCCGGGTCGGCGACACTGCCCAGCAGCAGGATCAGCACCGCCAGGGTGCCCAGCGCGATGATCGCGGCCAGCGGAGCGCCGACTTTGCGGACCGGGCGCGGGAACGGGGGGGCCAAGCGGTAGACGACGCCGGGGGTCTGGAGCACCCCAGGAGAGTAGCTGTGAGGCGCCTGGTTTGGCCGCGTTGTGCCTTGTCGAGTAGTCTCGTTCGGTATCCGTGCGCAGGTCTGCGGGTACAAACCTGTAAACCCGTCCCTTCGATCAACCCTGTCCGGAGCAACCCAACACATGCCCAGTCCCACTATCACCTCGCCGCAAGTAGCCATCAACGACATCGGCACTGCCGAGGACTTCCTCGCCGCTATCGACAAGACCATCAAGTACTTCAACGATGGCGACATCGTCGAGGGGACCATCGTCAAGGTGGACCGGGACGAGGTTCTGCTCGACATCGGTTACAAGACCGAAGGCGTCATCCCTTCCCGTGAGCTCTCCATCAAGCACGACGTGGACCCCAATGAGGTCGTGTCCGTCGGCGATGCGATCGAAGCCCTGGTCCTCACCAAGGAGGACAAGGAAGGCCGCCTGATCCTGTCCAAGAAGCGCGCTCAGTACGAGCGCGCCTGGGGCACCATCGAGGCGCTCAAAGAGAAGGACGAGGCCGTCAAGGGCACCGTCATCGAGGTCGTCAAGGGCGGCCTGATCCTCGACATCGGGCTGCGCGGCTTCCTGCCGGCGTCGCTGGTGGAGATGCGCCGGGTCCGCGATCTGCAGCCGTACATCGGCAAGGAGATCGAGGCCAAGATCATCGAGCTGGACAAGAACCGCAACAACGTGGTGCTGTCCCGCCGCGCCTGGCTCGAGCAGACCCAGTCCGAGGTCCGCAGCGAATTCCTCAACCAGTTGGTCAAGGGTGCCGTCCGCAAGGGTGTGGTGTCCTCCATCGTCAACTTCGGCGCGTTCGTCGACCTCGGCGGCGTCGACGGCCTGGTGCACGTCTCCGAGCTGTCCTGGAAGCACATCGACCACCCGTCGGAGGTCGTCCAGGTCGGCGACGAGGTCACCGTCGAGGTGCTCGACGTCGACATGGACCGCGAGCGGGTTTCTTTGTCGCTCAAGGCCACTCAGGAAGACCCGTGGCGGCACTTCGCCCGCACCCACGCCATCGGCCAGATCGTGCCGGGCAAGGTCACCAAGCTGGTGCCGTTCGGTGCCTTCGTCCGTGTCGAGGAGGGCATCGAGGGTCTGGTGCACATCTCCGAGCTCTCCGAGCGCCATGTCGAGGTCCCCGACCAGGTGGTCGCAGTGGGCGACGACGCCATGGTCAAGGTCATCGACATCGACCTGGAGCGCCGCCGGATCT
>NZ_JBBATF010000098.1:0-11439 GCF_040398885.1 Mycobacterium sp. | reverse complement strand
GTGTGCCGGGCCTGCCCGCGGCTGGTGGCCTGGCGGGAGGAGACCGCCATGGTCAAGCGCCGGTCCTTCGCCGAGCAGCCGTACTGGGGCCGGCCGGTCCCCGGCTGGGGTGCGACCCGGCCCCGGATCCTGGTGCTCGGTCTGGCCCCGGCCGCCCACGGCGGCAACCGCACCGGCCGGGTGTTCACCGGCGACCGGTCCGGAGACCAGCTGTTCGCCGCGCTGCACCGGTCCGGCCTGGTGAACTCGCCGATCAGCGTCGACGCGGGAGACGGGTTGTGCGCCAAGCACATTCGCGTGATCGCCGCGGTGCGCTGCGCGCCGCCGGGCAACGCTCCGACGCCCGGGGAACGGTCGGCCTGCGAACCCTGGCTCAACGCCGAGTGGCGGCTCATCGCGCCGTCGGTGCGGGTGATCGTAGCCCTGGGCGGGTTCGCCTGGCAGGCCGCGCTGCGACTGCTCGACGGTGAATTCCACGGGGCCAAGCCGAAGTTCGGGCACGGAGCCGTGGCGGATGCGGCCTCGGGGGTGCGGCTGCTGGGCTCCTACCACCCCAGCCAGCAGAACATGTTCACCGGCCGGCTCACCCCGGCGATGCTCGACGAGGTCTTCGACTCCGCGGCGGAACAGGCCGGTCTGCGGTAGTCGGCCGGGCTCACGCCTGCGCCGCGAGGGCCTCCCGCAGCAGCCGGCCGGTCGACTCCCGATCGGGGTCGCGGCGCAGCAGCACCCCCTTGACGAAGGACACCTTGTCGCCGTCGCGGCGCGGAATCACGTGCAGGTGAATGTGGAACACCGACTGGAACGCCGACCTGCCGTCATTGATCGCGATGTTGTTGCCGGTCGCCGCCAGCCCGGAGGACCGGCTGGCGTGGGCGATGCGCTGCCCGACGGTCAGCAGACCGGCCAGCGTGGGTGCCGGGGTATCGGTGAGGTCGACGCTGTGCCGCTTGGGAATGACCAGCGTGTGGCCTCGGGTGAACGGCCGGATGTCGAGGAAGCCGAGGTAGTCGTCGTCCTCGTAGACCCGAACCGCCGGCGCGGCGCCGGCCACGATCTCGCAGAACACACAGGGCACCGCAACACCGTAACCCGCCGACCCCGGTGCCGGCGGCTACGCTGCCGAGCGTGGACGCCACCGCCCTCGCCTTCGCCGGCGCCGCCGAGCAGGCCCGCATGCTGGCCGCCGGCGCCGTCACCGCCCCGGCGCTGCTGGAGCGTTATCTGGAACGCATCGCCCGGGTGGACCGGGAGTTGCGCAGCTACCGCGTGGTGATGGCCGACACGGCCCGCCGCGAGTCGGCCGCCGCCCAGGAACGGCTCGACGCCGGCGAGCGGCTGCCACTGCTCGGCGTGCCGATCGCGATCAAGGACGACGTCGACGTGGCCGGTGAGTTCACCTGCTACGGCAGCAACGCCTACGACCTGCCCGCCACCGCCGACGCCGAGGTGGTCCGCCGCCTGCGGGCAGCCGGCGCGGTGATCCTGGGCAAGACCGCGGTCCCGGAGATGATGCTGTGGCCGTTCACCGAGACGGTGGCCTTCGGCGCCACCCACAACCCGTGGGATCCGGCCTACACCCCCGGCGGCAGCAGCGGCGGCAGCGCCGCCGCGGTGGCCGCCGGCCTGGCCCCGATGGCGCTGGGCTCCGACGGCGCCGGCTCGATCCGCATCCCGGCCACCTGGTGCGGCCTGTTCGGACTCAAACCGCAGCGTGACCGGGTGCCCATGGGGCCGCACGACGACTGCTGGACGGGGTTGAGCGTCAACGGCCCGCTGACCCGCACGGTGGAGGACGCGGCGCTGTTCCTGGACGCCACCAACACCGGCAAGGCGCCCCGCGGCGGGTTCATGAAGGCCGCGGCGCGTAAGCCGGGCCGGTTGCGAATCGCGTTGAGCGCCAAGGTTCCCCCCACCATGGTGGCCCGGGTGGGCAGGGCCCAGCAGCGCGCCCTGGACGGGGCCGAGACCCTGCTGCGTGACCTCGGTCACGAGGTCTTCTGGCGCGACCCGGACTATCCGGCCTGGGCGATGTACGGCCACGTGCTGCCGCGGATGTGGCGCGGGACGTACGACGACGTTCGAAAGCTGGCGCATCCGGAGCGCCTGGAGCCGCGGACCCGGCAGATCGCCCGCCTCGGCTCACTGATCACCGACCGCCAGATCGCCCGGGTGCGCGCGGCCGAGCCGACCCTGGCGGCCCGGGTGCAGTCGATCTTCGACGACGTCGACGTGGTGATCACCCCCGGAACCGCCACCGGCCCGTCGAAGATCGGGCAGTACCAGCACCGCGGCGGGGTCACCACCCTGTCGCTGGTGGCCGCCCGGGCGCCGTTCGCCGCGGTCTTCAACGCGACCGGCCAGCCCGCGGCGGTGGTCCCGTGGTTCCTCGAGGGCGAGCACCTGCCGGTGTCGGTGCAACTGGTGGGTCGGCCGTCCGACGAGGCGACACTGCTTTCGCTTGGCGCGCAGATCGAAGCCGCCAGACCCTGGGCAAACCGCCGGCCGGCGGTCTCATGAGCCGGGAACCCGACCGGTCGGACCTGCTGGACGGTCTGTCCGGGGAAGCCCGGGCCGAGCGCGCCGAACTGGTCGACTGGCTGCTGGACCGGGGATTCGGGCCGGAGGAGATCCGGTCGTCGTTCTCGCCGATGCTGTTGCCGGCCCGCCGGGTGCTGGGCGACGACGGCCGTTACGTCGCGGCCCGGGAGACCAGTGAGCGGGTCGGGTTGGACCTGGACCTCCTGAACCGCTTCCACCGGGCCGCGGGGCTGCCCGCGGTCGACGATCCGGACGCGCCGGTGTTCACGCAGAGCGACGCCGACACCGCCGTCCACATCAAGCGGTTCCTGGACCTCGGGATCGACCCGGACCTGATGCTCGCCATCGTGCGGGTCCTGGCCCACGGATTGGCCAACGCCTCCGAGGTCATGAACGTCGCAGCCCTGGACGCGGTCCTGCATCCGGGTATCACCGAGCTCGAGATCGCCAGGGGCACAGAGGCTCTGGTCGGTGTCGCCACGCCGCTGCTCGGCCCGATGATCAACGATCTGCTGCTGCTGCAGTTGCGGCGCACGCTCGAGACCGAGGCCGTCAACGCCGGCGAACGCGCCGAGGGCAGACCGCGCCCGGAGGCCAGAATGATCGGCGCCTCCTTCGCCGACCTCGTCGGGTTCACCGCACTGGGGGAGGAACTGCCTCCGGAGCGGCTCGAGCAACTGGCCAACCGGCTGGCCGAACTCGCCCACGACGTCGCCCACCCGCCGGTGCGGTTCATCAAGACCATCGGCGACGCGGCGATGTTCGTCTCACCGGACGCCGGCGCGCTGCTCGACGCCGTCCTCGGCCTCATCGACGCCGCGGCCGCCGAGGAGGCGCTGCCCCGGTTGCGGGTCGGTGTCGCCTACGGTTCGGCCGTCAGCCGCGCCGGGGACTGGTTCGGCAGCCCGGTCAACCTGGCCAGCCGCCTCACCTCGGCGGCCAGGCCGGGCGCGGTGCTGGTGTCGGAATCGGCCCGCGAGCAGATCGGCGACGAGCGGCCCTTCCGGTTCTCGTTCGCCGGCGTCAAACGGCTCAAGGGCATCAGCGGCGACGTGCGGGTCTACCGGGCTCGGCGCAACGTGCCCGAGTCGGTGTGAACGCGCCTGTCAGCGCTTGCGCAGGATCGTCATACCGCCGGCGACCAACGCCACGACCAGCAGCACGATCGCCCAGCCCGGGCTCACCAGCCACCACACCAGACCTGCTGCGATGAGCACCGGGGACACCGCGAACAACGCCATCCCCGGGTGCTGACGGACGACGTCCCGGGCGGCCTTGGCGCGCTGCGGATCAAGCTCGTTTCCTGCCATCGTCCCATTATCCAGTGGGAACCGTCTCGTCGGGGGCTTTACCGGGAAAGGCGCCCCGATTCATCCTCCAGTAGGCGCCCCGCCTGTCCAGAAGTTCCGCGTGGCAGCCCTGCTCGAGGATCCGCCCGTCGTCCAGCACGATGATCGTGTCGGCGTCCCGGATGGTCGAGAGCCGATGGGCGATGATGAAACTGGTTCGGCCGGTTCGCAGTTCCACCATCGCCTGCTGAACCATCAGTTCGGTCCGGGTGTCCACCGAACTGGTCGCCTCGTCGAAAACCAGGATCTGCGGCTGGGCCAGGAAGGCCCGCGCGATGGTGATCAACTGTCTCTCGCCGGCGCTGACGTTCACGCCGCCATCGCCGATCCGGGTGGCGTAGCCGTCGGGCAGTGAGCGGACGAACTGATCGACGCGGGCGGCCCGGGCGGCCGACACGATCTCCTCCTCGGCGGCGTCCGGGCGGCCGTAGCCGATGTTCTCGGCGATGGTGCCGCCGAACAGCCAGGAGTCCTGAAGCACCATGCCGATCCGGGACCGCAGCGATTCCCGGCTGACCGTCCGGATGTCCGTGCCGTCGACGACGATGGCGCCGGAATCCACGTCGTAGAACCGCATCAGCAGATTCACCAGGGTGGTCTTGCCGGCGCCGGTCGGCCCGACGATCGCCACCGTGGCACCCGGTTCGGCAACCAGTGAGACGTCGTGGATCACCGGCGTGCCGCCCGGGTAGGAGAAGCTCACGTTCCGGAACTCGACGCGCCCCGGACCGGCCGGCGATTCCGCTGCGGCAGAGGGCGATTCCTCGGGTTCGTCGAGGAATTCGAACACCCGCTCGGCGCTGACCAACCCGGACTGCAGGGTGTTGTACATGCCGGCCAGTTGGGTCACCGGCTGATTGAACTGGCGCACGTACTGGATGAACGCCTGCACGCCGCCCAGCGTGATCTGACCGGAGGCCACCTGGTAGCCGCCGACCACCGCCACGGCCACATAGCTGATGTTCCCGATGATCATGGTCGCCGGGGACAGCAGTCCGGAGATGAACTGGGCGCCGGAACCGGCGCGGTAGACCTCGTCGTTGAGACCTTCGAATGCGGTTTCCGCCGAGGCGCGGTGGCCGAACGTCTTCACCACGGTGAAACCGCTGTAGGTCTCCTCGATGTGGGCGTTGAGCCGGCCGGTGCCGGCCCACTGGGCCGCGAACAGCGTCCGCGACCGGCGGGTGATGGCCCGGATCGCCAGCAGCGAAACCGGGACCAGCGCAACGGTGATCAATGCCAGCAACGGCGACAGCACGAACATCATCACCAGCACCGCCACCACGGTGATCACCGCGGTGAGCAGCTGGCTGATGGTCAGCGACACCGAGGTGGCGATGTTGTCGACGTCGTTGGTCACCCGGCTCAGCAATTCGCCGCGCTGCCGCGAGTCGAAGTAGGCCAGCGGCAGACGGTGGATCTTGGCCGCAACCTCGGCGCGCAGCGCCGTCACGGTCCGCTGGACGATCACGTTGAGAAGCCGAGCCTGACCCCAGATGAGAAACGCGGCAACCAGATACAGCACCAGTGCGAGCAGCAGCGTCCGGGCGACCGCGGTCAGATCCACTCCCTGCCCGGGTACCACATCCATCCCGGAGAGCAGGTCGGCGAACCTGCCGTCGCCCCGTGCGCGGGCCTCGGCGACCGCCTGCGCCTTGGAGATCCCGGGCGGTAGCCGGCGGCCGACCACCCCGTTGAACAACAGGTCGGTGGCGTGGCCCAGCACCCGCGGGCCGATCACCGACAAAGCGATCCCCGCAACCGACATCGCCAGCAGTGCCGCGGTCGGCCCGCGGTGCGGCGTGAGCCGGCGCAGCAGTCGCAGCGCCGAACCGGGCGGGGCGGTCACAGCGCGCCCACCGTCTGGGAGTCGACGAACTGCGCATAGGTCGGGCATCGGCCGAGCAGTTCCCGGTGGGTGCCGACGCCGACGACCCGGCCGCCGTCGAGCACGACGATCTGATCGGCCTGGGCCACCGTCGAAATGCGTTGGGCCACAATGATCACCGTCGACTGCGGGGGCTCGGCAGCGGCCGCCGCCAACGCCGCCCGCACCCGCTCGTCGGTATGGACGTCCAGCGCCGACAGCGCATCGTCGAACAGATACACCCTTGGCCGCCGGATGATCGCGCGGGCGATCGCCAGCCGCTGCCGCTGGCCCCCGGAGACATTGACACCTCCCTGCGCGATGGGCATCCCCGTCCCGTCGGGATGGGCTCGGACGAAGTCGTCGGCGGCGGCCATCCGCAGTGCGGCCCACATCTGTTCCTCGTCCGCGTCGGACCTGCCGAAGCGAAGGTTGTCTGCGACGGTTCCGGAGAACAGATACCCGTGCTGGGGAACCAGGCCCACCGCCGACCACAGGACCTCGGTGTCGTAGTCGCGGACGTCGACTCCGTCCAGTCGCACCGACCCGCCGGTAACGTCGTAGAGCCGGCAGATCAACGAAACCAGCGTCGACTTGCCCGAGCCGGTGCCGCCGACGATGGCGGTGGTGGTCCCCGGTGACGCGGTGAAGGAGACCCCCTCCAGCACGGCGCGTTCGGCCCCCGGATAGCGGAAGCCGACGTCGTCGAGTGTCAGTACGCCGCGGATTCCGCCGGTGGGCTGTCGCGGGGTGCTCGGATCGCTCACGCTGGGCGCGGTGTCGAGCACCTCGGTGATGCGCTCCGCGCATACCGATGCCCGGGGCAGCACGACCAGGATGAGAGTGGCCATCAGCACCGCCATCAGGATCTGCATGAAGTAGGACAGGAACGCGATCAGCGAGCCGACCTGCATTCGTCCGGCGTCGATGCGGAGGCCGCCGAACCAGATCAGCGCGACGCTGGAGATGTTGATGGTCAGCGTCGTCACCGGCAGCATCAACGCCTGCCAGCGCCCGGCGGTCAGGGCGGCCCGCGACACCGACCGGTTGGCGTCGTCGAAACGCCGTTCCTCGAACGGTTCCCTGGCGAAGGCCCGGATCACCCGCACGCCCGACAATTGCTCGCGCAGCACCAGGTTGATGCCGTCGATCAGCCGTTGCATGCTGCGGAAGACCGGCAGCGCCTTCGCGACGATCAGGTAGTTGCCGATGGCCAGCACCGGCACGCTGACCAACAGCAGCCAGGACAGCCCGGCGTCCAGGCGCACCGCCATGGCGATGCCGCCCACGCACATGATCGGCGCGGTCACCAGAACGGTTGCGGTCAGCTGGACCAGGGTCTGGATCTGCCGGACGTCGTTGGTGGTGCGGGTGAGCAGTGACGGCGCGGAGAACCGGGCGGTCTCGGTTTCGGAGAAGCCGAGCACCCGCCGGAAGATCGCCGCCCGCAGGTCGCGGCCGAATCCCATCCCGGTGCGGGATCCGAAGTACACCGCCCCGACGGCGCAGGCGCCCTGCAGGGCGGTCACGGCCAGCATCACCGCGCCGAGCCGCGCGATCAGGCCGGTGTCGCCCGTGGCGACCCCCTCGTCGATGATCGCCGCGTTGACCGCCGGAAGGTACAGCGCGGCCAGCGTGCTCAGTGTTTGCAGGACCACCACCGCGACCACCAGCCGCCGGTACGGGCGGAGATGGCGCCGCACCAGCCCGAGGAGCATTTCGTAACTGTCCCACACCGCAATGTGGCGCAATACAGCCTGTTCAGCCGGTGTGTCGGTGGCCGGGCGAGGTGCTGGCGCTACAGTGCATGCTGTGAGCAGTCAGCTGGTCCGCCAAACGGCGGTGCGCAGATTCGCGGCCGGGCTGGCCGCAGTGGCGGTGCTCGGCACGGTCTCGGGGTGTTCTGGTTCCTCCGATCCCGACCAGTCGCAGTCGCAGCAGGACTCCGGCGGCTCCGCCCCCAAGGACGGCAAGCACGGGCCGACGTTCCCGGAGTGCGGCGGAATCAGCGATCAGACCATGGCCGAGCAGACCCGTATCACCGGACTTGTCAAGACGGCGGTCAATCCAGTCGGGTGCCAGTGGCTGGCCGGCGGCGGCATTCTCGGTCCGCACTTCTCCTTCAACTGGTTCCGCGGGAGTCCGATCGGGCGGGAGCGCAAGACCGAGGAACTCTCCCGCACCAGCGTCGAGGACATCATCATCGAGGGCCGCAGCGGCTTCATCGCGGTCAACGACGACCCGATGCTGGGGGAGAGCCTGTGCGAGATCGGGATCCAGTTCGATGACGACTTCATCGAGTGGTCGGTGAGCTTCGCCGAGAAGCCCTACCCGCCGGCCTGCGATGTGGCCAAGGAACTGACCCGCCAATCGATTGTGAACGCGAAGTGAGCCGGCAGACGCGTCGTCGGGTGGCCGCAGGGGTGCTCGCGGCGGTGACGGCTTCGGCGGTGCTCAGCGGCTGCGGCCGGACCGTCGAGGGGACGGCAATGAAGGCCGGTACCGGCGGGGGCTCCCGCGGCGGCGGCGCCCAGCAGTACCCCAACCTGCTCAAAGAGTGCGACGTCCTTACCGCCGACATCCTGGCTAAGACCGTCGGTGCGGACCCCCTGGACATTCAGAGCACCTTCGTCGGAGCGATCTGCCGCTGGCAGGCCCTCAGCACAACCGGTCTGGTCGACATCACCCGGTTCTGGTTCGAGCAGGGCAGCCTGGACAACGAGCGAATGGTCGCCGAGACCTACAAGTACAAGATTGAGAGCCGCGCGGTCAACGGTATCGCCGCGATCGTGATGCGGGGCAACGACCCCAACGGCGGCTGCGGGGTCGCAGCAGACGCGGCCGGGGTCGTCGGCTGGTGGGTCAACCCGCAGACCCCGGGCACCGACGCGTGCGCTCAGGCCATCAGACTGATGGAACTCACGTTGGCCACCAACTCCTGAGCGCCCCGTCAGCGGGGCACGTGGAAGGACACCAACTCCGCACCGCTGATCTCCAACCCGGCCCAGGTGCCGGGCACCCGGAGGACGGCGATCGCCGACGTCGGATACTTCAGCGCGATCCGTTCGGCGGCGGCGCGGTCGCTCGCCGGGGCGGCCAGTCCGAGCGCGAGATGGCTCGTCGTCGGTTCATGACCGACCACCAGCAGGGTGCTGACCTCGTCGTCGACCTTGTTGATCTCTTCGATCACCGTCGCGGGATGGGCGCCGTAAAGCCGGTCTAGGTAGGTCGCCGGTGCGGTGACGCCGGTTCGCGCCAGGGTCTGCCGGGTCCGGGCGGCCGAGGAGCACAGCACCGCGTCGATCGCCGGAACGTTGTCCCGCAGCCAGTCCCCGGCCAGCGCGGCCTCGCGGACCCCGCGGGGCGCCAGCGGCCGCTCGTGGTCGGGCACGCCGTCCGGATAGTCGGATTTCGCATGCCGCATCAGCACCAATGTCCTCATTCGCCCCATTATCCCGGGGTCCCGGCGGCACCGGCGGTCGAGTTCCCCGGACTTGTCACACCCCGGCCATACACTCTCGCCGACACCATCTACAGACTCGTTCGGAAGGCACGTCGGGGGTATGAAGTTCCTGCACACCGCGGATTGGCAGCTGGGCATGACCCGGCACTTCCTGGACGCCGAAGCGCAGTCGCGCTACTCGGCCGCCCGTCGGGAGGCCGTTGCCGCGCTGGGACCACTGGCCGCGGAGACCGGCGCGGAGTTCGTGGTGGTCGCCGGCGACGTGTTCGACGCCAACCAACTCGCCCCGCGGGTCGTCAGCCAGTCGCTGGAGGCCATGCGGGCCATCAAGGTGCCGGTGTATCTGCTGCCCGGTAACCACGACCCCCTCGACGCCTCGTCGGTCTACACCAGCGCACTCTTCGCCCGGGAATGCCCTGACAACGTGACGGTGCTCGACCGGGCCGGGGTCTGGCAGGCGACGCAGGGGGTGCAGATCGTCGCCGCGCCGTGGCGGTCCAAGAAGCCCACCGCCGACCTGACCGCCGAGGTCCTCGCCGGACTGCCGGCCGACGGCACGGCGCGGATCCTGCTCGCCCACGGGGCGGTCGACGTCCTCGACCCGGATCGGGACAACCCGGCGCACATCGGGATGGACCGGCTCACCGCCGCGCTGCGGCGGTCGGCCGTGCACTACGTCGCCCTGGGGGACAAGCACTCTCGCACCGCCGTGGGGGACAGCGGCCGGGTCTGGTACTCCGGGTCGCCGGAGGTCACCAACTACGACCACAGGGAAGCCGACTCCGGGCATGTCCTCGTCGTCGACGTCGACCTCGACGATCCGGCGCACCCGGTGGGCGTCGAGTCCCGCACGGTCGGCACCTGGCGGTTCCTCACCCTGCGCCGCGAGGTCAACGACAGTCGCGACATCGCCGACCTGGACCTCAATCTCGACCATCTGACCGGCAAAGACCGCACCGTGGTCCAACTCGGCCTGGTCGGAACGCTCACCGTCACCGACCGCGCCGCGTTGGATGCCTGCCTGGACCGGCACTCCCGACTGTTCGCCCACCTCGGCACCTGGGACCGCCACACCGACATCGCGGTCATGCCGGCCGATGACGAGTTCGACGACCTGGGCATCGGCGGGTTCGCCGCCGACGCGGTGGCGGAGTTGATGGAGGCCGCCCGCTGCGACGGCGCCGCAGCCGAGACCGCACGCGGCGCCCTGGCACTGCTGCTGCGACTCAAGGAGGGCGGCGCCGCATGATCCTGCACCGGTTGCGTCTGACCAACTTCCGCGGTGTCGTCGACCGCGAACTGCGCTTCCCCGACAACGGCGTCGTTGTGGTGTGTGGACCCAATGAGATCGGCAAGTCGTCGATGCTGGAGGCGCTCGACCTGCTGCTCACCTACCGGGACCGGTCCACCCATCGCGATGTCAAGCAGGTGAAACCGGCCAATGTCGATGTCGGCGCCCAGGTGGAGGCTGAAATCAGCACCGGCCCTTACCGATTCGCCTACCGCAAGCGATTCCACAAGAAGATCATGACCGAGCTCGACATCATCGGGCCCAGACGCGAACAGCTCACCGGCGACCAGGCTCACGAGCGGGTCGAGGCCATGCTCGCCGAGACCGTCGACACCAAACTGTGGGACGCCCAGCGGGTGCTGCAGTCGGCCGCCACCAACGCGGTCAACCTCTCGGGTTCCGATGCGCTTGCCCGCGCTCTGGACGCGGCCGCCGGCGACGCCGCCGCCGACGCTCCCACCGGGGCGGACTCCCTGCTCATCGACCGGATCGACGCCGAGTTCGAGCGTTACTTCACCCCGGCCGCCGGCCGGCCGACCAAGGAGTGGAAGGCCGCCATCGACCGGGTGGAGGCGGCCGAGCAGCAGGTCCGGTCCTGCCTGACCGCCGTCGCCGACGTCGACGAGCGGGTCTGCCGGCACGCGGCACTCACCGACTCGGTCACCGCACTGGAGGCGGCGCTCGCCCCGGCAGTCGAACGCCTCAGGTCCGCGCAGCAGGCCCACGGCCTGCTCGGCGACCTGGGCGAGCAGTTGGCTCAGGCGCGTCTGGTCGCCGAGAGCGCCGCCGCCACCGCCACCAACTCCGCGCTGGCCAACGGTTCCCGTCAGCAGTTGATCGCCGACGAGGAGCGCCGCGGGGCCACGCTGGCCGGGCTGCGCGCCGAGCTTGCCGACGCCGAGCGGCGGGAACTCGCCGCCAGGGCGGC
>NZ_JBBATF010000097.1:0-11464 GCF_040398885.1 Mycobacterium sp. | reverse complement strand
TGCCGTTGCCCAGCACCGAGGAGTTGAAGTAGTCCCGGGTGGACAGGATGTAGGGGATGGTGCCCTGCAGGAACGCGCGCCGGTCGACGACCATCCGCCAGGCGATGACGTTGAACGCCAACGGCACGGCAAGCGCCATGAAGACCACCCGCCACTGCCGGTTGAGCAGCGGGATCAGCAACAGCACGCCCAGTACGGGCTTGACCGTGAGCGACAGCCCGATGGCGAGGCCGGACAGCCATTCCCGGCTCCGCCGGCCGTCCAGCAGCCAGAGCAGGAACAGCGCCTCGCACAGGAGGATGCAGCCGTTGATGTTGGTGAAGACCAGGGTGTTGGTGACCGATTCGGTGACGAAGGCGGCTGCGAGCAGGGCGGGCAGCGCCGGGGAACTCAGGCTGAACTTGAACAGCCGGACGATCACGACGCAGGCCAGGATGATCGCCACCGTGTTGAGGGCGATGAACCAGTTCCGCGCGGCGAAGACGCTCTCGATGTAGCCGAACGGCGACATCAGCAGGGTTCCGCCCGGCGGATACAGATAGTGCGGATCGACTTCCACGAATACGTCGTTATAGACCGGCTCGTGGTGCCGGAAGCGGCGCAGCGCCCAGTAGACCGGGCCCCAGTCGTCGGTGATGTAGCCGTTGGTGGTCAGCACATAGCTACGGTGGATGATCGACATGATCGCGATCGGCCACAGCGCCGTCCGCACCACATCCTGGGTGCTCATCGGGGTGGCGCGGGGCCGAAAGACGTTGCGCAGTCCAGAGTTCAGGGCCACGATCGGCACGCTACACCGGACCGGGGCCCGCACCGGTCAGGCAGGGCAGAAGGTGTCGGTCTGCGGAATGGCGCCGGTGTCGATGTAGGCGAGCACCGGCGGCATCGCGCACGAGGTGTAGACGACCGCGCCGTGCCCGGTGCCCTGCCACATCACCCGGCGGCTGTTGGCGCCCGCGTTGATGATCGTCGCGGCCGCGGCCGGGACCCCCTGCGACCCGGCGATCGGGTCGTTCTGCACCCCGAGCAGCAGGGCGTCGACCTTGAGGTCCTTGGGTTCCTTGGGCGCCGACCCGCTGGGCCAGTTGAGGCACTTCACCAGATTGAGTGCGCCCACCGCGCCGAACTCGGGGTAGGTCTTGCCCCAGGCGACGACGAGTTCGCGGACCCGGTCCGGGCTCGGCCGGTTCAGCGCGTCGCTGCACCCGTTGACGAACTGCCCGTCGGTGCCGCGCAGGGCCTCGGCCTGGTTGACGAGGCTGTTGAGCAGGTTGACGTCGCCGGAACGGGCGGCGTTGAGCGCGTCGGCGATCTTCACGGTGTTGGTCACCCGGTCCCCGGTGGGGTAGCCCAGTGCGGTCACGATCGCATTGGCCATGACCGACACCGAAATCCCGCCGGGCCCACGACCGGACCGGGCCGAGGCCAGGAGTCCGTCGACGGCGCCCTTGGGGTCCGGCCCCAGGGTGCAGTTGGCGGCGACGCACTGGGCGGCGAAATCCTCGAGGGAGCTCTGCTGGGACTTGACCTGATCCTCGGCGGCGGCTTCGGCACCGGCTCCCGGCGGGGTGGGGGAGTCGAGGACCAGGCGGGCCACCTTCTCCGGGTGCGAACCGGCGTAGGCCAGGGCCACCTGCGCGCCGTCGCCGATGCCGATCAGGCCCACCGCCGGGATCTCCCAGGTGCTGCGCAGACGCTCGATGTCCTCGGCCGCGCGGCCGTTGTCGTAGGCCGAATCACCCGGCGCCAGGACGTCGATGCATCCGGTGCTGGCGGTCAGGGTCACCGCGCCGAGGTTCGCCACCGGGTCGTCGCCCGGTTCGTTCTGGGTCTGGTCGCGCATCTGGTCGCGGTCGAACCGGCTGCGGCAGTCGATCGGGCTGGACATCCCCATGCCGCGCCGGTCGACCGCCACGATCGGGTGTTTGGCCAGCAGGTCACCGGCGGTCCGGTTGACCCAGACCGGAAGCTGCAGCGACGACGGAAGGTCCGATCCGGTGGTGAACACCAGCGGACCGGCGTCTGCCGGGGTCTGGGCGGAGCGAGCCCGCATCACCCCGATGGTGATGATGCCGGTGGCCCCGGCGATCGGGTCGAGATCGGCGTCGTATTCGGCGCACTCCAGAGCGACACCGGGCAGCGGCTTGGCGCCGGCGTCACCGAACCCCTTGGCCGTGCAGTCCTTCCACACCAAGTCGTTGGCCGGTTTGACCAGTGCCGGCGGGCCACCGGCCGCGCTGGTGGTGTCCGGAGCGGGGCCGGGGTTGCGCGCCGAATCGGTGGCGAACCGGGGATTGGCCGCCAGCCAGGGGGCGCAACCGGTGAGCAGCAGCAGCGTCGCGGCAGCCGCGCCGACCGCTGCTGTGACCCGACCCTGCCCGCGCATGCCCACCACAGTAGCGACCGGGAATCTCAGCGGACGCGCACGTAGCGGGAGTAGAGGTAACCCTCGTCGTCGGTCAGAACATGCCCGCGCCGCATCGGGGTCAGGACGTCGACGCCGCCCGAGGCGACCCGCACCGCTGCCCCGCCGACTAGCAGTGGCGCCGAGGTCAGGCAGATCTCGTCGAGCAGGTTCCGGGCCACGAAAGCGCCCAGCAGACTCGGGCCGCCTTCGGTGAGCACCCGCACGAGCCCGCGCCGGCCCAGCCTGTCCAGCAGTACGGCCAGGTCCACCCGGTCGGGGTCGGCACCCGAGCAGTCGATCACCTCGGCGGCCGCCCCGGCCCGGTCGCGGGCGGTCCCGACGGACGCCGCGCACGTCAGCACCAGTGGCGGCACTTCGCTGTCGGTCAGCACCGGCATGTCGGGATCGAGTCGCCCGGACCGGGTGACCACCGCGATCGGCGGCACCTCGCCCTGGCCGCGGGTGTGGCGGCCGCGACGCTGGGAGACGCTCATCCGGGCGCCGCCGTAATTCTCGGCGCGGGCGGTGCCGGCCCCGACCACGATCACGTCGGCCAGTTCCCGCTGCACCGCGAACAGCCACCGGTCGCCGGCGCCGCCGAGTCCGCCGGACGTGCCGGAGGTGGTGGCCGCTCCGTCCAGGCTGGCTATGGCGTTACCGCGAACCCACGCCCCGGTCAGGCCGTCCGGGTAGGCGTACAGCGCCCGGAGGCCCTCGTCGTCCACCGCGGCGCCGCCGGCGAGCGCGGTGAAGCGCGGCGCATCGGTGTCGTCCATGCCACGATTGCAGCATGCCCGGGCGTCTGGTGGACCGTCATCCCACCGTCTCCCCGCAGCGGCTGGTCGCGCAACTGATCCCGCCGCCCACGTTCGCAGACGTCAGCTTCGAGAGCTACCGGCCCGACCCGGCCGAGCCGACCCAGTCCGCGGCGGTGGAGTCGTGCCTGGGTTTCTGCGAGGAGGCGACGCGCCGCCGGGCCGGGCGCCGCAAGTTGTTCGGCAGCCGTGAGGCCCTGCCCGGCGTCGGCCTGTATCTCGACGGCGGGTTCGGTGTGGGCAAGACCCACCTGCTGGCCTCGGCCTACCGGCGGCTGCCGGAATCCGCCGAGCACCCCAAGGCGTTCGCGACCTTCGGCGAACTCACCCAACTGGCCGGGGTTTTCGGCTTCGCCGAGTGCATCGACCTGCTCGGCGCCTACACCGTGGTCTGCATCGACGAGTTCGAACTCGACGACCCCGGTAACACCACGCTGATCTCCCGGATGCTCTCCCAGCTCGTCGAACGGGGGGTGTCGATCGCGGCGACGTCGAACACCCTGCCCGAACAACTCGGCGAAGGACGGTTCGCCGCCCAGGACTTCCTGCGTGAGATCAACACGCTGGCAGCCATTTTCACCACCGTCCGGATCGAGGGCCCGGACTACCGGCACCGCGGGCTGCCGCCGGCGCCCGAGCCGTTGACCGACGAACAGGTCCGGGCCGGGGCCGAACAGACACCGGGGGCCACCCTCGACGATTTCGACGAGTTGTGCGACCACCTGGCCACCATGCACCCTTCGCGGTATCTCGCCCTGATCGAAGGCGTGGCGGCGGTGCACATCACCGGGGTGCACGCACTCGAGGACCAGAGTGTCGCGCTTCGCCTGGTGTCGCTCACCGACCGCCTCTACGACGCCGGTGTCCCGGTGGTCGCCTCCGGGGCGAAACTGGACACCGTGTTCTCCGAGGAGATGCTCGCCGGCGGGTACCGCAAGAAGTACCTGCGCGCCACCTCCCGCCTGCTGGCGTTGAGCGCTTAGAGACCCCGGAGCGGACGGGACATCACGAAGTCGTGCTCGGTGCGCTCGCCGAGCCGGAACGTCCGCGTCCCGGTGACGTCGAAACCGTGCCTGCGGTAGAACCGCTGCGCCCGGATGTTCGCCTGGTTCACTCCCAGCCACACCGACGTCGCAGCGGCGGATGCGGCCCAGTCGATCCCGGACCGCATCAACGCGTCGGCCGCACCGGAGCCGTGGTGGCGGGGCAGGACGTACATCTTGGACAGCTCGACACCGTCGGCGCCTCGAATGAGCATGGTGTAGCCGATGATTCGGCCCTCGGCGGCGGCGACGAGCACCACCCGGTCGGGGTCGGCGAGGTACCCGCCGAAGCACGCTTCGGAGAGATTCGCGGCGATGAAGGCGGCGACGTCCCCGGGGTCGACGGAGTCGGGGCAGGCGAGCGGAAAGGTCGCCGCCGCGACGGTCGCCAGTTCGGCGGCGTCGCCGTCTCCGGCGGGTGTGACGGTGATCGGCATCGTGACCAAACCTTGCCATGCGTGCAATCGTCGGGCCTCGACGAGCAGCTACCGTCGCAAGGAAGATGCCCGCCTCGGTGGCCGTGGCGGGCATGGCTCCCGCCGCACCGGCCTCCCGCCCGGGGTGCCGCCGCCTCCTCTGTCGTGAGAAGTCTTTCGGGCATCCCGCGTGCCGGCCGTCCGTGCGTTTCCTACACTCGGATCATGGCAGGCCTGCATAAATCCCAAGAGCGCGTAGATGTCGGCAAAATCGAGAACCGGCTGGAGTCGGTGCCGAAGATGTTCCGGCACAGAGTCACCGCCACGCCCAACACCGAGGCCTTCCGTTATCCAAATGCCGGTGGCGGCTGGGACAGCGTGACCTGGCGGCAGGTGGGGGACCGGGTCGACGACGTCGCCGCCGGGCTGATCTCGCTCGGCATCAATCCCGAGGATCGGGTGGCGCTGGCGTCGGGAACCCGTTACGAGTGGGTCGTCGCCGACTTCGGCATTCTGGCCGCCGGGGGGGCGACGACCACGGTCTACCCCACCACCAACGCCGTGGACGTGGCCTACATCGTGGCCAACTCCGGCAGTCGCGTCGTCATCGCCGAGGACCAGACCCAGGTCGACAAGCTGCGGGAGCGCCGGGACGAGATTCCAGCCGTGGAGAAGGTCGTCGTCATCGACGGCAGCGGCGACGGCGACTGGGTGATGACGCTGGACGAACTCGAGGAGCGGGGCCGTGGGCTCCTGGCCGAGTCGCCCAACGCCGTCAACGACCGGATCGACGCCATCCGGCCCGACCAACTGGCCACCCTGATCTACACCTCCGGCACCACCGGAAAGCCCAAGGGTGTCCGGCTGCTCCAGAAGTCCTGGACCTACACCGCGGCCGGCATGGACTCCCTGGGTGTGTTGTCCGACAAGGACCTCAACTACCTGTGGCTGCCGCTGTCGCACTCCTTCGGCAAGGTGATGCTGACGATGCCGCTGACCATCGGGTTCCCCACCGTGGTCGACGGCCGGGTGGACAAGATCGTCGAGAACCTCGCGATCATCCGCCCGACCTTCATGGGCGCCGTTCCGCGCATCTTCGAGAAGGTGCACGGCCGGATCAACGAGGCGGTGGCCAAAGAGGGCGGCGTCAAGAAGACGATGTTCGACTGGGCCATCGGGGTCGGTGTCCAGGTGTCCCGGGCGAGGCAGGCCGGTCGCAGCGTCTCACCGCTGCTGTCAGCCCAGTACAAGCTGGCCGACAAGCTGGTGCTGTCCAAG
The DNA here is from genome assembly GCF_040398885.1 of Mycobacterium sp. GTDB lineage: Bacteria > Actinomycetota > Actinomycetes > Mycobacteriales > Mycobacteriaceae > Mycobacterium. Next base: position 5,505 of record NZ_JBBATF010000097.1, on the reverse strand, counting down.
ATCCGGGACCGCTTCGGCGGCCGGCTCCGGTTCTTCATCTCCGGGTCGGCGGCCCTGGACCGGGAAATCGCCCAGTGGTTCGACGCCATCGGCATCGTCGTGCTGGAGGGTTACGGACTCACCGAGACCTCGGCGGCCTCGTCGCTGAACCGGCCCAGCGCCTACCGATTCGGCAGCGTCGGCTGGACCCTGCCGCAGACCGAGGTGAAGATCGCCGAGGACGGCGAGATCATGCTCAAGGGCCCCGGCGTCATGGACGGCTACCACAACATGCCCGAGGCGACCGCCGAGTCGATCGAGCCGGACGGCTGGTTCCATACCGGCGACATCGGCGAACTCGACGCCGAGGGCTTCCTGCGGATCACCGACCGCAAGAAAGAGATGTTCAAGACCTCGCAGGGCAAATACGTTGCGCCATCGGGCATTTCGGCGCAGTTCAAGGGAATTTGCCCGTTCGCCAGCGAGATCATCGTCTACGGCGAGGGCAAGCCGTACTGCGTCGCACTGGTGAGCCTGGACGCCGACGGCCTCAAGGAATGGGCGGCGGCCAACGGGATGGGCGGCAAGTCCTTCGCCGAAGCCGCCCGCGATCCCAAGACGTTCGCGGCGGTCGAAGGCTACGTCGAGCAACTCAACAAACACCTCAACCGCTGGGAGCAGGTCAAGAAGTTCGCGATCATCGACCGCGAGTTGACCGTGGAGGCCGGCGACCTGACCCCGAGTCTGAAGCTCAAGCGCAAGGTCGTGGTGGAAAGCTTCCACGACAAGATCGCCGAACTGTACGGCTAAGGCCGCGGGCCAGTGGACGATCACCGGCCCGACGACGTCGGCCGGTGGGACCCCGTGCTGACCCGGCGGGTCGTCGACCTGCTGCGGCCGGTGCTCAAGTTCTACCACCGTTCGGAAGTCCTTGGCCTGGAACGCATTCCGTCGGGCCGGTGCCTGCTGGTCGGCAACCACTCCGGGGGGCTGCTGACCCCGGACTTCGCGATCTTCGCGGTGGACTACTACCGGCGGTTCGGTTACGGCAGACCGCTCTACACCCTGGGCCACGACTCCATGTACCACGGCCCGGCCGCCGATCTCCTGCCGCGCCTGGGCGTCATCCGGGCCAGCCCGGCCAACGCCGCGGCGGCGTTGGCCACCGACAGCGCGGTGGTGGTCTTCCCCGGCGGCGACATGGAGGTCTATCGACCGACGCCGCAGGAGAACATCATCGACTTCGCCGGGCACACCGGCTACGTCGAGACCGCCGTCGCCGCACGCGCGCCGATCGTGCCGGTGGTGTCCATCGGCGGCCAGGAGAACCAGATCTTCCTCAGTCGCGGCAAGTGGCTCACCCGGGCACTGCGCCTGGACAGGTGGGAGCGCAGGGTGCTGCGCACCGACATCCTGCCGGTGACCTTCGGATTCCCGTTCGGGCTCAGCGTGCTGATCCCGGTCAACATGCCGCTTCCGACCAAGATCGTCTGTCAGGTGCTCGACCCGATCGACGTCGTCGCGCAGTGGGGCCCCGACCCGGACCCGGACAAGGTCGACGGGCGCATCCGGCGGGAGATGCAGGCCGAACTGGACCGACTGGCCCGCCGCCGCCGCCTGCCGATCATCGGCTAGCCTGGGGACTGGTGTGGCGGTTGTTCGACGAGGGGTGTGCCCAGGCATGAGGCGTTTTCGCGGCGCGCTCTGCGCGGCGGCGGTGTTGCTGGTCGGACCGGTGCCGGTGGCCCGGGCGGACGTGCCCGAACCCGCGGTGGGCGCGGGGTGCCCAGCGGTCCTGGCGGACAGCATGACCCTGCTGCCCGATCAGGTCAGCTACGTGGCCTGCCGGCAGGCCGGCCCCGGCTATGCCTGGTCTGCTGTGCAGACCCCGTTCCCGCCGAACGACACCTGGTGGACCTACGGTCCGCCGATCACCCTGCACGGCCAGGGCATGCGCAACCCCAATCTGTCCTCGGGTCGGTGGACGGCGACGCCGCAGGATCCCGAGGCGACCTGCCGGGCGACCCAGACGACCGTGGTGGCGGCCGGCGAACTCGCCGCGCCGCAAGTCACCGAGGGGGAGAAGGGCCAGATCCTGAAGTTGGAGATGCGGCCGGCCCTGTTCTACGCCGAACTGGCCGGGGACTGCCTGTGGAAGAAGGACTGACCGGGCGGCCCGTGTTCAGCCCTTCCCGGTGAGAGCGTTCTGCACCGGCGGGACGAGCATCTTCACCAGCTTGTCCTCCGGGACCGATGCCAGCGGCTCCATCCGAAGCACGTAGCGGGAAACGACCGCGCCCAGGACGTAGGAGGTCGCCAGCGACACCCGCATCCGCGCGTCCGGTACCCCGAGTACGGCGGCGACCCGGTCGACGACCACCGTCTCCAGGAATTCACGCAGCGTCGCGGCGATCTCCGCCGCACCGGCCCCGTCCCGCATCATGGTCGCGAGCAACTCCCGTGTCTCGGGGTCGCTGAACATCTGCAGCATCAGGCGGACGAACCGCTCGGCCAGTCCCTCGACGGCGGGCTTGAGCATCTGGGTGATGGCGTTGGCCGGGTCGAACGGAAGGCGCAGCGCCGCGGCGAAGAGATCCTCCCGGTTGGCGTAGTAACGCCTGACCAGATCGAGCTCCAGCCCGGCGACCGACGCGACGGTCTTCAGGGTCGTGTTGAGGTAGCCCTGCCGGACATACAGCGCCCGGGCGGCATCCTGCAACACGCGCTTGACGTCGTCGGGCGTCATCGACCGGTCATCGGCCATGGCAGTCATCCTGTCGTCTGGTCGCGGCTCCGATCGGCCGGGCCAGACCATTGTGCCCCGCTTTCGGGCAGCGGGCCCCTGTTTTCCCTTCGGGAGCGACCGCCCTAGCCCATCCATCGGCGAGTGGAGAAGGTCTCGGTCGCCAGGACTTTCCCCGCGGCGTTATTGACCTGCACCGAGCGCAATTCGGGATGGCTGGCCAAGGCGAAGTTGTACACGTTGCGGGCGATTTCCTCGCCGAACTGCTTGTCGTCACCGGTGACATGAACGTTGACGATGGCGACGCCCCTCGTGCTTGTCTTCACGTCGGCGATCACGCAGATCCACGCGATGCGCTCCGAGCAGGCTTGGCTGGTGGATTCGACTGCGGCACCGTCCAAGATGGACTGCTTGATGCTGGCCGCGTAGGCGGCGTCGTCGGTCGCGCTCTGACCCGTTCGGGATGCGGTGCTGCTGGTGGCGGCGTCCTTCTTCGTTGCCGTGAATTGACTTGCCAGCCACAAAACGGCGACGAGCGCCAGGACCCAGAACAGGATTCCGCGTTTGGGTTTGGGTGGGGCGGCGACGGGCTGGGCCGGCGGTCCGTCGCGGTTCCAGGTGCGCCCGTCCCAGTAGGGGTTGCGTGCCGGTGGTGTTGTCATCGGATTTCCTACAAGCCTCACAGGCGATGCCGTCGCCGTCGCGGTCCAACTGCTCCGAGGGATGTCGCAGTCCCCGGCGGCTCTGGCTTGCGAGCAATTGGAAACCTGCTACCCCAGCAGGTCATGGATTAAACGATATGCCGGTGTAGGCGGGAACGGAAGAAAACGGTCCGCCCAGCCGGTCCACCTCGCCGGCCGGCCCGGACCAGCACGGCCAGACGACGTATGTTTCCATGGGACCAACGGGTCTGCCCGGCGAGGACGGGGGGTTCGACCTCGAGGAGGAGCCACGTTCTACCGATTTCCGCGGTCTCGAGTTTCGGTCGCCGCGACTCCGAAGACGGGATGCACCAGCGTCCTGACTTTCTTGACGGATCTGGAGACCCAACTGGGGTCAGGGGAGAGCACGAGGCGCCATTCCGGAGCTGTCATCGCCCGGAACACCGCCGATGGAGAGTGGTCGGGCGAAACAGCCTTGCACGTCGACGGGCGGCTGAAGCCATTCCGTATCAGCGACGCCACTGAGGTTGCCGAGGATGAACTCCGGCTGGCCACAGTCCGCGACCCCGTGGATCGAATAACGTCAAGCTGGGTGGACAGGCTGGTGGATGGTCCGCCGGTATTGCTGGCAAAGCACTACGCCGAACCCTGGTTCCCGAACGACCTCCGAACGCCCACCGCGATCGAGGCGTCTTTCCGGTCGTTTCTGGAGGCGCTCAAGGCGGATCAGACCCTCCTGAATTCAGATCACCACTGGGCTCCGCAGGCCTGGCTACTCCGACGGTGGCACGGTGCGCGCTTCTTCTCGACAGAGGAACTGGACGACCTTCCACGAGTGATCGTCGAGCGGCTTGACGCCAGTGCGGACCTCGCAACTACCGGTATGCCGCATCTGCACCGGACCCAGGGCTGGATCAGGCAGTTCCTCCTGACACCGGCGACGCTGCAGCTGATCGGCGAGGTTTACTCATCCGACTATGAGCTGCTGTCCAGGGAGGGCAAGATCCAACCAGGCGGTCCGACCGCTACGCGGCTTGAGGACATCGGACGACTTGAGGACATCGGACGACTTGAGGAGTTCGACCACGCGGTGCACCTGAGAAGGGAACGGCGGCTTGCCCGAGCGCTGGCGGCCACGGTGGAGGAACTGACAGCAACTCAGACACCGCGGTCGCCGGGGATGCGTCAGCGGGTCCTCCGCCGCCTGCGGTTAAGGCGCTCGCGCTAGAACTAATTGTCTTCCGGCTCACGGCTGGCAACTCGAAGGAGCCGCCGGTCGCAGCCAATACCCGGAGCCGGGTACGGCCGGGCTGCCCCGCACCGGCTACAACTTCGCCGCGGTGGTTGGCCGGCCTGCCGCACAACGTGATTGAGCGGCAATGGGGCCGTCGATGACCCGATTCCGTCGCTGGGTGCGTTTAGAGCAGCGTGACGGTCGCGGTCTTGATGTCATAGACCGCGCCGACGATCTTCACCTCGCCGGCCGCCTCCGCGTCGCGCAGCAGGGTGCTCTTGGCGCGGATGGTGTCGATAACCGCGCGCACATTGCGCGCGATGGCGTCGTTGAGATCTTTGGCGCCGGCGATGCCGGGTTTGATGGCGTCGACGATCGCCTGGATGTTGGCCCCGGGGGTGGCGTTGTCCAGGGCCGCGTTGACCGCCCCGCAGTCGGAGTGCCCCAGCACCATCAGCGACTTGGACTTCAACACCGCCTGGCCGAACTCCAGGCTGCCCAGGTTGGTGGGGGAGTCGGCGATGTTGCCGGCCTCGCGGACCACGAAGATGTCCCCGACGAACTGATCGAAGATAAGCTCCGGGCCCAGTCGGCTGTCGGCGCAGGTGAGGATGCTCGCGAACGGCTCCTGGCCGGCTTTGATGGCGGTCCAGATCTGTTTGATGTCGGCGGTGTCGCGGACCTGCGGGGTGCCGTCGACGAACCTCTTGTTGCCCTCCATCAGAACTTGAATGGCCTCATCCGGGGTGGCGGGCCGAGGGGGCGGGCCGGGGTCCTGTTTGGCCCCCTCGGGGGTCTCCTTGGGGGCGGTGGAGCAGGCCGCGGCGGTCAGCGCCAGCAGGGGGACGGCGGCCAGCAGGTGGCGGCGGGAGGTGGTGCCGTTCTCG
>NZ_JBBATF010000096.1:0-11832 GCF_040398885.1 Mycobacterium sp. | reverse complement strand
TAACCGCTGAAAGCATCTAAGCGGGAAACCTTCTCCAAGACCAGGCTTCTCACCCTTTTAGAGGGATAAGGCCCCCCGCAGACCACGGGATCGATAGACCAGACCTACAAACACAGCAATGTGTGCAGGGAACTGGCACTAACCGGCCGAAAACTTACAAAAAAACCACAAAAACTCGCAACCACACAATCCACACATCGTGAAAACACCCACCCCACCACCAAACACACCCCACACACAAGGTGTGCACACACAGGGCAACTCAACAATTTACATAAAGTTACGGCGGCCATAGCGGCAGGGAAACGCCCGGACCCATCCCGAACCCGGAAGCTAAGCCTGCAAGCGCCGATGATACTACCCACACGGGTGGAAAAGTAGGACACCGCCGAACACAAATTAGGAACGCCCCCCGAGAAATCGGGGGGCGTTCCCCCATTCCCGGCAAGCACAATTAAATCGGCCCCCGATTGCTGTGGGGCCAGGCAATTTCGGCTTTAACCGCGTGCCGCCGAATTCACTCGGCCGAAAAGCTCGTATCGGCCTGCTTGTTCGTTTTCTCGAGCGCCAGCAGAAGCCTTTTCCGGTCCAGTCCGCCGCCGTAGCCGGTCAGTCCTCCCGATGAGCCGATCACCCGGTGGCACGGGACGATGATCCCCACCGGATTGCGCCCGTTGGCCAGGCCCACGGCGCGGGAAGCGCCCGGGGCGCCGATCCGTTCGGCGATCTCGCCGTACGAGCGCGTTTGGCCGTACGGAATCGTCTGCAGCGCCGCCCAGACGCGGCGCTGAAAATCGGTCCCGGCCAGCTCGAGGTCTACGTCGAATTCGGTCAGTGAGCCGGCGAAATAAGCCTCGAGCTGATCGGCGACCGCCCTGAAAGCGTCACCGTCGGCGGGCTCCCACCCGGAACGGTCCGGCTCGTGGCTCTGGTCGGCCATCCGCAGGTGCGTCAACGTCGCGCCGACGCCGGCCAGCGTGAGCGGGCCCAGCGGACTGTCGACCACCCGGTAGCGAACAGGCTGAGGAGGCCGGTGCGACACGTTCCCGATCCTCGCACAGTCGTATCGGGGCACAGTCGCGACCCGGATTGCAAACACGAATCGTCTCGCCATACGATCGGAGCCGAACGTACATTGCTGAACAACTCAGGAGGATTTATGGGAGCCACCATCGACCAGGGCGTTGCCGGAAAGCTTCAGTGGTTGCGCGACTCGGCGGGTGCCCATTCCGGCGCCGCGGCCGACGCGACGTGGGCGTGGATCGAGGATCTGGGCAACCGGTCCAAGGCCGACCCCGCCCGTTCCGACGCCGAGTTGAACGAGCTGTTCAACCTGGGCACCGTCCCGGCCGATCTGGACGGCCCCACCAACGGCATCGCGGTGATGTTCACCATGCAGGCCCTCGCCGATCCCGTTCTGCGGACGGTCATCGGGTTGGCGAAGCCGTGGAAGGGCAAGAAGTTCGACAGGGCCAACGCCGAGGGCATCAACCGGATGACCAAGAGCATGTCGGTGGTCAGCAAGGCTATCTGGCCGCTGTACACGATGAAGGACAACGCCGGCGAGAAGAACGCCTTCGAGTTCAAGACCTTCGTCGAGCCGTCCGTGGAAAACGCCAATGTCAACGTCCTGGTCATCGACTACAAGGACGTCGCGTCGAACCCGAGTCTGATCATCCGCAAGATCCGCGACGAGCTCGTCGAGCTGGTGCCCGGTGTGTACCTGGGCAAGATCATGTACCGGCTGGGTTCGGGCAACCACACCAAGCTCGGCTACTTCGCGCTGCGCACTCCGCGCTGACTCCCCCCGGCGCCCGGGCGGCGGATGCATGGCGGTAGCAGACCGCACCGTCGCCGCCCGGGTAGTCGGCGTTTTCTGAAATTCCTGCGATACGGCAACCCCCCCCGCGTACGCTTAAGAGTCTCTGAACTCCGCCTACCGGGAGGCATTCATGACCAGTCAAGGCATCATGGAGCAGGGGATTGGCGCAAGGCTTGCTGCGTTGCGCGAAGCGGCGAACTCCGACTCCGCCGGCGCCGCCAAGATGGCGTGGGCGTGGATTCACGAGATGCGCGATCTCTCCAAGCTCGACGAGGATGCCGCAGACGCCCATCTCAACGCGATGTTCGGTCTGGGAACCCCTCCGGCCGACCTGGACGGCCCCACCGAGGGCACCCTTGTCATGACCACCATGGACGACAGGCTCGACAAAGCGATCGACTTCGTCTGGAAGATGTGGAGGCCCTGGGAGGGCAAGAGGTTCGACAACGTGCACGACACCGGCATCAACCACATGACCACGGGCATGTCGATCGTCGGCAAGCTGGTCTGGCCGCTGTACTCCATGAAGGAGGACCCGGCCGGCGAGAAGTGGGCCTTCGACTTCAACACCTTCGTCGAGCCGTCCGCGGATGATTCGAGCGTCAACGTCATGGTGATCGACTACAAAGACGTCCCGTCGAACCCCAACCTGCTGATCCGCCACATCCGCGATGAACTCGTCGAGATGGTGCCCGGCGTGTACCTCGGCAAGATCCTGTACCGGCACGAGTCGGGCGAGCACACCAAGATCGGCTACTTCGCGCTCCGCACCCCGCGCTGACTTTCACTGAAGGCCTGCGAAACGGCAAGCCCCCCGGTAGCGTAAATTTTCGCCGACGAAATCTACATCGGCGCGGAAATTTCTGAAACCCGCATAAACGTGCGGCTCGAACCGGGAGGTTTTCATGGCAAGTCAAGGCACCATGGAGCAGGGAGTGGCCGCGAGGCTTGCCTCGCTGCGCGAATCGGCGGGTTCCGACGCCGGCGGCGCCGCGGACGCTGCGTGGGCGTGGATCAAGGAAATGGGTGAGTTGTCCAAGAGCGACCATGATGGCGCGGACACCCAACTCAACGAGATGTTCCGCCTGGGCGACGCCCCCCCGATCGACCTCAACGGCCCCACCGAAGGCATCCTGGTGATGTTCACCATGGAGGACCATGTCGATGCCGTTCTGCGGCCCCTCATCTTGGCTGCGAAGCCGTGGGACGGAAAGAAATTCGACGCCGAACACCACACCGGCATCAACTCCATGTCCAAGGGCATGTCGATCGCCGGCAAGTTCTTCTGGCCGCTGTACACGATGAAGACGGACTCGGACGGCCACAAGTGGGCCTTCGACTTCAAGACCTTCATCGAGCCGTCCGTGGACGACGCCAACGTCAACGTCTTTGTGATCGACTACAAAGACGTCGAATCCAACCCCAACCTGGTCGTCAAGAAGGTCCGCGACGAGATGGTCGAGTTGGTGCCCACCGTGTACCTCGGCAAGATCATGTACCGGCTCGATTCGGGTGATCACACCAAGCTCGGCTACTTCGCGCTGCGTACGCACTGACCCGCGCGTGCCCGGGCGGCGGAATCGACGGTGACGGTCGCTGACCGTGCCGCCGCCGCCCGGGTGCACGGCACCTCTTGACACGCCCGGGCGGCGGGTGCACTGGCGGTAGCGGACCGCCCCGCAGAGTGGCGGCTTTCCGTAAAAATCCCTGCGATACGGCAACATCCGCGCGTACGATTGGGTGTCTCTGAAGATGCCCGCAGACCGTGCGGCCGAACCGGGAGGGATGTTTATGGCAAGTCAAGGCACTATGGAGCAGGGAGTGGCCGCACGGCTCGCGTCGCTGCGCGAATCGGCGGGTTCCGACGCCGGCGGCGCCGCGGACGCTGCGTGGGCGTGGATCAAGGAAATGGGTGAGTTGTCCAAGAGCGACCATGATGGCGCGGACACCCAACTCAACGAGATGTTCCGCCTGGGCGACGCCCCCCCGATCGACCTCAACGGCCCCACCGAAGGCATCCTGGTGATGTTCACCATGGAGGACCATGTCGATGCCGTTCTGCGGCCCCTCATCTTGGCTGCGAAGCCGTGGGACGGAAAGAAATTCGACGCCGAACACCACACCGGCATCAACTCCATGTCCAAGGGCATGTCGATCGCCGGCAAGTTCTTCTGGCCGCTGTACACGATGAAGACGGACTCGGACGGCCACAAGTGGGCCTTCGACTTCAAGACCTTCATCGAGCCGTCCGTGGACGACGCCAACGTCAACGTCTTTGTGATCGACTACAAAGACGTCGAATCCAACCCCAACCTGGTCGTCAAGAAGGTCCGCGACGAGATGGTCGAGTTGGTGCCCACCGTGTACCTCGGCAAGATCATGTACCGGCTCGATTCGGGTGATCACACCAAGCTCGGCTACTTCGCGCTGCGTACGCACTGACCCGCGCGTGCCCGGGCGGCGGAATCGACGGTGACGGTCGCTGACCATGCCGCCGCCGCCCGGGTGCACGCACCGAACGATTTGCGGCAGCCGCAGCCGAATAGGCCAGATTGTTTCCCCGATAACGCTGCGAGTTGGCACCCTTTCTCAATACGATCCACTCACATCAGCCCGCTACCCTGCGGCACAGACCAAATCAGGAGGAACCATGGGGACCGCAATCGACCAGGGCGTGGCCGGAAAGCTTGCGTGGTTGCGTGACTCGGCGGGTGCCCACTCCGATGCCGCGGCCGACGCGACGTGGGCGTGGATCGAGGATCTGGGTAAGCGCTCCAAGGCCGATCCGGCAGGTTCCGACGCCGAGCTGAACGAGCTGTTCAACCTGGGCACCGCCCCGGCCGATCTGGACGGCCCCACCAACGGCATCGCGGTGATGTTCACCATGCAGGCCCTCGCCGATCCCGTTCTGCGGACGGTCATCGGGTTGGCGAAGCCGTGGAAGGGCAAGAAGTTCGACAGGGCCAACGCCGAGGGCATCAACCGGATGACCAAGAGCATGTCGGTGGTCAGCAAGGCTATCTGGCCGCTGTACACGATGAAGGACAACGCCGGCGAGAAGAACGCCTTCGAGTTCAAGACCTTCGTCGAGCCGTCCGTGGAAAACGCCAATGTCAACGTCCTGGTCATCGACTACAAGGACGTCGCGTCGAACCCGAGTCTGATCATCCGCAAGATCCGCGACGAGCTCGTCGAGCTGGTGCCCGGTGTGTACCTGGGCAAGATCATGTACCGGCTGGGTTCGGGCAACCACACCAAGCTCGGCTACTTCGCCCTGCGCACTCCACGCTGACTCCGCACCAATCCCCACCGGTGTTGACCCCCGGCCCCGTGCCGCCCCAGGCGGACCCGGGGTCGGGGGTTATCCATGTGACTTTCGAATGAGCAAAGAAGGGGACCGGCCATGACCACCACGAGTGAACATCTGCAACGAGTGCTCGATGGGCGCTGGCGCGACACCAAGCAGATGATCCGCGAGAAACTCGCGCTGGAGATCTTCCGTCCGCACTTCACCCCCACCAAGGCCGTCGCCCGCGCGCGGGTCAACGAGCAGCTGAGGATCATCGCGGCCGCCGGGGCGGCCGAGGACGGCTTCAGGAAGGATCACGGCGGCACCGGCGATGCCGGGGCAGCGGTCACCAAGATCGCGATGCTGGCGATGTCGGACCTGTCGCTGATGGTCAAGACCGGAGTGTTGTGGGGTCTGTTCGGCGGCGCCATCGAGAATCTGGGCACTGAGCGTCACCAGGAGGCCTACGTACGTCCGCTGATCACCTTGGACCTGCTCGGCTGCTTCGCGATGACGGAGACCGGGCACGGCAGCGACGTGCAGCACATTGAGACCACCGCCACCTACGATCCGGATACCGAGGAGTTCGTCGTCAATTCCCCGACGCCGTCCTCGCGTAAGGACTATATCGGCGGTGCGGCCGAAAGTGCCACGGTGGCAGCTGTTTTCGCCCAGCTGATCACCAAAGGGGAGAACCACGGCGTGCACTGCATCGTGGTGCCGATACGCGACGCCGACGGAAAGGACATGCCCGGCGTGCGGACCTGGGACTGCGACTACAAAGGCGGTCTTCCCGGCGTCGACAACGGACGGATCATGTTCGACAACGTTCGGGTTCCCCGGGAGAACCTGCTGAACCGGTTCGCCGACGTCGCGCCGGACGGCACCTACAGTTCCCCGATCGAGAACTCCAACCGGCGCTTCTTCGCCATGCTCGGGACGCTGGTCCGCGGCCGCATCACGGTCGGGGCAAGTGCCGCGCAGGCGGCCCGGGTGGCCCTGGACATCGCCGTTCGATATGCGTTGCAGCGCAGGCAGTTCAATGCCGCGGGCGAAGATCGCGAAGTGCCGATAATGGACTATCTGATGCATCAGCGCCGCCTGCTGCCCTTCATTGCGCAGTCCTACGCGCTGCAGTTCGCTGAGAACGAACTGGTGTCGGCAATGCACGATCAGGAAACCGCCGCGGTTCGCGACCTCGAGGAGCAACGCCGCCTGGAGGCCAGGGCTGCGGGACTCAAAGTGCTCAGCACCTGGCATGCCAGTGCGGCGATCCAGGAGGCCCGGGAGGCCTGCGGTGGCGCGGGCTACCTGGCGGAGAACCGCCTGGTCGAACTGCGTGCCGACACCGACGTGTTCACCACCTTCGAAGGCGACAACCACGTCCTGCTGCAACTGGTGGCGAAGCACCTGCTGACCGAGTACAACGACGACGTCAAGAGCATGAGCCCGTTCGAATGGGTTCGGTTCGCCGCCAACTACGCCGGCGAACGCGTTCTCATAAGGACTGCCGCCGAGACGATCATGCAGACGATCCTCGACACCCGTCAGGACAACGAGGAAGAGGGCAGCCTGTTCAACCGCGGCACCCAGGCCAAGATGTTCGAAGACCGCGAGCAGCACCTGCTCTCGTCGCTGGCGCGCCGGCTACAGCGCAACTCCAAGAAGATGTCGGCGTTCGACGCCTTCAACGTCGCGCAGGACCACGTCATGCACACCGCGCGCGCCCACGTCGACCGCACCTTGCTGGAGGCGTTCATCGCCGGTATAGACCGCTGCGACGACCCGACGGCGCGCCGGATACTCGAGATGGTTTGCGATCTCTACGCGCTGACGGTCATCGAGGCCGACAAGGCCTGGTTCATGGAGAACAGGCTGCTGTCCACCGAGCGCGCCAAGGCGGTGACCCGCGCGATCAACGAGCGGTGCCGGACACTGCGCCCGCATGTCGAGACCCTCGTCGACGCCTTCGGCATCCCTGCGCAGCTCAGAGATGCCGAAATGCTTCACCCGGAACGACTTCCGGCCCCGGGATCGTGAGCCATCGCCGACCGCGATTCGTGGTACGGCAGATCGGACGCGACGTATACTGCTCTGACGCCGGCGTCCTTGAGCGCCGGCGCGAGCAGTGGCTGGCAGCCATGCCGGTCGTCAGGCGTGCGATGACCCATTGCCCGGTGATGCGGGCCAGAGCAGGAGGCTGAATCATGCCCAATCCCATCCCGCTGAAAGGCGCCGCGGTCGCGATCACCGGTGCGGCCCGCGGAATCGGCTACGCGACCGCCAAGGCATTCGTCGATGAGGGGGCACAGGTGTTCATCGGCGACCTCGACGCCGATCTGGCCAAGTCGGCCGCCGATGAACTCGGTTGTGTCGGTGGCGGAGTCGACGTCCGCTCGCGGGAGTCCTGGGGCGAGTTCCTGGCCGGAATCAAGCCTCCGCTTCAGGTTCTGGTCAACAACGCCGGCATCATGCCCGCGGGCCGATTCGTCGACGAGTCCGACTCCGTCACCGACGCGATCATCGACGTCAACCTCAACGGCATGCTGCGCGGAACGAAACTGGTCCTGCCCGGCATGCTCGAGCGCGGCTCGGGCCACATCGTCAACGTGGCGTCCTATCTTGGCGAGATGCCCGCCGCCGGGCTGGCCACCTACTGCGCCAGCAAGCATGCGGTGGTCGGGTTCAGCGAGTCCCTTCGCGACGAACTGGCCGGCACCGGCGTCACCGTGACGACGGTGATGCCGTCAGCGGTGCGCACCGAACTGGTGGCCGGGGTGCAGCTCGGCGGTGTGCTGCCGACCGTGGACCCCGAGGACATCGCCAAGGCCGTCGTCGGGACCTGCCGGGGCCGCACCGCCATCGTGGCGGTTCCGGCGTGGATGCGCAGCTACGAGGCCGCCTCGGCCCTGATTCCCGACAGGATGCTCGGCGCGATCCGTGGCCGGATCACCCGGCAGCGGGTGCTGAGCACCCTCGACTCGGATGCGCGGGCCGCGTACGAGGAGCGGGTCAAGCGCGGGGCCGCCAAAGACAAGTAGCCGGGTTATCGGCGGGGGACCGGCGCGAGCCGCGCCCTCGTCGCAGTCGCCTCGGCCCACACCTATGCTGAATCGGTGCGACTCGTGATCGCCCGGTGCACTGTCGACTACCTGGGCCGGCTGACCGCCCACCTGCCCTCGGCGCGGCGACTGTTGCTGGTCAAGGCCGACGGGTCGGTCAGTGTGCATGCCGACGACCGTGCCTACAAGCCGCTGAACTGGATGAGTCCACCGTGCCGGCTAACGGAGACAGCCGACGGCGAGGTTCCGGTGTGGCTGGTGGAGAACAAGTCCGGCGAGCAGTTGCGCATCACCATCACCGAGATCGAGCACGACTCCAGCCATGACCTGGGCACGGATCCGGGACTGGTCAAGGACGGCGTCGAGGCACATCTGCAGGAGCTCCTGGCCGAACACGTCGAACTGCTGGGGGAGGGCTACACCCTGGTGCGCCGGGAGTTCATGACCGCGATCGGCCCGGTGGACATCCTGTGCCGCGACGCCCACGGCCGCTCGGTTGCCGTCGAGATCAAGCGGCGCGGCGATATCGACGGGGTGGAACAGCTGACCCGGTACCTGGAGTTGCTCAACCGCGATCCGCTGCTGGCGCCGGTCGCCGGGGTGTTCGCGGCCCAGCAGATCAAACCGCAGGCGAAGACGCTGGCTGAAGACCGCGGAATCCGTTGTTTGACATTGGATTACGATTCGATGCGCGGGATGGACAGCGACGAGTTCCGGCTGTTCTGATGTTCCGGCGGGTCGAGTGCGGGCCGGACGGCCACGACTACGAAGTGGTCTCGATCCCCGGCGCCAGGGCCGTCAAGACCTACCGCTGTCCCGGGTGTGATCACGAAATCCGTTCCGGCGTTCCCCATGTGGCGGTGTGGCGGACCGACGACACCGACGGTGAGGATCGGCGGCACTGGCACACGCCCTGCTGGTCGAAGCGGGCCGACCGCGGACCGACCCGCCGGAGGGGTTGAACGCTCAGTGCCGGGCGGGCTCGACCAGTTCCACCAGGACGCCACCGGCGTCCCTCGGGTGGATGAAGTTGATCCGGGAGTTCGCCGTGCCGCGCCGCGCCGCGTCGTACAGCAGCCGCACGCCGTTGTCGCGCAGTTGCGCCGACAGGGCGTCGAGATCGCTGACCCGGCAGGCCAGCTGCTGGATGCCGGGCCCGCGCTTGTCGAGGAATCTGGCGATGGTGCAGGTCTCGTCCAGCGGTGCCATCAGCTGAATCCGGGCGCTGCCGTCCGGAGCGCCGCGCGCGGCCAGCATGGCCTCGCGCACCCCCTGATCGGCGTTGATCTCCTCGTGGACCAGGATCATGCCGAGGGTGTCGTGGTACCAGGCGATCGCGGCGTCCAGATCAGGCACCGCGATGCCCACATGGTCGATCGCGGTGACCAGAGCGCTCGCCAGCAGTGCGCGGGCGTCGACGTGCTCAGTCGTCATAACAACACGGTAACCTCTCGCGCAGGCGGTTGGTCAGCCATGGCCCGGATCGCATTCCATGACCACCGCGGGTGGATGTCTTAGGAGGAAGAGATGACGAAGTCTGTGATCGTTGCTGGAGCCCGGACACCGATCGGGCGGCTGATGGGTTCGCTGAAGGACTTCTCGGGCAGCGACCTGGGCGCGGTCGCGATCCGCGGGGCCCTGGAGAAGGCCGGAGTCGAGGCCTCGCTGGTCGAGTACGTGATCATGGGTCAGGTGCTCACCGCCGGGGCCGGCCAGATGCCGGCCCGGCAGTCCGCGGTGGCCGCCGGTATCGGCTGGGACGTGCCCGCGCTGACCATCAACAAGATGTGCCTGTCCGGTATCGACGCCATCGCACTCGCCGATCAGTTGATCCGCGCGGGCGAATTCGATGTCGTGGTGGCCGGTGGTCAGGAATCCATGTCGAAGGCCCCGCACCTGCTGATGGACAGCCGCGCGGGTTACAAGTACGGCGACGTGACGGTCAAAGACCACATGGCCTACGACGGCCTGCACGACGTGTTCACCGATCAGCCGATGGGTGCGCTCACCGAGCAGCGCAACGACGCCGACAAGTTCACCCGCCTCGAGCAGGACGAGTTCGCCGCCGGGTCGCACCGGAAGGCGGCTGCGGCGTGGAAGGACGGCGTATTCGCCGATGAGGTTGTGCCAGTGCAGATTCCGCAGCGCAAGGGTGATCCCATCGAATTCGGCGAAGACGAAGGAATTCGAGCCAACACCACGGCCGAGTCGTTGAGCGGGCTGCGTCCGGCGTTCCGGAAGGACGGCACCATCACCGCCGGTTCGGCCTCGCAGATCTCCGACGGCGCCTGCGCCGTGGTGGTGATGAACAAGGCCAGGGCTGAAGAACTCGGACTGACCTGGCTCTGCGAGATCGGTGCGCACGGCAACGTCGCCGGTCCGGACTCGACACTGCAGTCCCAGCCGGCCAACGCGATCAAGAAGGCCGTCGCCCGCGAGGGCATCACCGTCGACCAACTCGACGTGATCGAGATCAACGAGGCGTTCGCGGCGGTGTCACTGGCATCAGCCCGGGAACTCGGCGTCGACCCGGAGAAGGTGAACATCCACGGCGGCGCGATCGCCGTGGGACATCCCATCGGGATGTCGGGGGCGCGGATCACCCTGCACGCGGCACTGGAGTTGTCCCGCCGTGGTTCGGGGTACGCGGTGGCCGCACTGTGCGGCGCCGGGGGGCAGGGCGACGCCCTGATCCTGCGCGCCTGAGTTTGCCGGGCGGCCACTGCGGCCAACCGGGACGTCGACCTGTGACGTTGGTCATAACCGTCTTCGTGCCAGACTTGTGGATGTGACGCGTCCTCGCCCGAGAATCGCACCGGTGATGACCGGAGCGGTCGATCTGTCCGGTCTGAAGAAACCCGCTGCCGGCGACGGCGCCGACGGTGGCGTCGAGATCACCGAGGCCAACTTCGAGGCCGAGGTGTTGGTGCGCTCCTCGGAGGTGCCTGTCGTCGTGCTGCTGTGGTCGCCGCGCAGCCGGGCCTGCCTGGAGATGCTCGACGCACTGGGCGCGCTGGCGTCCGCCGACGCGGGCAAATGGTCGCTGGCGTCGGTCGACGTCGACGCCGTGCCGCGGGTGGGCGCGATCTTCGGCGTCGAAGGTGTGCCCACGGTGGTGGCGCTGGCCGGGGGCCAGCCGTTGAACAGTTTCGAGGGCCCGCAGCCGCCCGAGCAGTTGCGCCGCTGGATCGACTCGCTGCTGGCGGCCACCGCCGGCAAGCTCTCCGGGGGCGGCGAGGCCGAGCCGCCGGTGGATCCCGGACTCGCCGAGGCCCGGGAGAAGTTGGACGCCGGCGACTTCGTTGCCGCCGCGGCGGCTTACCAGGCGATCCTCGACGCCGATCCCAAGCATGCCGAGGCCAAGGGCGCGTTGCGTCAGATCTCATTCCTGCAGCGGGCGTCGTCACACTCGCCCGGCGTCGTCGCGGTGGCCGACGCCGCGCCCGACGACATCGACGCGGCGTTCGCCGCGGCCGACGTCGAGGCTCTCGGCCAGGATCCCACCGCGGGGTTCGACCGGCTGATCGGTCTGGTCAAACGCACCAGCGGGGAGGATCGCACCCGGGTGCGGACTCGATTGATCGAGTTGTTCGAGTTGTTCGACCCGGCCGACCCGGCCGTGATCGCCGGTCGCCGGAATCTCGCCAACGCCCTGTACT
>NZ_JBBATF010000095.1:0-11890 GCF_040398885.1 Mycobacterium sp. | reverse complement strand
GGGTGGCCGGCTGGAACCGGCCGTCGATGATCTCGTCGACCAGTTGCTCGGCCAGTGCGGTGTCCCCCGCAGCCAGGGTCATCGCGACCATCACCACGCGGTCCTCGAAGCGCTCCAGGTAGCGCTTGCCGTCGAAGGTCTTCAGCGTGTAGGAGGTGTAGTACTTGAACGCGCCCAGGAACGTCGGGAAGCGGAACTTCTTGGCGTACGCCCGGTCGATCAGCGTCTTGACGAAGTTGCGCGAGTACTGGTCGAGAACCTCGCGCTCGTAATAGTTCTCGCGAATCAGGTAGTCGAGCTTCTCGTCGTAGTTGTGGAAGAAGACGGTGTTCTGGTTGACGTGCTCGAGGAAGTACTGCCGGGCTGCGAGCACGTCCTTGTCGAACTGGATCTCTCCCCCTGCGCCGTACAGGTTGAGCATCGCGTTGAGCGCGTGGTAGTCGGTCTCCCCCGGCAGCGCGTGCGCCGGACTGGTGGTGGTTACCGGCTCTGCAGCAGTGACCGTTGGTGCCACTCGTCTTTGTCCTTCCAGAAGTCAGCCAGGCCCGCGCGGACGGCTTCCACGTCCTCCGCGGTTCCCATCAATTCGAATCGGTAGAGATACGGCACCCCGCACTTGCGGGAGACGACATCGCCCGCGTAGCAGTACTCGGCGCCGAAGTTGGTGTTGCCGGCCGCGATCACGCCGCGGATCAGCGATCGGTTGTGCTCGTCGTTCAGAAATGCGATGACCTGCTTGGGCACATAGCCCCCGGCATTGGAATCCAGATCGGGGTCCGGCCCGTTGGCCTTTCCGCCACCGTAGGTGGGCAGGATCAGCACATAGGGTTCGTCGACCCGGATGCGGCCGTGCAGCGGGATCCGGACGGCGGGCAGGTCGAGTTTGCGCACGAAGCGGTGGGTGTTCTCCGAGACGCTGGAGAAGTACACCACCCGCACCGGGGCTTCCCCGAGCACGCCGCCGCCGGACTGCATGACGGTTCCGCTAGGCGCTGACGGCGGTGGCGTCGGTCTGCTCGACGCCGGCGAGGGCCTTGATGCGGTCCGGGCGGAAGCCGGACCAGTGCTCACCGCCGGCCACCACCACCGGCGCCTGCAGGTAACCCAGCGCCATCACGTAGTCCCGGGCCTCCGGAACCTCGGTGATGTCCACGATCTCGTAGGCCAGACCCTGCTTGTCGAGGGCCTTGTAGGTGGCGTTGCACTGAACACAGGCCGGCTTGGTGTAGACGGTGATGGTCATCTGCTGGAGGACTCCTCGGCGAGCGTTTCGACTGGTCCCGGCGGACCCGCGATCCGCGGGCCCACCGGCTTTCCAAACACTACACCTAGTGTCCGACAACGCGTGTAGGTACTACATATTCCGAATGACATTTTTGAAATTCCCAGGTCGTAAGCCTGTTGCCAGGGCTCCGTTCGGCGTGTCGCACGTCACAACATGCCGTGCCACAGACCTATCAGACGGCGCCGACAAGCCGGATCGCGAGAGCGGCGCAATCAGAGCGCCACGGCCACGGCCGTCAGCACCGGGCGCGCGGCCTCGTCGACCAGCGTGAGCCGGTCCCCGGCGACCCGGAAGCCCCGGACCCGGCCCAGCGCCCCCAGAATGACCTGCTCCTGCTGCATCGCCTCCGGCGGGCCGGCCATCATCGTCGTGGCGACCTGGGTGAACGACACTGCCCCGCCGTCCACGGTGTACCCGCCCATCAACCGGTTGACCCCTCCGGAACCGGCCAGCCGGCCGTCCTCGCCGTGCAGCACCAGGTGCGGTTCGCGCATCTGCTCGGCCACCGTCACCGCGGCACCGTCCACGTCGAGCAGTTTCCAGTAGGTGTCGGTCAGTGAGACGTCGGCGGACATCGGCGTCGCTCCCCTATCTGCGGCCCGGCGGCAGCTGTCTGCGGGCCGGTGGCCGCAGCGCCCGGGCGAACAGCACGTTGACCGGTTTCATCACCACACCGAAGGGCCACGGCGCGTATCGCTTGAAAGCGTAGAGCGCCCGGATGTCCGGGGAGGTGTAGATCAGGAACCGGTTGCGGGCGACCCCGGCCAGGGTCTTGTCGGCGGCCCTCTCCGGCGACACCGCGTGACCGCTGAAGCGGCGGACCCAGCGCTGCACCCGGGGGTCGTCGCGGTCGACCCCGGCGATCTGCACCGACTGCACCAGGGGGGTGTTCACCGCGCCGGGGACCACCAGCGAGACCCTGATGCGATGCCGGGCCAGGTCGAACCGCAGCACCTCCGACAGCCCGCGCAGCCCGTACTTGCTGGCGCTGTAGGCGGCATGCCAGGGCAGCGGCACCAGTCCGGCGGCCGAGGAGACATTCACCAGATGACCACCCCGTCTGGCGGAAACCATTGGGGGAACGAAGTTTTCGATGACGTGGATCGGCCCCATCAGGTTGACGTCGATCATCGACCGCCAGTGCCGTGTGGGTCAACTGGTCGACGGTGCCCCACGCCGAGATACCGGCGATGTTCATCACCACGTCCATCGCGGGGTGGCGGCTGTGCACCTCGGCGGCGAAGTCGCTCACCGCGTCGAAATCGGAGACGTCCAGCGCGCGGTGCTCGGCCACCTCTGCCCCGGCCTCGCGGGCCGCGGCGACGGTGTCGGCCAGACCGTCGGCGTTGACGTCGGTCAGGTAGAGCACCGCGCCCTCGCGGGCCAGCCTGTGCGCGAGGGCCCGGCCGATACCGCTGGCGGCGCCGGTCACCAGGATCCGCTTGCCGCTGAAGCCCAGGCTCATGATCCGGCCTGCCTGCCGCCCTGTGCCGGCTCGGCCCGCCGGCCCCAGAGCGCATGCAGCCAAAGCTTTTCCAGCACCGCCACCGCGCGGGGAAGATCTCTGCCCGGACCGGTGAACGTCGACTCGCCCGACAGCGTCTGCGCCGTCGTCCCGACCAGGATCCGGACCAGGGCGCTGACGTCATCGGTGACCGGGTCGGCGGCGCCGTTGCGGATCTCGGCCTCCACCACCGGCACGATCTGGTCGATGACGAGATCGTTGTAGCGGTCCAGGATTTCGCGGATCTCCGCGTCGGTGCCGCGGGCGATGTTGCACGCCGACATGACCGGGTCGTTGTGGGCGTAGACCGCCGCGGCGCTGCCGATCATCCGTTTGGCGAACGCCGCGGGGGTCTCGTCGTCGCCGCGCGGGGCGAAGTCCCCGGTGAGTTCCTCGAGTTCGCCGACGACCTCACCGAGGATGTGCGCCAGCACGGCGTACTTGGAGTCGAAGTAGAAGTAGAAGCCCGAGCGTGCCACCCCGGCACGGTCGCTGATCGTGCTGACCGACAGTTCGGCGAATGGTTTCTCGGTCAGCAACTCCCGAACCGCCCGCACGATCGCGTGCCTCTGACGGTCGCCGCGCCGGCGCGGCACCTCCTCGGACTGCTGCGGAGCGCTCACCCGTTCACCATGCACCACGCCGAGCCGGGATGGAAACTTGACAGCCGTCAACTTTGCCCGGGAAAATGGCGCCAACGCCGGTCACAAGTCCACGCAGGAGACGCCGATGCCGACCATCAGCACCCATCAGCACCTGCTCGAACAAGCCCGTCGCAAACTCACCCCCACGCTGCAGACCATCCCAGGAATGGGGATCGTCGAGGACCGGCTGCGTAAACAGGAGTGGTCCCAGTTCGAGTTCTCCAGGCCACCGGCCGGCAGCGGCCTCAAACCGGTCATGGGCAACGCCGGGCTTCCGTTGCTGGGTCACCTGATCGAGGTCTTCCGCAGCGGCCCGGACTTCGTGCTGGAGAGCTACCGCAAGTACGGGCCGGTGTACTACACCACGACCCCGGCGCTCAAATCCGTCGCCGCCCTGGGCCCCGACGCCACCCAGGAAGTGTTCACCAACAAGAACAAGGACTTCACCACGGCGGCGTGGGCGGATGTCATCGGCCCGTTCTTCAAGCGCGGCCTGATGCTGCTGGACTTCGACGAGCACAGGTACCACCGGCGGATCATGCAGGAGGCGTTCACCCGCACCCGACTGGCCGGCTACATCGCCCACATGGACGCCGTGGCAACCAAGGTCGTCGCCAACGACTGGCCGGTGAACGACAACCGTTTCCTGTTCCTGCCCGCGATCAAGGAACTCGCCCTCGACATCGCCTCGGTGGTGTTCATGGGCCATGACACCACCAGCGACCACCAACTGGTCGCCAGGATCAAGGCGGCATACGAGACCACCACCCGGGCGGGCGGTGCGATCATCCGCACCCCGGTGCCGCCGTTCAAGTGGTGGCGGGGATTGGCGGCCCGCAAGGTCCTGGAGGAGTACTTCACCGCACGGGTCGCCGAGAAGCGGGGCTCCGACGGCACCGACATGCTGACGGTGCTCACCCACGTCGCCGACGAGGACGGCAACTCCTTCAGCGACGCCGACATCGTCAACCACATGATCTTCCTGATGATGGCCGCGCACGACACGTCGTCGTCGACGATGACGACCATGGCCTACCACCTGGCCGCCAACCCGCAGTGGCAGGAACGTCTCCGCGAGGAAGGCGACCGGATCGGCGACGGACCGCTGGACATCGACACCCTGGACAAGCTGGAGACCTGGGACCTGGTGATCAACGAGTGTCTGCGGATGGTGACACCGCTGCCGTTCAACGTCCGTCGCGCCGTCCGGGACACCTCCATCCAGGGCTACTTCGTACCGGCCGGGACGAACATCACCCTATGGCCGGGCATGAACCACATGCTCCCCGAACTGTGGGACGAACCGGAGAAGTTCGACCCGGCCCGGTTCGCCGAACCGCGCTCCGAACACAAGCGGCACCGCTACGCCTTCGCCCCGTTCGGCGGCGGCGCCCACAAGTGCATCGGCCTGGTGTTCGGCCAACTGGAGATCAAGTCGGTCATGCACCGGGTGTTGCGCAACTATCGACTCGAACTGCCGCACCCGGGGTACAAGCCGCGCTACGACCACGCGGGCATGCCGATGCCGGTCGACGGAATGCCGATCCTGCTCAAGCCGATTCGCTGACCCGAAGACAGCGGCGAGCCGCTTCGGCCGACCTGTCGGCTGACTACGCCAGCGAGAGGAAGAGCTTCTCCAACTCCGCCTCGGTCATCGGTGTCCTCCCGTTGACGGGGTCCCCGAGGACACATTCCTTGAGGCCGGAGGCGACGATCTTGAACCCGGCCCGGTCGAGAGCCTTGGACACCGCGGCCAGTTGCGTGACGACGTCCCTGCACTCGCGGCCCTGCTCGATCATCGAGATGACGCCGGCCAATTGACCCTGCGCGCGGCGGAGCCGGTTGAGCACCTCGGTTACGGCGGTTTCGTCACCGACCATGGCGGCCACCTTTCACGACACTGTTGCCAACGCGACTCGATGGTACCCCACCGGGTATGACGCCCGGGTCGATCAGGACCTTGCGCAGCGGGCAGCGCGCGTAGTGGGCGCACATGAAGGCGATTGCGCCGGCGATCGCGGCCACGATGGCCACCGCCGCCCCGATCCGGATGTCGGCCTCCTCGGCCAGCACCACCGACGCCATCGCGAGAACGAACCAGCCGAAGGCCTTTCGTAGCCTGGCCGGCTCGATGCGGGAGGTCAGCATGCCGCCGGCGACACTGCCGGCCACCGCGGCAGCGGTGACCAACCCGGCGAGTCTCCAGTCGATGGCGACCCCGGACAGGTGCCCGGCGAAGCCGGCGAAGGACTGCATCGAGATCACCACCAGCGAGGTGCCGACGGCCACCGGCATCGGCAGTCCGCCCAGCAGGGCCAGGGCCGGGACGAGCAGGAAGCCGCCGCCCGCGCCGACCAGGCCGCTGATCATCCCGACGACGACGCCCTGCAGCAGGATCTTCGCGATCGGCAGTGGTCCGCTCGATTCGTCGGCCAGATCACGACGGCCGCGAAGCATGGCCACCGCGGCGGCGATCATGATGACCGCGAAGGCGATCAGCAGGATGTTGCCGGGAATGAAGTGCGCAAGCCGGCCGCCGCCGAAGGCCCCCGCCATGGCGGCGGCCCCGAACACCGCCGCGACCCTCCAGCGCACCCGCCCGGCACGGGCGTGGGTGACCGCGCCCACCGCGCTGGTGACACCCACCACCAGCAGCGAGGTGGCGATGGCCTGCCTGGGTTCCATGCCGCCCACGTAGGCCAGCAGCGGCACGGTCAGGATCGAGCCGCCGCCGCCGAGCAGGCCCAGCGAGATGCCCACGAAGACGGCCAGTGCGACGGTGAGCGCGATCATGGTCACCTCCGCCCGGCGCAGTCATCGCGCCTTTCCTCAATACCTGTAGGGGTATTGTAGCATCGTCCGGCGCAGATACCCACCGGGGTACTTCTGCGGGTGGCGACGACCGGGTAACCTCACCAGTCCGAAGGAGAAGATCATGTGCTACCAAGTCCAGTGCCCGCGCTGCCACAAGACCACCTGGGACGGCTGCGGCCTGCACGCCGAGCAGGTGATGAGCGAGGTCCCCAAGGACCAGCAGTGCACCTGTGACGCCAGGCGCTGACGAGCAGTCTCAGCGCGCGGAACCCGCGGCGGACCGGGCGGCCCGCCGCGCCGAACCCGGGGAATCCGACGCTGCGCCCGACGCTGTGTCCGACGCAGACGCATGGGCCGGCCGGTGCGACCGGCGGGGCGCGGGTGCCGCGGCCGGGCCGGCAGGCGCCTGCGCCCCGGCCCGCCCTGCTAAGTCGGGCAGCTTTCCTGGATCGGCCGAATCGCTGGGAACCGGGTCCGGCGTCTCGGCCGCAGCGGCCGCCACGACCGACGCCGCCGGCGCGGGCTTGAGCGGATAGTTCTCGTAGAGCCACGGATTGTCGTAGGGCTTGTCCGGATCGCAGGACTCGCACAGCGCGGGCGCGAGCTTGCGGAACACCGGGGCCAGCCCGGTCTGCTGTTCGTTGAACCATTCGCTGTTCTGGACCCACGGGTTGAACGCGTCCGAGACCGACCGCAGCACCCTTCCGAAGGCGGTCGCGAAGTCGTTCGCCGAGACGGATTCGACAGGCGCCGCCGGGCCGGTCAGGTAGGCGTTCAGGGCGCCGAAGGCCCCGGTGCGATCGAGTTCGACGTACGCACCCGACCACGACGTCGGCTCACCGGTGAACGAGTTGGTCACGGTCGGGAACTGGTACCCGTCATACAGCTGCCTCGTCGGCACCTTGAGCGAGACATCTTGCAGCGCAACGAGATCCGGGCAGGCACCCGGCCTGGCCGCGCACCCGGCGTTCATCGGGAAGTTGGCCTTCGCCCACCAGCCGAACTGCTGTCCCAGGGCCGACGAGAACGGCAGGATCGGGATCGCCATGTCGACCAGCGCTTCGAGCTTCGGCGGGTCCTGCTCGTCGAACCCCAGGACGTTGGTCGGGCCCCACACCTGCCAGCTTCCGGTGGCGGCCATCGCATCAGCGAAGCGGTTCATGGCCTGCACTTCCCAGGCCGGGATCGACAGCACCATGTTGAGCAGGTTCTGCGGCACGGCCGCCGGCGAGGAATCGGCGATCAGCCTGTACGGCGCGAAGGACACGCGGTCGCCACCCGGACCCGGCGTGTTCGGCGCGGGCGCCACCGACGCGACGCCGGCGCTGAGCACGACGACCCCTGCCGTCACAAAAGACCGCATGGCAAAAGGCACAGAACGCCCCCCTCGATGGGTTCGCAGAAGTTTCTGAGAGTGATCTGAGCAAACCTACCAGGCGTGCCGTCCCAGGCCGCAAACGGCGACCTCCGGCGCCGCTGCGCACCATCGGCGCGCGCGCCCTCAGCAGATCCGTGGAAGTTGTTCGCCCAGTTCGCGTTCCGCCACCCGGGTTGTCCCGAAGGGGGTGCGCACCACCACCATTCCCGGGTGTTCGGCGACCACGCGGCCGATGACGGCGGCGTTCGCCCCCTCCGGGCGGGCCCGCATCGCGGCCAGCACGGCCTCGCTGTGCGCCGGGTCGACGAAGGCCACCATCTTGCCCTCGTTGGCCACCTGCATCGGATCCAGTCCCAGGAATCCGCAGGCCGACGCCACCGTCTCCGGCACCGGGACGGCGGACTCGTCGAGTTCGACGCCGACGCCGGAGGCGCGGGCGATCTCCACGGTGGCGGCGATCAGACCGCCGCGGGTCGGATCCCGAAGCGCGTGAATGTGATTGGGATCCTCGCCCCGGCCTTCCAGGGCGGCGAGCATGGCCGCCACCAGTCGGTGCAGCGGGGCGCTGTCGGTGGTGACCGTGGTGCCGAAGTCGATGCCCTCCCGCACGCTCATGATGGCCACGCCGTGCTCGCCGATGTTGCCCGACACGATGACGTGGTCACCCGGCCGGGCCTGCTCCGGACCGATGCGCAGCCCCTCGGGCACCACCCCGATACCGGCGGTGTTGACGAAAAGCCCGTCGGCGCCGCCCTTGCCGACCACCTTGGTGTCACCGGTGAGGATGTCCACCCCGGCTGCGGCGGCGGCCCGGCCCATGCTCTGCGCGACGGCGCCGAGCACCTCGATCTCCAGGCCCTCCTCGAGGATGAACCCGGCGGTCAGCCCGATTGGCTGGGCGCCGCTGCAGGCCAGGTCGTTGACGGTTCCGTTGACGGCCAGATCGCCGATGTCGCCGCCCGGGAAGAACAGCGGGTTGACGACGTAGGAGTCGGTGGTCAGGGCGATCCGCCCGCCGGGGTTTGCCAGCACGGCCGAATCGCGGGACGGCCCGCCCGCCGAGCCGAACGCGGGCAGGAAGAGGTTCTCGATCAGTTCCTCGGAGAGGATGCCGCCGCCGCCGTGACCCATGACGATGCGTGTGGTGTCGCGCAACGGCAGCGGGCAGACCCAGTTCGACGGGTCCGGGAGGTCAGGCACTCGCGGACGCCGATGTCGGCGCCGCAGCGCCTCCGGCCAACCGGCGGAACTGGTAGTACGCCGCGCAGGCGCCTTCGCTGGAAACCATGGTGGCGCCCAACGGGGTTCGCGGTGTGCAGCTGGTGCCGAAGGCCGGGCACTGGTTGGGCTTGATCAGCCCCTGCAGCACCTCACCGGCGTGGCACAGATCGGATTCGGCGACGGTCAACTGCCCCACCCCGAACTTGCGCTCGGCGTCGAACTCGGCGTAACGCGGCGACAGCGTCCAGCCCGACTTCGGGATCATCCCGATCCCCCGCCACTGCCGGTCGGTCACGGCGAACACCTCCGACAGCGCCTGCTGGGCGACAGTGTTACCGACCGCGGTGACCGCCCGCGGGTAGGCGTTGCGCAGTTCCGTCGTGCCCGATTCGAGCAGTTCGACCGCCTGCCGAACACCTTCCAGCAGATCCAGCGGCTCGAAGCCGGTCACCACGATGGGGACGCCGTACTTGTCCACCAGCGGCCCGTACTCGCCGGTGCCCATCACAGTGCAGACGTGACCGGCGGCCAGGAAGGCCTGCACGCGGTTGGTGGGCGAGCTGAGGATGGCCTCCATCGCCGGCGGCACCAGGACGTGGGACACCAGCATGGAGAAGTTGGTCAAGCCGAGGCGCTGGGCGTGCAGCACCGACATGGCGTTGGCCGGTGCGGTCGTCTCGAAGCCGACCCCGAAGAACACCACCTGCTTATCGGGGTTCTCGGCGGCGATGCGGGTGGCGTCCAGCGGCGAGTAGACGATCCGGACGTCCCCGCCGCGGGCGCGCACGCTGAACAGGTCCTGGCTGGATCCGGGCACCCGCAGCATGTCGCCGAACGAACAGAAGATGACGTCGTCGCGGGCGGCGATCGCCAGGGCGCGATCGATCATCTCCAGTGGGGTGACGCAGACCGGGCAGCCGGGCCCGTGGATGAACTCCACCGAGCCGTCGAGCAGTTGGTCGATGCCGTTGCGGATGATCGAGTGGGTCTGCCCGCCGCAGACCTCCATGATCGACCAGGGTCGCGTGACCGTGCGGGCGATGACCGCGGCGAGGCGGCGGGCCTGCGGGGCGTCGCGATACTCGGCGAGGAACTTCATCGTGGCTCCGCCTCCCCGCGGCGCTGGTCGGGCCCGCGGTCGGCCCCGAGCTCCTCCGCCAGGAGGCCCGCCGCGGCCAGCGTGCGGAGCGTGTCGCGGGCGGCGGCCTCGTCGATCCTCTGCAGCGCGAAGCCGACGTGCACGAGCGCGTAGTCGCCCACCGCGATGTCGGGCACGTAGGCCAGGCAGACGTCCCGGACGACGCCGGCGAAGCTCACGCGGCCCATGAGCGTGCCCTGCTCCGCGCGGATCGATTCCACCCTGCCGGGCACGGCGAGGCACATGTCAGGCACTCCTGGGGGCCGCGGCGGAAGCGGCGGCGGGCGGATCGTGGAGCCCGTCGCGCCGCTCGTCCCCATGTCGCGGCCGCTGCCGGTCGCCCGGCCCGTCAAGCTGCCGGTCGCCGAGCCGCGCGCACAGCCGGTCGCAGAGCGTGTCGATGGCCCGGTCCACCGCGGGCGAGAGCGAGTCGCCGGGGGCGAACGCCTCCCCGGCGATCAGCCAGGCGGTGACCCGCCGCGGATAGTCCGCCCCCAGCAGCCAGCGGCCGAAGGCGAGGGCGTGGTCCCAGCGGAAGGCGTGAAAGCTCGCCGCGGGGGCGGGCAGCTCGAGATCATCCCCCGCGACTTCGAGCAGCGCGCCCGGCGGCCCGCCGCCGCGGCAGGCGTCGATCATGATCAGCTCGGGCACCCCCCGCATCCGGAAGGCGACCTCGATGCCGGCGGTGCCGCAGTCGACGCACTCGACGCCGGCCGGGAGCCCGCGGTCGCGGAGCCGGCTGATGCAGACCGGTCCGGCGGCATCGTCGCCGCAGAGCAGGTTGCCGCAGCCGATCACGAGCACGGCCGGCGCGGTCGCGTCGCGGGGCGCAGCGGCGACGGCGGCCCGGGGGCCGGCGTCCGCGGCGGCCGGAGTGACGGTGCGCCTGTCCAAATCGAGCGCTTCCCTTCGTGGCCGCGGGAGTCCGCCGCCGACGCAAAAGTCTATCGTGCCCGGGATCCGGAATCCGCGCGGGAAGTCGCGCGGTTCCGTCCGCTTCGATTCGGCACCGCGGCCGGGGCCGCGGTATCCTCTCGGAAGACGATCACGACCTTGGCCGCGACCGCCACGCGGCGGTGGCGACGGCGGTCGCGGCGGTGCGTTCCGGAGGACCGGCGGGATGCACGAGCTGTCGATCGCCGCGAGCGTGGTCGAGATCGCGCGCGAGCGGTCGGCCGCGGCCGGAGGCCGCCCGCGGAGGATCGTGCTGCGGATCGGGCGGCTGGCGGGCGTCTCCGTCGACGCGCTGCGGTTCGGATTTGAATTGCTCGCGGAGGGCACGCCGCTGGCCGGCTGCGTGCTCGACATCGAGGAGGTGCCGGTGCGGGTCTGGTGCGGGGACTGCAGCGCGGAGGTGGAGCCGCCGGGCGTGCAGCGGCTGGCCTGCCCCCGGTGCGGCCGGCCGAGCGGCGACATCCGGGGCGGCCGCGAGCTCGACTTCGAGTCGCTCGAGCTGGACGACCGGGAGAGCGGTCGGCCGGGCGGCGGAGTGAGGCCATGATCGAGCCCCGGATCCTCGAGGTGCGGACCCGCATCCTCAAGAAGAACGACGAGCTGGCCCGGCGGATGCGGGAGCGGTTCGCGGCGGCGGGCGTGCTCGTCGTGAACATGGTGTCGAGCCCGGGCACCGGGAAGACGGCGCTCTTGCGGGAGACGCTCCTGCGGCTCAAGGCCCGCGGGCTCGCGGTGGCCGCGGTGGTCGGCGACCTCGAGACCGACAACGACGCCCGCCGGCTGGCGGAGAGCGGGGCTCCGGTCAGGCAGATCGAGACGCACGGCCTCTGCCACCTCGAGGCCGACATGGTCGAACGGCGGCTCGAGGGCTGGAACGTGGCCGACCTCGACTGCCTCTTCATCGAGAACGTCGGCAACCTCGTCTGCCCGACGAGCTGGGATCTCGGCGAGT